>DEDL01000014.1 GCA_002349525.1 Lachnoclostridium sp. UBA2905
ATCATTCTGATCTTTGCAACTATCGCGTGGTTTACGATGAATAGGGAAGTTGGAACGAGCGGGATGGGCGTTAAATCCCAAGCTGGCCTCTTCGAACTAAGGACTTCTGGGAGCGGGGGCCTTTATGATGACTACATAACAAGGGTTGATGCTGAATATTCCAGTGGCACTGAAACAACACCATCTTCATCAAAACTAATACTTCAATTGACAAATACCCATCAGATGGAGAATCTTTGGAATAAAAACACTCCTCCTACTCAAGAGGATTTGGATAACATACAGAAATTAGAGTCCACACAGTACGGATTGAGCCCGGGTGACCATGGAGTTCTTAAGTTCAGCATAGTTCCGGTTCGGGAAAACGCAAGTGGTTTCAATGTGTTGATAAAACCTGTTATCACGTGTTACAAAACGGAGTATTATACCACTGATGATACTGGACATACGGCAGGTCATCAAAAAGATGTCATTACAGCTATGGATCCGGATGATGCAAATGAAGGAGCGGCTATAGGTTTTACTAAAACACATATTAGTATGTATTACTTGGCAGATGAAGACTATGACGGTGTCAAAGAGATGCATCTAATTCCGGAAGATGGATTTGTGGTAAGTGGAATAAATGATGTTACTGAAGTTGAAATCTATTGGTTCTGGCCAGAAGAATTGAGTAACATTTTGGAATTGGATATTGAGGATATGGATACATCCGGGGCAACAGAATTGCGTAAAGAGTTATTTGCTTCTCCGGACAGTTATTTGGAAAAAATCATTGAAAGTGATGATTTCTCTGGTATAGAGATTGCTAAAAGTGGAGCGGAATCAGCAAGAAATACAAAGGCTCAGGAAATCATTGATTCACCCACAACATATAGCTTTTACAGCAACAGATACAATAATGCCGATCAGACGATAGGTGACAAAGTCGGCTATATCATGGTTGAGATAATAGCTGATCAGGCTGATTAGTAGAGAAAGGGTTGGTGACTTGTTTTGAAAAAAATCATAGAAAAACTGAATAAGTTGTCAACCCAAAAAAAGATACAGCTCGTAGTATCAATTGTGTTGACAATGGCGATATTGGTAATTATTCCAACGTATGCGTGGTTCTCAAACAGAAAACAAGCGGCGACTATGGCTAAGGTAAACTCTCCTGCTAAACTATCCATTAAATCAGGATTCAATGAGGACATCATACAGTTTGAGATGTCAGGTATAGATGTCGGAAACGGATCAGAGAGCGGTTCTCAGAATTTTGTATTCTGTGTAGAAGGAGAAGATGTTAGTCGATATAATCTTCAGATTGCACACACTACGAATATTCCGTTTACATATACTCTTTATCGTGCGCATAGTGACAACGGAGGTACAGTAGAATATAAGGATAAAGATCAGGTGGTTCATCGTTACTCGAAGGCTGCTCAGTTTATCGATTCCGAGAATTTGAATGCTTATGGTGGATATATAAATGCTGTAGAGGTAGATGGAAGACTTATAGCTAACAGCAATTATACAGAAAAGAGCTACACTGATTCGAATTATTCGGATGGTTCTGGAAGCAATCACGTACAATACTATGCAGAACCGCTTTATTGGCAATCAAAAGCATCTATACAGGCCAAAGCAATGGATGGAGCAATAGCATATAATGAATATACTGGTGAAGAAAACAAGTTTCTGAATTACTATGTTCTGGAAGTGAGCTGGGATGCAGGAGATTTCCCGGAAGGAAATGACAAGGAAACCGACCTGATTTATATAACAGCACAGGTGGATTAAGTGTTAATTATTATGTTTATTGAATTAAATGCTTATTAAGAAATTGTGAGAAGGAGGAGCAGGCTTGAAAAAAATATTAAAACTAATGCGTAAAAACTGGATAACTGTATGGTTTTTAGTTTGTGTTATTACCTGTACTTCCTTGATATCTTATGCGGCTTTTACCAGAATAAATATTGTTAAAAGGGTTGTTTCTACAGACGCTGGAGCCGGAGCTCGTTTTTCTTCGGATAGCATGGATACAAGTATTGCAGGTATGACATCCAGAAAATCGTTTTACAGCCAGAGCGCTGATCCTGATGCAGAAGTTTATGTATTTAATTATCCATACCCTAAGGCCTCCCTTTATCGTAATACTGTTACAGAGTACGATGTGGCGGCAAGAATAGGAACGCATGACGGTACTACATTTACTCCGCTGACGGGTGAAGATTTAAGCGAATTGAGCAATAGCTATTACATAAATTACAATGGCGGAACGAATGCAGTATTTAACAATAGTTCTGTTCCGGTTACTTTTGAGAATTGCAGAATGAATGCCGGAAAGGTTAATCCGGACTGCTTTAATGTGCATTTTGACAGTGCTGAACTTGGCGATACTCCTCCCGGATATTGTGTTGAAATGATAGCTACACCTAAAGATACATCATTGCCAACGCTGAAGGGCTATATTTCAGTAAGATATCTTAAGACAGTGGAATCCGGTTGGACGGGAACGCTTGAAGAACTAGATAATAATAAAGTGTATGACGGTTATAACTATATCCTTGAAGGAAGCGGTGAAGGAAGAATTACTTTTTCCTGGAATTCGGATATTCTTACAATAAACAAACAGTTTTTGCAGAATCCAGAGAATAAGTTTTACATTAGTGGTGCCGAAGTAAATGGTAGTCCCAGTTTATCTGAATCTGATTTTTCTACAGGTTCCGGAACATGCTCGATAACCCTTGTGGTTGATTCTCAAGAAAAAAATAGATATGAAGTACAGTTTTATAAAACCGACACAAGCGGAAGCAATGACTACCGTAATTCGGTTATCAAAACTTATCTTCCTGATTCTAACAATTGGGTAGAAACAGGTAGTGGCAGTTAACGAGGTGAAGATAGATGAAGGATGCTGACAGAAGAAAAAGAAAAACGAATAATCTGGTGAAAAGGGCAATTGCACTTCTCATTTCTACTTCTATGCTCCTTGCATCCTTGTATGTTCCGGGGCTTGAAGGGATATTTGAGAATTTTGGTATTCCACATATAGTTCACGCTGCCAATTCAACGACAGAACCTATTACTATAGGTTCCCTTGAGGAACTATATGATTTTTCAGCCAACTATGCAACTGATAGTGCTTTTGCAACCAGATATCAAACAGCCGAAATCAGAATAGATTTTAATGAAATGTGGGTTCTTGAGAAGAATCATTCTTTCAGTGAAACTGTTAGTAAGGATTTTTATTCTTTAGGATCAAATAGCAAGCCGTTTATGGGCAGAATCAAAATAATGCAGGTTGACAGTAGTATCGTGGCTATAAAGTCAACGATGCCTCTTTTTGATGGTGTCTATGATTCTGTTGACATTGTTAACCAGGATGGCACTAATCAGACTCTTTCCATCATTCGTTCAGAAACAGTATCCGGAAACGCTCCTTTGTTGGCTAATACAGTACTTCATGATACAAATAGTAGCGCTTCGTCTGCCACATGGAATATTATGGCGAGCCCTTATGTTGATGAATCGAATGACTATGCACATGATTTTTCCGGTATTATAGGAACTGTGGGAGAATCTTCATATGTAAATCTTGTGCTGGATTTTGCAGCGTGTGCAACGAATCATGATGCGAATATTGTATCTGATAATAGTGTTGGTCTTGCATGTGGATCTATGGGGCAGGATTCCACAGTCAATTTTACTTTGAAAGGTAGTTCACTATACACCCCTCGCATAGGGTACACCGTTTCTACATCAGGAGATGGAAAATCAGCAGGAAGTATTGTCGGAGAGATGGCTTCCGGTACGGCACTTAATATCTATCTTGAGCCTGATACAGAAGACCCTACCGTATACTATGATTTAGCAACAGCTAAAACTATAACTGCATCCGGCTCAGATTCTTATGCCGGAGGGCTTGTTGGAAAGTGTACCGGGGGTACTGTCTGCATTTATAAGAATGAGTATGGCGAGGGAAATGCCCTTACACAGACCAGACAGGTGTATGCATCTCAGGATACTGTTTCTGCCGGAGAAGCGGCAGGCGGTATTTTTGGCTATTATCTGGCAACTGCCGATGAGACGTTTAATACTTATTATGGCGCTAATGGCTGTACTGTAAGCGCAAAGAATGCCGGAGGTTTTGTTGGTATTCTTGATGGAGCGGATAAAAACATTTCATTCGTGGGGGCCGACAGTAATACTCACCTTAATGTTAGTGTTGTGGTATCAGGTGATAGCGCCGTAGATGTTTTTGGAGGACTTGTTGGACAGTATCTTTCTACAGATCTTTCAAAGACACTTGATATTGAACATGTATCTGTTTCTATGAGCAAATCCGGAAGTCCTGCCGGTTCTGCCTATGGTGGATTAGTCGGATTTGTTGATGGAAGTGCTAGTGATCATTCAGCTGTATATATTAAGGTGGATGATGTTTCTGTTACCGCAACTTCCGGTCACGGAACAGCCACATATTTTGGTGGTTTGTTTGGTAAAACTGGCACAAAAGGCAGTTTGCTTGATGTTGGATCATTTAAGCTTACTACCACTGGCAATTATAAAGGCGGCGGTGTTGTAGGATATCTGGACAGAGGTATCCTTAGATTAAGTGGTAAAACGGATCTCACGGAAGCACCGGGTTACACCGATTCTTCAAAAACTGGAAGCAGTTCCAGAGGACAACTGGTAGGACAAAGAGGTGGCTCATTAGTATATGCCCTTGGTACTGGAGAAGAAACTTCCGCATCATATGAAAGTGGATGGAGATTTGAACGATATACAGATAATCAGTATGTAGATGATATCGGTACTTGGGGCGATGTTGTTCGTTTAAATAAAGATGATAACGGTGCACTTAAGAATATAGAAGATACTACAGAAGGAAGTACAACAAAAGCACTCACCTACAATTCTTCTACACATACAGTTACTGTAGATAGTCCTGTTTTAGCAATGACTACAAAACAGGATATTGTTAAGACTGCGCTTAATATGCAACTTAACACTGGTGATTGCGGTGCGCTGAAATTTAACGATTCTGAAAAAACAAGTTCCTCTCTTCTTGCGTCTACAGAATTGACAATAAGTGGGGAAATCTCTCTTTCAGGAACAGGTATTACCAGTCTGACAAGAGATGATGGAGTTAATGTTGCGTTTTCCGGAAAAATCAGTGGAGCGACAGGCAGTTCAACAGATAAAATAATTCTTGCAACAGGCGAGAAATATGGAATATGTACGGATGGCAAAACAGGTACAGGTGAGATTTATGCTCATCAGTACAATGGGCTATTTGCAAAAATCGGAGGAGGTACTGTTGAAAAACTCACAATTGGAGGGGAATTTGATTGTGATGCCGATGTTAACTCTGTTTTAATAGGAGGCGTTGCTGCTGATATTACAGCTGGAATGACTGTTTCTAACTGTATTATTGATGTAAAAATAGATTATAAAGGTGTACATGGAGCAAATCATTATATTGGTGGATTGGCTGGACAGATTAACAAATCAAACAGTGCTAAGATTTCCGTCACTAATTCTACATTAGCACCTAATATAGTTGCATCTGGCTCCCTTGGTGATACATTTAAGGCTGCGGGGGGAATTGCATATGTAGATTCTACAGAATCCTTCAATATAGAAATAAAAGACTCTACTCTGTCTTTTAAAGTAAATGGGAGATCTGCTACAAGCACTGCCGCTGATCTCCATATGGCGGGTCTTATTGCGGATATCAAGTATAAGGGTGCTGGAGCCTCTGACGATACCAGAAAGGTCGTTCTTTCAGGAAACACATTTTCTGGTTGTGAGGTCAAGAATAATGCAACCACAACAACTGGCGGAATGCTTGGTCGTTCATGGTTAAACACTGATACAGAACTTACAAATAATACTTTTAGTGCAACTAATGTGCTTTGGACTGATGCCGCAAAGCTTTCTGCGCTTTGCTATGAAGCTACCGGTTATTGGCAGGTAAAAACAAAAGGCTTAAAAGTAGATTCTTTAGTGATTAAAGATGAGGTCGGAGCTGCTATAGAATCAAATCATGTCACAGAATTCGGCTTTGTTGTTGATTATGGATATCATGATGAAAATGACAATTTATCATCCCTATACCTAGAAAATCAGGCTTCGGATAGTTATACACTGAGTTCCTCTGGCGTAGTAGTACCAGGCATGACTGCTGGTGTATATGATGAGTTTGTAGCATATTCTGGAAAGAGTATTCTAGATAACGGAAATGGTGTTATATCTATCTGTCTTTCTGAAGATTTAAAGATGGATGGAACAAATTGTAATTCATATCAGAACAAGTTTAATAAGACATTAAAGAATGAAAAATCGAGATACTATTATAATGTGGCTGCACATAAGACTGGCTTCACGACCGGACAGGACGGGTGGAAACTTCTTATATGGAGTCTGAATAAATATGCCTCGACTAATATTCAAAGGTGCTTCACAAATCCCTTTAGTGGAAATACGATTACAGGCACTTTTGAAATGGATGGTATATCGTATTATCCGATAGATATCGCATCTGGCACTAGTATTACATTGGGAAACGCATCTGCCGCTACAACGATTACTTTTTATAATGAGCAGATAGAAAAAGCAGAAAATGCAGCTGTTGCCAAAGGTAATACAGATGAATCGAATAGAACAACAGTTGGAGCTTCACAGCACTATTTAATGCATTCGGGTCTGTTCAAAAAAATGAATGGGTCTATCAGTGTGGTAGGTGCTGTTACATTTGCCGGAAGCGTCGGTAAGGATAACACTTATTCTGGTGTATTAATTAATCATTCGCTTAACGGAAGTCTAACTACTACAAGGGATAAAAATATTACATTCAATAACCTTAGCTTAAGAGGAACAAGTGGAGATAAGGATGATAATGGTTACTTATTTATCCATTCCATTAATTCAAATTCATCTCTTACGCTTAATTCAGTGCGCCTGTCTGGATATCCGAACGATGGTACAACGTTCGCATCGAGTTTGATTGGCAATGTTGTGGGAAATGATATTAACCTCAAATTTGATGACATTAAGATTGATGGAAGAAATGCTTCAGGAAAAACCAATCTTAGTGGTCTCACAACCATTTATGGTACTAGTAGATCTATTTTCAAAAATGCGACACTTCTTAATAAATTTGATGTAAATACAAACTCTGTTGCAATTTATAACTTTGAGGCGACGGAAGACTGGACAGGAAGTTCACATACGCCTGGTAATGTTACTTATGGTCGTGAACTTACAGATTCTGTGGAGTATGCAAATTCAGAGATGAAGTATTATGCTTCTACGGATGTCGGAAGAAAGTATGTTAATCCAGAAGCTGTGCCTACAACATCTGAATATGAAACAGGTTTCAGTTCAAATTTCCTGCCTTATGTCAGGTACTTTTCTGATAAAGATGATATTCCCGGGTATACTCCGCCTTCTGCAGCAAGTATTAAGTATCGGGAAATCAAGGTCAATGTGCTGTCAACGGATTTGACTAGTGGATGTGGAACATATGATCATCCATACGTAATAACCACTCCTAAACAGTTGCAGGATATAGCCACTATGATTAATGGAGGATCAAACCTTCAGAATATCTGTCTGCCAAAAACTGTAGCTCTTCACTCTAATAGCAGTTATAATCATTGGTGCATGGATAATGATTCAAATCACACCTGTTCTAGTTTGTATACTTGTCCAGAGGGGAATACTACCTATACAAGTACGAGTGATGGCGCTTCCGATTGGACTGCTGCTCAGGTCAGAGAGTATCTTTGCGGAGCATACTATCAGATACAAGGCGAGTTAACGCTTACTTCCTTTGTTGGTCTTGGTGCGACTACAGGAAACTCAGATGGTAAATACGCATTTAGAGGTGTTATTGTTGGTGCGTCGGGAGCAAAGATTAAAAATAATACTACTGCTCCCCTAATAAAAGTTAGTAATGGATCAGTAATTAAGAATCTTGTTATTGAAATCAATACTTCATCCAATAATGTTGTAACTACGGCAGCTAATACTTCGGCTTTTTCGTATAGTCAGACAGGCTTTTACTATGGCGGCGTTATTGGCGAGGTCATGGGCGGAGATAATATTATAGATAATGTGAAAGTTAGCTATGCCAACTATCTTCGAGTGGCCAGTACAGGGCAATATTTATACACTATAGGAGGTTATGTTGGCGTTATAGTTAATGGTGGCTTGGTATTTAGAAATATGCCGACTAATCCATTAAATAATACATCACTTACAGATGGTTCGTTCCTGGTTGGAGCAGATACAGCTGCAAATAGCTATAGTAAGTCAACAGATTATAAACATCTTTATATTAATCCGTTTGTGGGAAGAGTTATCAATGGTTATGCAATAAACGAAACAAATTCTTACAGCGGTAGTACGGGGGCGTACACTCTTGATAACAGCAATAAGAATTACAGAATCGCTGACGTAAATAAAACACCAGGAGATAGTATTATTACTTTTGGTGATTTTACTGCGACAAATGCAAAGGATAAGCTGTGCATTCCTGATGGACAGTCTCTATTCATGCTGTCTTTAATTACACAGTCTGGTGCAGGTAGTGCTCCGTCGGCTAACGGTATATATGCATATGGTGTAGCTTATGATGGAGCAACTGAAAGGTATAATGCCAATTCTGCTGCACAGTATGCGGCAACACATCTTGCAAATTATAACTATGTCGGAGACGTGACGAATAGCGATAATTCAATAAAGGCTGATGCTACAACTGATTGGACAGAATCTTGTAGAGACCGAGTAAACAGCACTACTTGTGTTCCGTATATCATTTCTAAGTATACTTCCGGTTCGGGAGAGTCATATCTTGCCCGAACTGTGACAAATCGTACCTACATGATTGAGCTGACAACTACAGGTGGCGATTACAAGCTGCCTGAGTGCTTCAGAGGGATTGGGTCAATTTGTAGGTTGGATGGATTAGCAAACGGAGCAACTACTGAAGTAGAGAGCGTGGATCCTAGCACACTGAATGACGAAGACGGAAAGTTTGTCATGAAGATTTATGGCCTTAAAGGAAACAATAGCAATGTTTACATAAATCTGAATTACAAAACATATTCGAATGCATCTGACAATTACATATATACTGTTTATAAATCAACTGGTACTGCTCAGGGTACTAATAGTAGTACAGCACGTAATCATATAGGCTTTGGTTTATTTAATTATGTAAAGCAGATTCCTCAAAGCGGAAAGGATAATACGACATTCAATACTGCTTCCGGATATTATATTGGGGATTTCACATTATCCGGGCAGGTGATTGTTAAAGAATATTCAAGTGGAGGTAGTGAAATCACACAATCAAGCGGATACACAGGAGATGATAATACTGGTAAGAATTTTATAAGGCACAGTCATTCAGTAGGAGGTGTAGTTGGTGTACTTTGTATTGATGATTATATAAATCTTGTTAATGCTGATATGGATGGAATGACTGTGTCTGGTCCATATATGGTTGGCGGTTATATTGGCAGGGTAAATATTACTGAACGAAATATGAGATACGGCAATAATATGAACTATATTTTTGTCAATGGATGTGATGCGGAAAAAACCATAATAAACTGTGGCGGTGGCCATTGTAGCGGTATTGTGGCTGGAAGTCATGCCGGATATATGAGCGTTTACGTTAATACTGCTCCTAATACAAATACTCTCGATACAGAGAATAGAAGCAACGATAATTATTATAAGAGCTCTATGGAATTAAGCATAACCAATCATTCTTTTAACGGAGGTTGCGGAACGAGCGCTGTCATAGGCGGAATTCGTAACGGTCATAGTGTTAATATCTGGATCAATAATTTGTCTGTTACCGGATATTATGAAGAAGGGAAATGCGAGGCAAAGATTATTAATGATATTAGTGGTCAGTCTACTAGCTCTTACCCCAGTAAAATAACAACAAATGCAGTAGGTGGATACATTGGTTATGTACGAAAAGCAGAATCCATAATCATTACTAATTCTTCTGTTAGTAATATAAGCATTAGTGGTCAAAATGCGGGGGGCTTATTCGGATATATTGATAAATATACCGATTTGCCGAATTATGGTACATCGCCTAAGATAAAAATATATAACTGTGATATATTTGCGGATAATAAGACAAGTGGGTATACTATCACTTCTGCAAAAAACGCTGGTGGTATTACAGGCGGATTTATTACAGAGAAGTATTATGATACTCCAGTTATAGGATATGATAATTATTCATACAAGTATGATATTGATGGTGTTAATGTATATAACTATACTATTTCAGCAGCAGAATCCTGCGGAGGCTTGATCGGTTTCGCTAACAACGGTACCAGATCGATCGTAAATTCATCTGTTCATGATTGTACATTGAGAGGTGCTGACGGCAAAGCTTTGGGCGGTATTGTTGGTACAACAAGCGTGGAGGTTGATGGCTATAACATTTCTTCGTATGATAACGTTTTTGCCGGACGTTCGGAAGCTACGACAAGTGCAACGAAAGGCAACTTTATAGGCACGGCCGGAAGTTCTGCAATTAAAATAGTTGCATTCAGCAGAAAGGACAACACTTATAACGGAAGCGGATTGTCGGTTGACATAGGCTCTGGTAGTAATAGTAACAACTATATCATTTGTTCAGATTACAGAGGCGTTTGTGAAACTGCTACTTCAGCTAATAAAATTCCGTCTAATTTGTCTGATCTGCCAGTCGGTACTTCATTAGCATATGTTGGCTCGGGAGCAAGAGAAGACTATTTCCCTTATGCTAACGTTAATCCGAGAACAGATATGGGTGCTGCAGGAGAAAGCCAGTCATTCTTAACAAGTGACGGAATTGCTTTGTACAGTGTACCGAGAACAAATCCTGAGACTGGCAACCCGGTAACCGATGAACAGACAGGTGAACCAATACTGGATTATTATGCTGTTGCTAATGCTGTTGTTGGTGATAAAAACGCAGGTGCGAGTGATACTGTATATAATTCATCGCTATACAAAAAGGCGTATGAAGGTGCTTATTCTCGCACGGATAGTACGACAAACGGAGCATATGTCAAAACAATGCTTGAGGCTGGTGCTGATGCTGATGTAAGGATTTCCACCTACGGAAATGAAATGGGTCTTCCTGATGGGTATGATGGCAGTGATTTTCCTGTAATATCATTAGGTGGAGCTGCGACAAATTACGAGTATACCGCATTTATTGAGTCATACATAAGGTTGATGACTAATACAACTGATTCGTATACATCTGCAAACGTAAATAACAAGTATAACATTAAAATATGGCCGTGCCGTTACAATTCAGGAACTGGGCAGTATAGTGTTATTACAAGCGAAACGGACGCTAACAAGAGTATATATATTAGTGGTTCGAAGTATTATATGCGAGAGAATAAAGCGGATTCTTTGAATAAAGGCGTAGGTCAGTTTACTCTTATTGATGTTCAGTTCCTAAATCCTATGGATAACAAAGAAGTAGCGTATCATCTTTTTGTTCCTGTACTGACGCAGAAGATGGCTAAGTTTGAGTTCCATTCTGATGTACTTCAGGGCGCAGATTATGTTGCAGCAGATTATGATGAAATCAGCAGAAATAATGTTTATGCAGGCACATTTGATAACTGGATGACTGCCTATGTGCAGTTTAAGTATTCTGCAGCAGATATAACTACAATTCTTAGTACTGGAAAAGGTTTGGCTTGGAGTAGCGATAAAATCGTTACATTTAACTACGCCAGTGATAAGGATCTTGCAGATGGCACACAGTTTGTACTTGTGGATGCCAATAATAACAGAGATAAGGCATATTATCTGAATAAGAGTTCAGGAATGACTGTTTCATCCACGGGATCCTATCCGAAGGATAATATTGTTTTCACAGAATTCAAGGAAAGCGATGGAACAACGCCATTTGAGGGTGTATCGTTCTACGACCTTGTTGGAAATACGATTCGTTATTCAACAAATAGTTCAGGTAAGTACTATGAGGTATCAGCTGGAACAAGTGGAATTATTGCTTGTGCTTATGATTCAAGCGGTGAAAACGTAAAGTATTTTAAGGAGTACACTTCCGGTAGCGCAACACGTTATGATCTTACTGCGACGGCGGATGTAGTGGAATCGTATTATATCAGTATGTATGCATATTCGAAAGATAATGTGTTAAACAATACGCTGAAAACAGATAATGCATATCCGTTCACAATATCTTGCCCTACAACTCTTGGTGGTGATGTAATCAGTAAGAAGAAGAGTGAAACAAATACAAATGTATATTTGGGAAATATGTTCGAGCAGACGCTTAGTTTTTCGAATCAGACAGGAAATCTTGTTATTTCTAAGGATAACCATGAACTGGAAATAACAATGACTTCAGTCGTTAAGTTTGTAGAGTCCAAGAACAAGACATATTTCCAGAATAAGCTTCATTCTGAAAATCTTCCTTTATATCAGGGATTCCTTCTGGATATGAATAAAAAGGAAGAACTACAGGGTAAAAAGACAGGCAATTCTCGAATCTCACAGATTGATGAGTACACATGGACTATATCTACTTCTTCTGATCCGGAGCAGACTAATACAGTGAGAGAAGTAAGCCGTAATGATGTTCCGTATGTATATGTTGAGCCTGTACGTCTTGACATTCCATCTGCAACGGAAGCACCAAACTGGTCAAGTACCCAGACGGCTACTGTTAGAATCAAGTTCACCAGTGATGAAGATGATTTGTCAACCATGTTTATGTCAAAGACCTTTGAAGGTTCATTCGGTGGTAATGATTTCCACGCATCTGCAAATCTTGACTTTTCGGAGGCGGGTGTTGAACATTCGAACATGCGAACCTCGGATGAAGCTAAAAACCATAGATATTACATGAGAAGACAGCAAGCGCTTGAATTGATGCTCACAGCTGATGATCAGGTTTATCCGGACGAATATGATAAGACCGGAGAGCAGAGTCAGAACTTCAGCTCGTTAGGTATTAACGCTAAATATATTAATACTGGAAAGAAGTATCCTGTAGAAGGTGATAAAGAACATATTGAGGCAATAGCCAATATTGATTTATCTACTCTTCCGAATACATATCTTGACGGTAATCATTCATTAAAGCTGACGTTTACTCTTAACCAAAAGCAAAATAAGAATTCATCTGAGTTTAGTTATGAGGATGTGTTAATTAACACCTATTTAGAAAACTTTAAGCTTAAGAGTAAAGATGCTGATGCAGATGGCGTTCAGGATGAAATAACATCGGATGCTGTAAAGAGTTATGTGGATGGAGATTATATCTACACATTCCCGTTAACTGGCGATTCATCATCTTGGCTTATAAACTATGATGCTGAAGAAAAGCTGTTTGATGCAAGAGTAACATTTGATGTTATAACAGCTGATGATTTCGAAGGTGTTTCAGAATACCTGTATTCAAATTACCAGTTATACATGACGGCAGCTATTGTTGATACTGCAACTGGAACCACAGTATTAAGTTCAGATGAAGACTGGATTGTTTATACTCATGCTAAAGTTAATGCACAGTTTGTTAATCGAACGGAACCATAATGATTCGTTACAACCCATACAACAATGAAACATACAAGACATAGTTTAGCGTCTGAGAAAGACACGTTGGGGTCAGGTACCGTGAAAATTCTGTGAACGAATTAATCTGCACAACCTGGCACAGTATAGAGCAGTAACAACCAAATAATTCATTTACACACGCCCCCTTCCCGGGTAAGAAGAGCAAAGTCAAAAGCACTACTACTAAACAATGCTTCTTACCTTACTCCGGGAATATTAAAGGGGGCGTTGTGTTTTAACAGTGCACTTTAGGGCTGTAAAGAGGTGAAGCGGAGAAGACTGCTATGGGTTGGATAAGAACCGGGTGAAGCGAAAGAGGCAGGGGAGCGTGTGGACGAGACCGGAGGTGAAGCGGTGGAGTGGTAGATGGGGCAGCGGCAGCAGCTATAGCATGTTTTCCTATCAAGGATTTTGATTCCCACAGTGTGAGCGGCAGTAGATAAGTAACCGTATAACCCCACGCAC
>DEDL01000025.1:0-6214 GCA_002349525.1 Lachnoclostridium sp. UBA2905
GCAATACATTTTCTAATAACTTTCTAATTTCTTTAAATAAAACCATCAGTTATCAGCTAAAATCAACAGGCATGATATAACACTCATAATTCCCGTAACCTCTGTATTTAAGGGGATTGTATGGGACCCATTGATACTTGACGGTACATGATAAAACGTACAACATGTCACTCCTAAGAGTCAGCCCCCAGTTCGATTCTCGCAGGGAACGCTGAAAATAAGCCATTTGTAGCAGTTTTAGTTACAAATGGCTATTTCATTTTCTGCGAATTATTCTATCCATATATCTCTATTTTACTATTACAACTACATTTATCCCTGCATAGATACATTTAATACCACGGTTCCTGTATCTATAAGATTTATAATCATATAGTTTTTCGTACTTATATCGTATTTTACTATTATTTTTCTGTCAATGGATTATAACTATATATAATAATTAACTTACACAATCCCCGGAAAATACTGCCTACCCTAACAATATTTTCCGGGGATATTACTGTTTACAATATTAAGTATCTATCTTACTTTTACTTTTTTAACTCTGCTCCATTTTCCATACGCCTTCAGTATTCCCTTTTTATTGTAAGCGCGTACTTTAACATAATAAGTCTTCCTGCTCTTTAACTTCTTAATAGTCTTGGCTGTAATCTTATAACCCTTAACGGTTATTACCTTTTTACCTTTGGTCATCTTTTTGTTGGCAGCAAGTGCAATCTGATAACCTGTCACCCTGCCTGCTCTCTTCCAGCTGACCTTAATAGCTTTCCTGGATGGTGAAGTAATCTTCTTAAGCTTCACTTTAGATGGCTTTGATGGTTTTTTTGCAGCTGGAGCTGCATTAACCGGGTTTGCTGTTGTTGGTGCTGCATCCTTTTTATCTGTAGTTGTATTGTTATCTGTAGCATTGTTAACGTCAGATACCGGTACGGCTGTGCCACCCACAAACACCGGTGTTATTACGAATTTACTAAAATTAGGAAGTGAATTCACAATAGGAATATTACCCGGTTTATCATAGTAAAAGCTACTGTAGCTTCCTGACACCTCTTCGCCCGGATCAGCCTCTCTCCAGTCCGGTAAGCCTGCTGCCTTTGCCTGATTATTATCAAGTCCCTTCATTACATGCCAGCTGTCATCATTGTATATTTTTATAGTATTGATGCCGGCTTTCAGGTCAAGATATACTGTCTTTTCCTTGAATGTATCACGTGATATGGTGTTAATGAAAAAATACCGTTTTGCGTCATCATCATTTACCTTGATACAGGCAAACTTATCAATAATTTTTGTATTATAACCATGTGTTCCAAATATCTCATCATTTGAATGGAATAACTGCATCGCATATTTTCCTGCAGATGGAACTTCAACTTCAAATTCAAGATACTTATCCACATCATTTTCAGCATCCTTATCACCGGACAGACTGCGTCCCACAACATAGGAAATGTTTTCACCCGTTGGCGTAATTCCTGTATCCGCAATCTTATCAACCTGCTTAGTTGTGGCAACCGGCTCCGCACCATTAAGCAATCCGGCGTAAACGGTATCAACATAGCTTTCATTCCACCTTACAGACCACACTTCATATGGTACATTCTCTCGGTCTGCTGCGGCAGGAATTGTATCAACGGCATTAATTTCTTTTGAATAACCGGCTCCTCCAGGCATATCTTTTACAGTAATATTATCAAGCAATATACCCACGGATGCATCAATATCCACGATATTGACACCCTTTTGCAGGTATATATTGGCTTCTGTATTCATCCATGCTCCATTAGTGGCTGATATACCGATATCCTTTGTAAGTCCGTCAAATGCCCTTGCAGCATTGCCAGCATATATAGTCGCTTTTCCTGATTCTCCCGAACTGTATCTTAAGCTTACATTATAAAGTCCGCTTTTTTCCACCACAACACTAAAACGAACTCCACCGCCATTCTTAACAGACCTTTCATTGAGTCCGGTAATATATCCTTCGCCTGTATATCCTGCCACATTATTATCAATCTTCACAGGATTAACTCCCGGATTAAGTGCATTAAATGCAAAATCTCCATCCTCTGCTTCAAATACTTTTTCGTACCTTGATGTGTCAGCACCATATTCTCCCACAGCTGTAACGTGAAGGGCATCCTGAAGAATATTGCCCTCGGCATTCTTAGAATCACCAAATATACTTATGGTATGACTACCCTTTTCAAAATCGACATAGCGTGTATATATCGCTGTCCATTCCTTTTCCATGGTATTCTTAAGTATCATGTCTGTCTCTTCGCCATCGATGGTAAGCCTCTGGATACGGTTCTCCGGCTTATGTTCTGTCTCATTACCTCTATTCATGCCAACCTGATTACCATATATGAACTCAAGCCTGTATCTTCCCTTTTCCGGAATATCAATCCGGTATTCAATTCCTCTGTTATCAGCAAAGTTATTAACTCCTGAACCCCCGATATTATTCTTATCATCAGTTGCCTCGGCAGCACGGGGACCAGAAAGGAAATATTTGGTACTTGTAACTATTCCAACATTACCAACACGTTCAGCTTCTTCTGCCTCGTATATTTCATGATATGGTCCTGTCTTAAGGCTGCCCGGTGTCTCATTATCCTTCGCAGGTGTCACAGTAAGTCTGTATCCTGTTGAACGAAGAACATTCTTAAGCTTAATGTTAAGGCTGCCGCCTTCAAGTGCATATGCACCTTCAAGGATTGTTTCAGGCTCACTTGCACTGTTAAAGCCTTTAAAATATGCAGCATCTATTTTTACATGGACCTTTTCTGCCCCCTTAAAAATATCTGTTTTATCAAGGTCCTGTAATACAACATCTGCATCACCGTCTTCACTTCCAAGCCCGAACAGTGTTGTTACCTTTTTTGCATTATCATCTATAGTTGATATGCCATACATTCCTGAACACTTATCATCAGTAGTTATCTTAAGTCTCTGTCCGTCCATATCTGCATACCACTTATACAGCCACCATGCACTATTGGCTTCGTTAGAGTCTGCAGCAAGGTCATTAAGATTATCTGCCTGATGCCAGAATGGAAGACAGCCATAAGCCTCTGCATCCTCAAGACGCCCCATCCAGCTGACGAGAGCTCCCGGAACACCACATTCATCAGACTGTGCAATCTCATTTATTACAACCGGCGGCATGTCTGCAGGAATTTTATTGACATCCTCATTATTAACCCTGCCATATGGTTCATCCTCATTACCCTCACCTGCAAATATATTCTTCATGTGGGCAAATTCTTCAATATCAGCTTTGTATCTGTTCTCATTACGCTCAAGCTGATGCCATGTAATAACATCCGGCATCGCATCATTGTCGAACAGATAGCTTAACCATGTATGCCAGCCATCCCACTGCCACTGCGGTGGAACATGGGTCCATGAATATTCCGCCGGATTCATGCCACCTACTGTTGCAAGCGGGTCAACTTCCTTTATTGCTTTATAATACGCCTCAAATATCTGCCTGAAGTCATCTCCTTCCACCTTACTTCTGTTAGAATCACCTTCATTTATAGGCAGATATACTAACACTTTATCAATATTAAGCCCCAGATCATCAAGACCTGTTGCCGGATCATAATGATGCTTCTTTTTCCATTTATCCTTCCACTTAATTACATAAGGAACAATCACTTCTTTAAACTGCTTAACATAATCCTGACAATACTGCTTTGGTCCAAATATGGCATAAAAGTTACTGTCATACATCTGCACCATCTGTCCACCGGATTCAAGAAATGTCTCAGCTACATCAAGGGCATCTGCATATGGATGTTCCGTACCAAGTGCTCCCTTTGTAGCAAGTACCTTAGGCTTTAATGGCGTTATCAGGTTCATCGTAGGAACATCCTCACTGCTTATTCCGTACAGAAAACCGGATGCACCATGCATTATCTTTCCTAATCTGTCAATCATATTAACAGTCATCACAGGTGAGTAATTTTCCGCTGCCTTTACCGGCTTAACTACACCGACTTGTCCCGGGATTACCGGAACCGATAAAGCTGCGCAGAGCGCACCGGTTACTATGCGTTTTATAATCTTTCTCATAAATCACATTCTCCTTCCATATATTGCAGTTATCAGTTCTAAAACGGCATTACAATCTACTAGTGATAGTATATCGTCTTAAAAATTCTAATTCTACAACTATTTTGTAGGAAAATGATACTATATTGATATTTAATTCAATATTCAGCTGTTCTTACGCATATATTTTATATTTCTCATACTTTATAAATGCTTTTCATATTTTCCTGCAATATGCATTCCTTCTTTTACCACAATAAATGCATGCTTATCAATCCTTTTCAGCTTCGGCCGCAGATGTTCACATTCATACTTGGACAGTATGGTCAATACCATATAGGTGCCGCCCTCCGTATATCCCCCTTTTGCCTCCCACCATGTTGCATCCCTGTGGAATTCATTAACAATACAGTTTACAATCTGTTCCGGGGATTCCTTTGTAAATATCATAACTTCTACATTAATATTCTGGATATGTGCCCTGTCAGTCATCAATGTACTGACAGCTGAATATATTATACTGTAAATTGCCGTCGGAAGCCCGAACATAATTCCGCATATACCATAAACTATACCATTCATAACCAGAGAAACCTTACCAACACTGAAGTTCTTATACTTCTTGGTAAAATACATACCCACAATATCCATACCTCCGCTGGAGCCACCAAACCGGAGTGCAATCCCAATTCCGCTTCCTGTCATAATCCCACCAATCATACACGCAGTCAATGAATCGGCTACAATTGGTGATGCAGGAATAGGAATGAAGCTTAAGAATACTGTCTGGCTGATAACACATATAAGCGTTCTTACAAAAAAGCTCTTACTGATAGACATATATGCCAGTACAAAAAGCGGTACATTAAGCACCAGATTAATTATTCCGGCAATATCCGTAGCTCCTGAAAACATATGAAGGTATTTCACTAATAACGTTCTGATAATCTGACTGATACCGAGAATCCCACCATTATACAGCGAAGCCGGCACAATAAACAGATTAATACCTGTAGCAAATAACAGCATTCCAACTACAGCAAGTCCGATATGTTCCCAGAATTTTATTTTTTTTATTTCCTCCATCGCATCTTCCCTCCCGGAATAATACATATAAACATTCCCCAGTGCAGCTATTATACTTCTTACTACTATGCTTTTATTTTTCGGAAATCAACTTCCCGTAAACCTTGGCTTTACTCTTTGGAAAACTGTACAATAGCTCAGTTGTCAAGACAAAAATTTGATATTTTCATAATGAACTGATATGTTGGCGGATTACTTGTGGAAATGTGTGCGGCATCTCCCGAATTTTATATTATGCGGCTGCTCTGGCTGCCTCCAGGAGCATTACCGGATAGTATACCTCAGTGGGGCGTTTGTTTCCAATAGACTGATGGCATCTTTCAAAGTTATAGGTGTAGATATATCTTCCGATGGCTTCTCTCGCCTCCTTGAGATTACCATACTACGTGAGATATGCTTCCCCGTACTTGAAACTGCGAAACCAGCGTTCAATTAAGTACCTTCTTTCATTTGTTGGTTATAGTATATCAGATTCATTAAGAAATGTCATTTTCAGTGTCTTAATTTATGAGACCATTATACTGCAGTAGGCAGCCGGCGAAAAATGAAAAAGATTCTTGAATTTCTTACCAGAAATCCAGTCATGGGTGCCCTGGCAGGAGCACTTGTTACTGCAGTCCTGCAGAGCAGCTCAGCGACAACTGTTATGGTAATAGGCTTCGTAAGCGCAGGACTTATGAGCCTTCCACAGGCAATTTCAGTTATATTTGGTGCTAATATCGGTACAACAATGACTGCACAGCTGATGGCATTTAAGATCATCAATTATATTTATCCGATTATTTTTATCGGATTTATGCTTAACTTTGCAGGAAAAAAAGAAAAGATTAAAAATATTGGTATGGTCATATTTTCTTTCGGTCTTTTATTTGAAGAAATCGAAATTATGGGAAATGTAATGAAGCCGCTTGCAGGAAGTGCCATATTTGTTGACCTTATGTCCAAGGTCTCATCTATTCCTGTACTCGGGGTGCTTCTTGGTACGGTTATGACTCTTGTAGTCCAGAGTTCATCAGCTACAATCGCTGTCCTCCAGAGCTTTTGCTTCACAGCCAGGACCTGA
>DEDL01000025.1:6368-77455 GCA_002349525.1 Lachnoclostridium sp. UBA2905
TATCAGTTCAGATATTGTTCCGTGAATAATTCAGGATTATTATCTTTTTAATATTATTTTTCCAAAATTCTAATACACTTTTCCTTTGTTTGTTTGTCTTAAGTCCTTTAGAATGTTATAATTTAAATAAGTATATTTATAAAATAAGTACATTAATAAATACTGTTTTGACACAATACTTCAATTACAATATTTAAAAACTACGAAAGGAAATATATATGACAGGTAATAATAAAGTATCAATCCAGCCTTCGAGACTGATTTTTCTTATAGTTATCATAGCTTTGCTGACAACAACTCTTATATTTGTAAATACAGCCAACAACGAAGAACTCTCTTCCAAGGCTGACACACTTACAAGAAATACTCTTACAGAGATAAGTTCACTGATATCAGAAGACTTCAATTCAATTATTGACCGCTACGAATCAGAACTTATATCTGTATCAAATGCCCTTAATTACATTTCAGATCATTCAACAAGAATAACTTATCTGAAACAGATGTCAATGAGAAACAACAACACATACTTTGTTTTTTCCAATTCACAGGGTATTATTAACCAGTCCTATGGAATGGATTTATTTTCCATTGCCGCAACGGACTTCTTTAAAAATGCCATAAATGGCCGTTCAGTTAATTCTGTTTTTCATCATAGAACCAGCAAGGGAATTGATGACTATCTCGTATTTGCTCGTCCTGTATGTTCAGCCCTTACAGACACTCCAATCGGTGTTGTGTGCGAGTTTGTACGACCTGATACCATTATCAATTCACTTTCAATAGATATGTATAATACACAGGTTCTTTTATGTGATTCAACCAATGATTCCATTGCGTATTCAAGCACCAATCTTATTGATGAAGATAAAATGACCTCCTTAGAGCGTATCATCTGTGCATCTGACTTTCTTTCAAAATATGATGAATCAGAATATACCGAGAACATTCTTCATTATTCAAAGGGAAGCTCATCACAGTACATTAAGGCAACACCAATCAATGACCACAGCTATACAATATATACAAGCATATGTGATGATATGCTATCGATTAATACTGCATCATATACACGTAGAACTGTTATTACTGTTATCATTTACCTGGCGCTGCTTATAACTGTATTATTTGTATATATTTCACCTATCGTTGTAGAATATTCCAGAAAACGTGCCTACGAAACCCAGAGTCTTATGTTTGCAAATGTAAGTCATGAGCTTCGTACACCACTTAACACGATCATAGGAGTTAGCGAGATTCTGTCACGTTCTGAATTATCTGATGGACAACTGCGACAGCTTGCCTACATTTCCGATTCTGGAAAAAGCCTTTTGGCAATCATAAATGATTTGCTGGATTTTTCAAAATTAAGTTCCAACAAATTTGGGCTTTTAAAGGAGCCTTACAGCCTTGAAGATATTATATATGACACAACAACGGTTGCCACAACAAGACTTAACAACCGTCCTATCAAATTTATAGTAAATGTTTCCTCATATGTTCCAAAGAATCTTATAGGTGACGGCTTAAGAGTAAGACAGCTGATAACAAATGTTATCTCAAATGCTGTTAAATACACTGAAAAAGGACACATCATATTCACTGTAGACTGCGAATATATAAGCACAGATTCCCTGCGACTTATATTAAAAGTTGAAGATACAGGAATTGGTATCCGCAAGGAGAACCTGAATGCAATATTCGATAACTATACACGCTTTGATTCAGGACGCAATAAGCACATTGAAGGAACCGGCCTTGGTATGCCTATAGCAAAACAGTTTGCAAAACTTATGGGTGGTGACATTACCGTTGAATCAACCTACAGACAGGGTTCTACATTTACAATAAATATCATTCAGAATATCGGTTCAAAGGAAACACTTCTTCCTGAATTCGACAATTCAAAAACACCTAAAAAACTTCTCATCCTTGAGAAATCAGAACTTTTGTCAGATTATTATACAAGCTGTCTTGAAGAAGCCCTTGTTGATTTTGAAATAACTGATGACAATTATGAATTTTCATCACGTTTATCTGATGGTAATTATGATTTTATTCTTGCTGATCCTGACACAATTGCCATGTTGCGCGAAGAATTTCCTGTTCCTGAAGGATGCACACTTGTATCACTTGTTCATACCAATGCTTATATTGAAAATGATGGTCCTGTCATCTATGTTCCACTGTTTTCAATCCAGATATATTCATATCTTACAGGCAGAAATCTTTCTTCATCCCATAAGGCTCTTGGCTCTGATCTAAAGATTACACTTATGCCTGAAAAACGTATTCTTGTTGTTGATGATAACGTAATGAACCTGCAGGTTGCTACAGGTATTATGGAACCATACCATATGACAATCGACACTGCTTCTTCTGGAAATCAGGCACTTGAGCTTATAAAGACCAGTCATTACGATCTGATATTTATGGATCATATGATGCCTGGAATGGATGGTGAGGAAACACTTCATAAGATCAAGGAATTAGGTGATGACAAGTATACTTCTATTCCTGTTATTGCCTGTACCGCTAATGCTTCCGCCGGTGCAAGAACAATGTTTAGTAACATGGGCTTTGATGACTTTATTTCAAAACCGCTTGATATTTATTCACTCCATGAGCTCCTGTACAAATGGCTTACCCCTGCCAAGGACGCCGAGGTTGTTGACTATAAACATGGGAATGCCGAAGAAGAGGCGGCACTTGATGATAACGAAAGTAAGTACGTTGATTATAAAGAAGGTCTTCAGAGAATTGGCTCAATGCCAATATATCTAAAGACCCTGCGTAATTTCTGTGATTCAATTCCTAAAAAGAAAGACATTATTAGCTTTTCATTTCCAAATGATCTTAAGACCTTCGTAATTGAAGTTCATGGTCTTAAGGGTGTAGCAGCAATCGTATCAGCAAATGAACTTGCCAAGCAGTCTCTTGCACTTGAAATGTTAGGCAAGAGCGAAGACGTTGCAAGCATCGAACCACTGCTTGATGACTACTACAAATACATGATGGAAGTAAAAGAAGATGTGGAGCATTTCTTACAGGACCACACCTGATTATTCAAACAATAATCAGGTCACCATATTATATCCACTGCAGTGACAACCCATAAGAATTATCATTAATGACACACCTGTTATCACAAGCCACTTGTACACAAGTGGCTTTTTTTCGCACATTTCTCCCAGTATAATAAATAATGGGATTGCTGCACTCATATATCTTCCACCACTTATAAGAAAATCTGTCGAATAACTTATTATAAGATAAATAAGCAGATATATTGATATACTGTCTCTGTGGCGCTTAAATGAGCAGAATATAAGCACTAAAACTCCAAAGAAAATAACAATCTGTGGAATCCATACTGCAAAGACAATTTTTATGTCTGTCTCATTTGACAAAAGATTATTCACTAAATTGACCATGGCATGATAGATGTCTGCAAAACCATGTCCCCATATATTATGCTGCAGCTTCATAAAATAAAATGCATCCTTTGTGTAAGCGTAATTCACTATCAGATATCCTATGGTACCTAAAAATGGCATAAATACAAATGGCAGTTTTTTAAGCGAAGCAACAAATGACTTCCATTCCTTCTTAAACATATTATCAATTACATTGTACTCCTGAAGCCATTCAATTCCCATAAATGCAATTACAAGAACACCCTGAAGTCTGGCAATTCCACAAAATGCACCAGCTATACCTGCAAGAAGCCATTTTCTCTCGATTGTGAAGTATATACATATGGCAGTTACCATAAAAAATGTACTCTCTGGAAGCATACCACCATAATAAAATGCAAAAGGGAAAACTGACAAAAGAGTAACAGCCTTTTCTGCAATACTCTTGCCATATATTTTCGCAACTGCCATATACATAAATATGGCACCTGTTACAAAGCATATTGTTGATGTCACAAGTGCTGAAACATATACATCGCCAACAATAAAATTAATTCCCGCAACAAGTACAGGGTACAGTGGCAAGAATACAAGTGTCTGCATAATGTCATTACCCATATTGACGACATCATCAATTTTTATTTCTGAATAACCACCCTCTGCTATTCCAATATAATTAGTAGCGTCCCACTTTGTCCACCACTCAAGAAATGTCTGATCTTCTATCATATACACAAGTCTTAAGAGCAAGAAACATACAAGGTACATCAGAATTCTTAAAAACAAGGCTTCTCCGCCTATTGCAAGTATATCCTTGCCACAAGTCTTTTCTCCCTTGTACTTTCCCTTAAATTCAAGCAAAGTTCCTGCCTTCTTAATGCCAAAAACTCTGCACACCATAATAGCCACAAGCACAATTATAAGTAAAAGTGCCATGACTCCAGCAAAATAGCTCATTGTATTCCCCCTCGTATAAATTTTCGGTACGCACAAGCACACCTACGATATTATACCAAAAAAATATCCACAATCAAAGAGCTTTATCAAAACTTTGATTGTGGATATAAAAGAAAAGATGATTTATGACTAATAGTCTCTTATATTCTTATCATATATCTTTGTCAGATACGTTTTTCAAACAATATCAGTTATACTTATTGAATATATTTATCCAATATATATACCAGATAAAATTTTCAAATAACATTAGATATACTTATCAAATATTCTCACTTTGTGTTATCAGTCTTTCTGTTTCTTTGTTACAACGTCGAAGATAACAGCCATAAGAAGAACAACACCCTTTACAACCTTCTGCCAGTTAGCATCAACACCCATAATACTCATACCAAGGTTGATAATACCCATAAGAGTTGCACCAATAATGACTCCGGGTACTGTACCAACTCCACCATAAGCTGAAGCGCCACCAATGAAACATGAACCAATAGCATCCATCTCATAGTTCTGACCGTATGTTGGCTGTGCTGAGCTCATTCGTGCGATTGTAAGAAGTCCGGCAATTGCAGCAAGCAATCCCATGTTAATATAAGCAAGGAAATATACCTTGTTAGTATTAATACCTGAAAGCTTTGTTGCCTTTTCATTACCACCAACTGCGTAGAAATATCTACCTGTTGTAGTCTTTGAAGTAATGTATGCATATATTACAACTATTACTGATACCCAAACAAGAGCTGTAGGAATACCTTTGTACATTGCAAGCTTGTATGTAACATAAAGAACAACTGCACATATTACAACCATCTTTATAATTTCGCTAACAAATGAACCTGTTTCATATCCCTTTTTGATCTTCTTACTTCTACTTCTAAATACACTTACTATATAGAATGCACATATTAATATACCTACAATTAATGTAAGAATATTAACCTTTCCACTTCCGAATAAATCAGGAAAGTAGCAATTAGCTCCACCACCGAATACCTTAATAAATCCAGCATTCTTAAGTGATACTGTTTTTCCACCAAGGATTACGTTAGATAATCCTCGGAATACGAACATTCCGGCAAGTGTTACAATGAATGGTGGAACTCTTACATATGCAATCCAGTATGCCTGGAATCCACCGATTGCAAGTCCTGCTGCAAGAACAAGTGCAACTGCAGCGATTCCGCCCCAGTGCCAGCTTTCCATTGCAACTGCACCAATTGCTCCTACAAAACATACAACTGAACCAACTGAAAGGTCGATATTACCTCCAGTAAGAATTGCCAATAACATACCTGTTGCAAGAACGTATACATATGCATTCTGTGCGATAAGGTTGGCAATGTTCTGTGGCATTAACAATTTACCACCTGTTGATACTGAGAAAAATATGATTACAAGCACAAGAGCAAGAATCATCGTATACTTTTTCATAAAGTCCGCAACTTTTGCCTTTTCCATAGTTACCTCTCCGTTTCTGATATAATATTGTTTTTGTCCAAACTTATTAATTAGCACCTGAGCTTACAATCTTCGACATAATAAGCTCCTGTGTTGCTTCTGCGGCATCAAGTTCAGCAACCATTTTTCCTTCGTTCATGACATACACTCTGTCAGACATACCTAAAACCTCTGGAAGCTCTGATGATATCATGATAACTGACTTGCCCTCTGCAACAAGCTGATTAATAATACAGTAAATTTCATACTTAGCTCCAACATCAATACCTCTTGTAGGCTCATCGAGTATCAGTATGTCAGGCTCAGCAAACATCCATTTTGCAAGAAGAACCTTCTGCTGATTACCACCACTAAGATTTCCAACATTCTGTTCAATACTTGGAGTTTTAGTTTTGAGTTTCTTCCTATACTCCTCAGCAACCTCCACTTCCTTATGCTTATCAATAACTTTACGCTTGGAAATACTATCAAGATTGGCTAACGTTGTATTCTCTTTGATAGACTTACTAAGAATAAGACCTTTTCCCTTTCGGTCATCTGTAACATATGCCATCTTATGATCAATAGCATCTCTTACATTTTTAAATACAACCTTCTCGCCATCAATGATCAAATCACCTTCAAGCTTGGAACCGTAACTGTTTCCAAAAAGACTGATTGCAAGTTTACTTCGTCCTGCTCCCATCAATCCTGAAATACCAACTACTTCTCCCTTTCTGACATTAAAGGAAACATTATCAACAATCTTTCTGTCCGGATACAAGCAATGATATACTGTCCAGTTTTTAACTTCCATTCGTATATCACCAATTTTAACATCCGGTCTCTTAGGAAATCTGTCTGCAATCTCTCGTCCAACCATTCCCTTAATAATTCTGCTTTCACTAATGTCATCAGTTTTCTTATCTAAAGTCTCAATAGTTGAACCATCACGAATAACAGTAATATGATCTGCTACATATGATACCTCGTTCAGCTTATGAGATATTATTATCGACGTCATACCCTCTTCTTTGAATTTGAGAAGCAAATCAAGAAGAGCCTTTGAATCTTCCTCGTTCAGTGATGATGTTGGTTCATCAAGAATCAGAAGTTTTGCATTTTTAGCAAGAGCCTTTGCAATTTCAACCAACTGCTGCTTTCCAACACCAATATCTTTAACGTATGTATCGGATGACTCTTTAAGACCAACAGTTTTTAAATACTTGGCAGCTTCACCATGAGTCTCATCCCAGTCAATGGCATATGACTTTCCTCTCTCATTTCCAAGGAACATATTCTCACCAATTGTCATGTATGGAATAAGTGCCAGCTCCTGATGAATAATAACTATGCCTTTTTCTTCACTGTCTTTAATATTACTGAATTTGCAAACCTCACCATCATATAATATATCACCCTCATATGAACCATATGGATATGTTCCACTAAGTACATTCATGAGTGTTGATTTTCCTGCACCATTCTCTCCTACAAGAGCATGAATCTCTCCCTTTTCAACTTTGAGATTTACATTATCTAATGCTTTTACTCCGGGGAAGGTTTTCGTAATATTTTTCATTTCCAATAAAATATCCGCCAAAACATATTCCTCCTACCTGATTTATTAAAGTAACAGGCGGGCAATTAACCACCCGCCTGCCTTTTGGATTTTACTAATCACTTTTATGGATTTATTGTACTTTTATAAGGATTAAAAATTTAAAACAAATTATTTGAGTTCATCTTCTGAATAGTAACCTGAGTCAACAAGAAGCTCTTTGTAGTTATCTACATCAGCAAATACTGGCTCACAAAGATATGAAGGAACTACATGGTCTCCATTGTCATATGTCTCTGTATCATTAATTTCTGGCTCTCCACCCTTCATGATAGCATCAACCATTTCAACAACCTTTGATGCAAGTGTACGAGTATCCTTGAAGATTGACATTGACTGTTTTCCAGCGATCATGTTCTTAACGCTGGCAATATCACAGTCCTGACCTGTAAGGATTGGATATTTTCCTTCGTAGCTTGATGCAAGAGCATTAGCAACACCAAGTGCTGTTGAGTCATTAGAAGCAAGTACAGCATCTAACTGAGTTCCATCTGAATAGTTTGATGCAAGAATTGTTTCAAATCTTGACTGAGCTTTTTCTGTATCCCAGTTAACTGTAGCAACTGTGTCTTTATCTGTCTGACCTGATGGGCAAACAAGTGTACCAGCATCAAGGTATGGCTGAAGAACATCCATTGCTCCTCCGAAGAAGAAGTTAACATTGTTGTCACCTGGGTCACCAGTTACGAATTCTATGTTATATTTCTTGTCCCCCGCATTTTTAAGATCGAGTTTATCCTCGATATATTCACCCTGTTTTTTACCTACCATGTAATTATCAAATGTTGCATAGTATGAAACAGCTGGTGAGTTCATAATAAGTCTATCATAAGCAATAACCTTGATACCCTTTTCTTTAGCCTGGTCCATAACAGTTCCAAGTGAGTCACCATCGATTGATGCTACAACAAGTACCTTACATCCGTTTGAAATCATATTTTCAATCTGTGATACCTGTGTGTTAATCTCATTAGACGCATACTGAAGGTCAACCTCATATCCTGCAGCTTCAAGTTCCTTCTGCATGTTGGTTCCGTCCTGGTTCCATCTCTGAAGATCTTTAGTTGGCATTGCAACACCTACAAGTTTGTTGCCATCGTCTGATCCTGTATCTGCACTTTCATCTGTTCCTTCATCTGTCTTTTCTTCTGTTGCTGGTGTATCTCCACCTGACTCTGTTCCTGATGATCCACCACAACCTGCAAGCAATGATGCTACCATTGCAACACTGAGCATAACCCCGAGAAATTTTTTCTTCATAACACTATTTCCTCCTTCAAAATAGAAATAAAATAAGTACTGCAGAATTCCTTCTGCAATACCTATTATAGCATTATGTTTATAGCATTTATTTGTAACATGCTATATATTTTTAATTAATACAGGTTTTATAATTATAACGTTTCGTATATTGATTAGCATTTTTTTGTTAATATTCAATAAACAGTACTAATTTATGCTATCATTTACGTTAAGATAAACTTCCTCTGCAAGATGAAAGCCACCTTCTATAATTATTTGATCCATATTTTCCTTATTAACAGAATAAGGCTCTACAGTTATATATTTCTGACTTATATTATTATACTGCAGCTTGCCAAGATGAACATTTTCCTGGTTATGGGTTATGTTCTCCATCTCATAGTTGTTATCCTCTGCAAGAGCAACAGCATATCTTGCTGCTGTAACAGCCAGCTGTTCAACCGGTTTATATACTGTCATCAGCTGGGTCCCCTCAACTATTCTTTGGCAGGCATCTAAATCCGCATCCTGTCCCACAACAGGAATACTGCCGGCAAGACCTCTTTCTGCAAGATATCTTACAGCCTGTGTTGCAAGGTTATCATTACCGCACATAATACCATCAATATCCGTTATAACATCCGGATGCTGTTCAAGATATTCATATACCTCTTCTGCCCTCCAATTATCAGCATTCATTGATGCCGTAATATTCACATCTGTTTTATCTGTCACCTCATTAAAGCCGGAAACTACTTTGGCAACATTATCGTCTGTTGTTGGTCCACATAGCATTATATATTTTCCGGCATTGCCCGTAGCCTCACATAATGCCTCTGCCATTAATTTGCCAACCTTTTCATTATCAAATGATATATAAAGATCAATATTAGCATCATGAATAAGTCTGTCATAGGCAATAACTTTAATTCCATTCTGTCTTGCCTCGTTAACAACACTTGACAATCCATTTGAATCCACAGCAACAATTACTATTACATCAACCTTTTTTTTGATAAAATATTTTATCTGTTCAATCTGGGTTGCAAGATTACCATTTGCATTCTGTACATTAACACTGGCTCCCTGTTCTACTGCCGTTGATACAAATATATCCCTGTCCTTTGTCCATCTTTCAAGCACAAAAGAGTCAAAACTGAATCCAATCTTTACTTTTGCGTCCGTAACCTCATCTATGCTTTCAGTTTCCATTGCACTGTTACCACATGCAGATGCCATAAAAACAAAAGTCATCGCCATTACTAAAAATAACCTTCTCAATTTTTTCACGCAAACTTATCCCCTCTCTATACCTTCTCTGTATTCTGTAGGACTTATTCCCGCATATTTTTTAAACTGTCTGCTAAAATAATTAGGGTCAGAGAAGCCTACTTCCATACATATTTCCTTAATGGACATATTTCCATCGCTATTAAGCAGTTCCTTAGCTTTATCAATTCGAAGCTTATTAACATATTCTATAAAATTAATACCTGTTTCTTCTTTGAATAATCTGCTGAAATAATATGGTGTAACATCTATTTCCATTGAGACACTGTCTAAGGACAGGTTCTTCATAAAATTATCATCAATATATTTCTTTGCCTTGCCTACTACACTGCCTTTTTTTTCTTTCTTAGTGTTGGCAATCTTCTTTGACATTTCCCCTATTTTATAGGTAAACCATTCCTTAAGCTCATAATCAAGTGCTAATTCTGTTATAGATGGCAGATAATCTGTTCTTGACTTAAATCTGTATTTCGTACCCGTAACTTCATAAGCAATTCTTTCTGCATAAAGAACAAACTCTAATACCTTTAATCTAATGTCATTTTCTGTTCCACCTGACAGTTCTGTCATCCAGTCATAGTATTTTCCTGCCTCAAATATGCTTTTCTCATATTCTCCAAGTTCTACTGCATTAAATAATTCCTTTTCAATATCAATTGGATAATCATCTTCATATCCTACATTAACTGAAACATCATCAGCATGGGCAACCATTCTTTCCGTAAGCCTTAGTGCATTATCAGCCTCTCTGTAAGATTCCTTTATGTTCTTAATATCCTTACATCCACCTATACCAATTCTTACTGCAAGATCATACTGTTTTGAAAGCAGATTAGCTGTTTTTCTTGCATTTTCAACTACTTCAAGACGTTTATTATAATTGTTTTCATATCCTTCCTCAGGTATATATACAAATATCCTATTAGCCATAGGCGTACTTACAATTGCACCCAAAGTTGTAACATTTATTTCTTCCTTAATCTCCCTGTAATATTTTTGAATAGTAACACATGTTCCTGTAACATTAGTCATTCTATCTCCAACTACGTTTTCTCCAAATTCCAAAACTGCTATATATCCATATTCACTTTCTATGCCTAAAAGTCTCTTAAACATCTCTGTTTCAGAATCATCTTCCTTTTTAAACAGGATTCCATACACGAAACCATTTTCAAGAATCGGAACAACTGTTTCAAGCGTCTCCTTAATTCTTAAATTCTCACTTCTTGCAGTCCTCTTTTTATCAATTTCTTTCATTGCATCGTTAAGTGTATACACAACCTGCTTCTGATCAATAGGCTTATTCATATACTTTAAAACACCAAGCTCAACCGCAGTCTGTGCATAGCTGAATTTGTCATATGCAGTAAGTATTATGAATTTAACCTCCGGCTGTGTTTTCTTTATCTCCTTAATAGCATCAATTCCATTAATTCCCGGCATACGTATATCCATAAAAACTATATCAGGTCTGAAGCTTTCTGAAAGCTCAATAACTTCCCTGCCTGATTTGGCCGATTCTATTATACATTTGTCCTTAAAGTTCTTTTCAATTATAAATTTTAATCCCTCGATGGCAATTCCTTCGTCATCTGCAATCATTATCTTGTACATAAAAATCCCCCGTGTTAATAGATCATTGATAGTTAATCATCTTTGGTTTTACTAACTACATATCACTTAACAGTATATCACTTAACTGCGTATCACTTAACTGCGTATCACTTAACTGCGCATATTACTTAACTGCGTATCACTGTTCATATGGAATAAGCAAAGTAATACAGGTTCCCATTGCCGGTCCCTCACTTGTAATCTCCATAACATTTTCAGTATCATAAAACATCCGAAGTCTTTCACAAACATTTTTAAGACCCACTCCGTTTGTTTTTAACTCTTCTATATCAAAATCATCCTCTTCATTTTCTGTTCTTCCACCATACATTACATCATTAATTACCTCAGGTGATATTCCAACACCATTATCACATACATTTACACATACATAATCATCTTCAAGACATACATTTATATCAATATGTCTTTCCCAGGATACGTCTTTAAACCCGTGTTTTACAGCATTTTCCACAATAGGCTGCAATATCATTGATGGAACAATAATATCTGTAAGAGTTTCATCTATGTCTTTTGAATATATTATATCATTTGAAAATCGCACATTAATAATATACATATAACTGTCCACCAGCTCTAACTCCTCACCAAGGGTAGCACTTTTCTGAGTTTTTACATTGTATCTGTAAAAATCAGCAACATGCTGTATATATTCATATGTACGGTCTGCACCCTCTATCATTGCAAGTCCAGCCCCAGCATTAAGAGTATTAAAGAGAAAATGAGGATTAATCTGTGCCTGTAGATAATTAAGCTGTGCCTCCTTAAGATGTGTATTCATAAGGAGCTCCTTTTCCTTATGCGCACGCTCTCTTTCCATATTTTCAGTAATTCGCTGAATGTATTCTCTGATACTGTATAGCATTTTATTAAATGCACTGGTAACAGTTCCTACCTCGTCTTCAGTAATTATCTCTACAGGTTCAATATCTAACTTTCCACTTGTAACAATATCTGCTGTCGCAGCTAACCTTCTCAATGGAAGCGTTATTCTTGTAGTTGATACATATACAAGAAGAATTGTTAATGAACCTACAAGAACAAGAATCATAAGTGATACCTTCTGTGAATATTCTAATATGCTTATCATCCTTTTATGGTTGTCAGCATTGGCCCTGAATCTAAGATTATTCAGGGTATCAATATTTGTCACAAGATATTGTTCATATCTTACAGTTTTCTGAAATTCCCTGTTATATTTTTCAACATTTCTTCCACGCTTATATTCTACTGTACGTTCTGCACATTCAAGGTATTCCTTTGACATATTAAGAATATTTTTTTCCATTATAAGGAATCCATCATCAACCACCTTATCATTCAGTTTTTCAAGCATCTGTTCATAAGACTGTACATGCATGTAATACTCTTCCACTGAATCAGTATTTTTATTCTCAAGATACTTTTTCATACATTCCTGTATGTTTAACAGCTGTTCCTCAAGCTCATTAAGAGAAAAGTTCTTAACATATACCTGATTAATATTTCTGATTACATCATTGGTATCAACATAGTTGTATGCATTAATAAGCAAAAGGACACCAACAATACCTATGAAAACACTCATAAGTCTGAAACGGATAGAAGTTCTGAATTTGTGAAGTTTACTGCCAGGTTTCATAATATATTCTCCATTTATGCTACTTACATTTCTTATTGTGAAGCATTGTCTGTTAATGTACTGTTATCACCTTTTACAAATGTTGTGTCTACCATAAGATACTCACTTACATAACCATTATCAATGTATTCCAACAATGCTTCCACACAGTTTCTACCCATAACCTTACGGTCATATGTCATAACACAGTTAATGATTCCTCTTTTCACACCATCAAGCACATCATCTGATGAAGCGAAGCCCATAATATCAAACTTTCCAACCTTGTTATATTCAACTGCTGCCTGATATGCACTGGACATTATCTCATCTGAAAGACATACCATTATGTCAGCATTATTATCCATATTGATAAAGATATCCCTTATAGTTTCATCCGTACTAAATGAAGTAGAATTATCAACAAGCTCTACTGATATTTTTCCACCAAAAAGTCTTGATATTTTCTCCATAATCGCAAGATACATGGTATGCTGTGATGACCTTGTATCCTCAGTACTAAGTAGTATCATAATATTATTCACTGGTCTGGCTTTTTCATTGATAGTATGAAGTATCTGATTGCCAAGTTCCCTACCAACATCATAGCTACTTGCTCCAACAAAACTGTTTCTCTTGCTGTCATATGCATCTGTCATTATTGTAACAACGGGAATACCCTTATCCCTTGCATCACTTATAAGCTGGCGAAGCTTTTCTGAACCATCGCCTTCAACAATTATACCATCAACGTTTTCCAATATGGCCATTTCAAATAATTCGTACTTGTTATATTCAGTTTCAAAATTATTGATTGGCATTTCTACATAAGCTTTATGTTCATTAGCATATATCATTGCACTTTCATAAATAGAATTCCAGACATCAGTTTTCTCATTATTGTTAATAAGGACAAAATGTTTTTCATACTGTACAGGCTGGGTCTGATTCTCAACATTATAGCTGTTATTAATATTCCTTCTGATAACAGCAAAATTAATCAAAGTGACAAGAAATGCAATAAAGAATATGATAATCAAAACAATAATTACCATATCCGGTCTTCTTTTCTTTTCTACATCCTTCATTGTAAAACCTCTTATTTTTATCTCAGTCTGGAAGACTCCCACTTCTGCAAGTGATGAGTAATAACAAATCTATCTCAGTGGGAGTACAAGCTCCGACTGAGATAAACGCTTTCCATTACTTTTCTATCCTATCATATATTTTAATAGTTTAAAAGGTTTATAATCTCACTTTTCACTTCACCTGCATCAGCATACCTTCTGCTATATACTCGTCTTTTACAATTTTTGGTTATTCTTTCACATTCTCTTAAAATGTGCTTTCTGCCGGTCATGCTTTTGTCATTTTTATAATACGAAAGCATTTTTTCAAGAAGTGCTCCTATTCCATATATATCAGTCCTTTTCCCAATTACAGGACCCATATCCTTTTCATATTGTTCCGGAGCTGCAAATCCCCTGGTTCCATATATAACCTCATTCTCCCGGACATATTCCTCTGCTTCATTTAGAATTACCGCTGCGCCATAATCTATGAGATATACCTCATCCTTATTAACTATTATATTTTCAGGCTTTACATCCAGATAAAGAATACATGGATCATTTTTATGAAGCTTTGTTATAATCTCTGTAACACCACCAATGACCCTAAGAGCTATGTCAAAACATATCCTTTTTTCATCCAAAAGACACTTAAGTGTATTGCCTTCTATATACTCCATGGAAAACACCATATTACCTTCGTATTCAAACAGATCATATACCTTTGGAACACCGGCAATATCACACAAAGAGAGTATTTTATATTCGTTACTTATTCTCTTTCCACCTTCAATAATATTACTCATCTTAAGGCACACCATCTTCTGTGTACTCACATCTATACACCTGTAAACATCTGACAGGCTTCCCTGTCCTATTAATTCTGCAACAATATATCTGTCTGCAATCATGCTTCCCTGTTTATATGTATTCCCTTCTATACTCATCACTTCCATTTCCCTAAAAACTGCCCTGACAGGATATAATAACCATGGACAAGGCATTCTTACTAATGTTTTTATTGTGTGTATTATGTGTTTTTCTCATAATATGCAGTAGTTCCCTGCAGCTTTTATAGCCAAGCCTATTGGACCTGAAAATATTATTCATTGCAAGGATATTCCCTAAATATTCTACTTCTGTAGATATCATTCTATATCCATCGAACCACACATAATAGTCACCTTCTTTTGTTTTTCCGGTTTTTTTATACAGACAATAACCAGTTCTTTTCAGTTGAATTTTTTCGACTTTTTCTACACATGTATACTTAAGATTAAAAAGATTACTTCTTCTGAATACCAGAATCCTCTCAGGACTGTAAGAGTAACAATAATATCTATTTTCTGTAACAAATATTGCACAAAACCCCTCAATGCACCCATATTTTTCAACACATGCCCTTACATATTCATCAGGACCAGTTTCTTCGTCTATAACATTGTCCTTAAATGAATTAAAAAGCATTAACATCCATTCATACTCCATGCCCCATATAAATGCCGCGACAGAATGAACACCCAGATTTAACGTTTCCAGAATATAAGAACCATCAGACTTAATACCATTAAATATACCATCCGATTTAATGCCATCAAATATGCCATCAGCAGTGAAATACAAATTCTTCATCCGCAAATATTATCACATCCCCATCCACAACTTCCTTTTCTTCCTGACTTAACAACTTTTCTTCGTTAACATAGGTATGATTCAGGGAATCTTCATCAACAACATATACCCTGTCATCATGATACAATAACCTGGCATGAGCTCTGCTTATTGCAGCATTATCACTGATAATGTAATCTGCATACCTTTTGTCCTTACCTATACACATGCATCTTTTTGTAATGTACACCTTCTCACCACTGGTCTTTCGCTCAATATATGGATTCGTATTTCCATTCTTACCGTCTAAAAGAACCATAGTTTCACCATCATCTGGTTCACTAATATTATTAGCAGATACATTATTCATGCTGTCCTGTGCCTCAGATACTGCACCATAATTACCAAAGCCCCCTTTACCACAAAGATTTTCTGCTTCAGGACTTCCCACCTCATAAGAATCATAGTCCTTATAAGTTCTGACATCCTTTGAATCCTTCTTCCCAAATATACTTCTAATAAATCCAAACAGGGATTTGTCTTCCTTCTCTTCAGGCAGGTCATCAAAAGAATCGGTATCATATTCCCTGACTCCACTGTCAGCCAGTACATCCTCACATTTTTCCTTAGTATCACAATCCTTCTTCTCGGTGGGCACAACGGAAACAGGCTCCTTCATACGTCCTTCATATCTCTCCTTAAGGTGTAATCCCGGATTTCTTCTTACATTTTCAATTACAAGATAAAACTCTGCCAGTGAAAAGTCCTTAATATTATTGAGACCATTAAGAAGCTCGGTTATACAGTAATTACCTGCTCCCGACACAAATTTTGCACTGAATATAATCTCCTTAAACAGATTAAATATCTTCTCATCAAATTGTGTTGCACTTATAATTCTGTCATCTCCTGTAGGCAGATATATCATAAAAACCTGCTGTCTGTTACTGTCAAAATAAATCTGTTCAAGATCCGTTATCAGGTAGGAAGTGTCTAAAAGATAGCTTTTAAGAGATTGTACCATCTGAATAATACCAAGAAAAATTACAAGAATCTGCTCCATTGACAAATCGGTACTTAAGAGTTTACTCAAATAATCAAGATTAGAAATATCATAGCACACACCGTCCATTCCATCCTTCTCCATGCACAGTGGTGCTAAAACCCCTTCAATATAATTCTCCCGCAACATCTCATACGAAAACGGGTCAACCATCTGGCCGCCAACCATGTAGTATACTGCTCTCCTGCTTACCCCATCATCTTCAATTACAAACTGCAAATAAAAAACCTCCTTTTCATATTATTGTATGACAAAACTATCATACATTTTTAATACAGTCAAGAGGCCAAAATAATTTTTGTTAAACATTAACAACCTTATCAGGAAAGCCTTACAATAATTTCAGTAATATTGTCATACACATTTATCATTGACTCATACTTGTCCATTGCTCCATCCATAGAACCTTCCTTCAGCTGTTCGTTGAGCGAAACCATTGTATCTGTAAGGCTGCCAAATTCAAAATTCTTAAAATCTCCCTTTAATGTATGGCTAAAAAGCTGTGCATCTGAAACATTACCTTCCTTTAAAGCATCTCCCAATTTTGAAAAATATCCAGTCATAACATGCATCTTAAGGTATTTTATGTAGCGTTCACTTTTTCCGGCAAACCTGCTTACTGCTGCCTCAACATTAACTCCCAGACTTTCAAGCTCATTTTTAGTATTTTCATCCATTATCATATGCTCCTTTAAGTTTCATTTTTTTCAAATACAAAGCCCTTAAAATGTGCCTTTCTTGAAAATGAGAAGCCTACCCCGCACACTCCCCTTTTCTGATATTACCTGGGCGGCCTTGCTTCCATTAAAGCATTCATATCTGACACGAAAACATCCGTCACCCACAGCTTCAATAAATGCTCCAAGTGTTCCATCCCGCATATAGTTCCGTGCCTTTAGCATGATGCTCCTTATAATATCCTTCTGCGTAATTATAACCTGCTAATTTGACTACATCTGCACATTTTTCTGAATTTTCCCAAGGCACATTGAAAAGTGTTTTCATCATGGGCAATTACCTCTTAGATCTCAACATTGTTTTTCACAAGAAGTTCTCTTGCTGATTCCACTGAATCAATTCCTGTAAGATTCTTGACAGGTGCAAATTCATTCTCTCTGCGTACCTCATATGAAAGACAATCCTTCATAAGATGAATAAGGTCAAGCACTAAAAGTTCAAATTTGTATCCATTTGGCTTTTCAGGCTTATTCTTAACACCATCGTCACCGATATATGGTATTTTTTTCTCAACAACATGTATAGGAAGCTTATCCTCCATAATTCTTATAAGCTCCTTTACACTGAAAAGATAATTAAGTATAACTCCATAATTATAAAGAAGGTCTCCATTCTCATCCTTTGAATACATCATTTCATCTGTCATCTCATAATATTCAACAATTGATGGTCTTCCATCTTCTGTACAAAGAAGTCCTACCTTCTCGTCCGGTGCTGCCTTACTTACAACCTTGGCACCACATACACATTCAGACTGAATTGTAGCTCCCACAAATGATGGGTCAGCTATTCTCTGCAGTACATTATCAACTGCAAATACGTTCATCCATTCAACACCAAGCTTATTGAACTCATCTAAAAGCCCTGCTCCTGCAAATGATGTGAACCAGCCTCCGTTGCCGTTAGGTGACATAGCAGGTTTGTATTTTTCTTCCAGATAAATCTTTCCATTATAGTCTGTTGCAGGCGCCATGTCCTGAACAAAGAAATAAACATAATCGCTATTGTAGCCAAAATAATCATGTTCCTTAAAGAAACTAACTGTATCATCATGATTAATATCGCTTGTCATAATAGCGATAGGTACCCATGCATCTGCCTTTTTAACTACATCCATAAGATTATTTATCAGACATTCAAATATATATAATTCCTTTGTTACACCAAGATTATATGTTCCCTTTGGCTTGTCATAACCAAGTCTTGTTCCCTGGCCACCGGCAAGAAGAATTGCTCCCACTTTTCCTGCTTTAATAGCCTCAATTCCGGTTTTCTCATATGAATCCCTGTTCTTATCAATTTCACTGAGCTTAAGTGCGCTAAGAGGTTTAATATCTCCTCTTTTCTGCTTCATTGATGGATTATCAAGAATCTCTAAAAGCGAAAAATCAATTTTCCCAATTCTTGCAAGAAGCTCCTCCTTCTGTGTCTGATCTAATTCATCATAGTACTTAAGTAACTGTGTCTGTCCCTTATTTTCAAGCATTGTTTTTGTTTCTTCAAAATTCATTAACCTTATCCTCCATATACATATAACAGCTATTATCATATACAACTATTATGATTAGCTGTTTTAATCTATTTTTCTATTTTATATCATTCAAGAATGCTCCTGACCTGCCTGCTGCAATCTGCATCTGAGACCTTATCCTAGAAGAAGCTCAGTCCCTGACTGAGATAACATATCCTTCATGCGCCTTCACAGCCTTAATATAATCTTCTATTGAATTAAGCTTGTGATCAAATATCATACCACCCTTAGGGCTGTTTATATGATGTGAATCTGACCCTCCCGTCATAGGAAAATCATGTTCCTTTGCATATTTGTAGGCATCCGGATTAAATGTTTTACCAAGTCTTTCATTGCCAACATTAAATACTTCCACACCATCTACATAATCCGGGAAAAGTCTTATCTCTTTAATGTATGGTGCCTCCCTGAAGGGATGTGCATGTATTACCATTCCTCCATCAGCAGCAATCCTCTCATAATGCTCCTTCACATCCCATGAAAGAATATCATCATGGGCAAGAAGCCATTCCTTATCAAGCCCATACACAAGAAACTCTGTTGCATCGTAATTATCTTCCCAGCCAAAAAATACATCTATTCCCAACTCATCGCCTCTCTTTTTTGCATTCTCATATCCCCTGCAAAAAAGCTCGACTCTTTCTTTCCATGGAAGGTTTCTGTCCACTGCACAATTACCGTTGAAAAAATGATCCGTTATAATAATTCCCGCATATCCTGCATTATAATACGCTTCTGCCTGCTCTGCTCCGCTTGAAGCTCCACAGGCACTACCTTCAGAAGTATGCATATGTGTTTCATATTTATATTCCACGATATTACCTCTTTTCCTTTTCAAGTCGACGCTCACATTATAGCAAATCTATTATTAAAAAACTAGTTCCTATTTGAATTAAAATGTATTATAATATTGTTGTTCAGATTCAAAATGATGTTTTTAGGATAGTAAATATATAAAGTTACTGCAGACAGTAACTAATAAAAAACAGAAAAGAGGATTTACCATGCAGAACAACAAAATTGTAGTTGCTCTTGGAAGAAACTGCTTCGGCGAAACTTTTCCAGAGCAGAAAAAGAATGTTAAAAAAGCTGCTGTTGCAATAGCAGACATTGTAGAAGCAAAGTATGATGTTATAATTACTCACAGCAACGGCGCCCAGGTAGGTATGCTCCAGACTGCCATGACAGAATTCAGCAGACTTGATCCTAAGTACACTGTTGCACCAGTTTCACTTTGTGGAGCTCTCAGCCAGGGTTATATCGGATACGACCTTCAGAATGCCATAAGAACAGAGCTTTTAAACAGGGGCATTTATAAAACTGTTTCAACAATTATTACACAGGTTAAGGTCGACCCATTTGACAAGGCTTTCAACTCTCCTACAAAGGTTATTGGAAGAGTAATGAGCAAAGAGGATGCTGATCTTGAGGAAGAAAAAGGCAATTATGTTGTCAAGGAAGGTGATGGCTACAGAAGAATTGTTGCTTCTCCAAAACCAATTGACATATATGAAATTGATGCAATCAAAACACTCTCTGATGCAGGTCAGGTAGTAATTGCTGCAGGTGGTGGTGGAATTCCTGTTCTTGAGCAGGGAACAACTCTTAAGGGTGCCAGCGCAATTATTGAAAAAGATTTTACTGCTGCAAAACTTGCTGATATGCTTGGTGCTTCCAAGCTCTTATTCTTAACAGAAGTTGAGAATCTTACTATACACCAGGGTACACCTGAAGAGGCACCACTTAAAACTATAACTGCAAAAGAAGCACTTGAACTTACAAGGGCAGATCATTTTGATGCAATTACAACTCAGCCAAAGATGGAAGCAGCCATATCATTTGTAACTGCTGCTCCTGAAAGAACTGCTATTATCACTCACGTTGATAAGACAATAGAAGGAATCAAGGAACGCACAGGTACAATTATAAAATCCTGATAATATCAAATCCTGTTAATACAGCTTCTTTAGTCTCACTATTTTTAGAAGTGGAAGATGTAGATGTTCAGTGAATTTAAAAACCCGAACCGGCATTCAGGAATGGAAACATTCTCAAATACCGGTTCAGGAATTTTTATTTGTACATTTTACTTATCATTTTTCAATTCGCATAATATCATATTCATCAAGCTTAATTCCAACATCGATAAATACTTTCATGCCGGGATGTGGACAATTCTCAATCTCCTGTCCATCTTCATCAAGCATCCTCTTAACAATAACCTTTTTCACCTGGCCATCAGGCTTCATAATCTCAATTTCATCGCCACATCCAAACTTATTCTTCTGAACAAATCCATAGGTACCGTCCCCACCATCAAACTGTATAAGTCCAAGATAGGTATAATTATTTACATAGGTATTTGAATCGTATATCTGTGTTTCATGTGTAGGCTTATTATAGAAGAAGCCTGTTGTAAACTGTCTATATGTTCCCTTTCTTATCTCTTCCTGATAATAAGGTATTTTTTCCATATACTTTGCAGGATCTTCATAATAATCATCAATTGCTTCCCTGTAAATCTTTGCTACATTTGCCACATAAAGCGCAGTCTTCATTCTTCCTTCAATCTTATAGCTGTCTATTCCGGCATCAACAAGATCAGGTATATGCTCTATCATACATAAATCCTTTGAGTTAAAGATATATGTTCCTCTTTCATTTTCTTCAACTGGAAGATACTCCCCAGGGCGCTGTTCCTCCACAACATAATATTTCCATCTGCATGGGTGTGTGCAGGCACCAAGATTTGCATCTCTTCCAGTAAAATAATTACTTAAAAGACATCTTCCCGAATATGATATACACATTGCTCCATGAACAAAGGTCTCAATCTCAAGATCATCAGGAATATGCTCTCTTATCTCCTTGATTTCCTTAATTGAAAGTTCTCTCGCAGTAACAACTCTTATAGCACCTAACTTCTGCCAGAACATAAATGTATCATAATTAACATTATTGCTCTGTGTGCTTACATGGATATCAATCTCAGGACACTCTTCCCTTGCAATCATAAATACACCCGGGTCCGATATTATAAGGGCATCCGGTCCGATATGCTTCAATTCTTTAAAATACTCTCTTACACCTTTAAGATCATTATTATGTGCTGTTATATTGGCTGTCACATAAACCTTTTTGCCATGGTCATGAGCAAAGTCTATTCCTTTTTGCATATCGTCCATTGAAAAATTCTTTGCCTTGGCACGAAGTCCGTACATATCTCCACCGATATATACAGCATCAGCTCCATATAAAACTGCAACCTTCAATACTTCTAAACTTCCTGCTGGAATAAGCAATTCAGGCTTCTTTCTATTCACCGTAAAACCACCTCATTTTTAATCTATGAATGCTCTGACATCCTGGTACTGATACTGATTCCATCACCTACCGGTATTACCACGGTATTCCATTTTTCTGAATCAGTAATATATTTCAGATATTCTCTCATTCTTGTATGAATGGTTCTGTCTCTCCTGTTAACTGCATACCTTGATTCAAGGATTTCTCCCTCCTGAAGCACATTATCAGTTATAAGTATTCCCCCCGGCTTTAAAAGCCTTTCTATGTGATTCAGGTATACCATATACTGCGCCTTGGCAGCATCAAGAAAGACAAAATCATACATTCTGTTTTCTGTAACAAGTTTTAAAAGCACATCAGCGGCATCACCCTCTAAAAGAGTAATATGTCCATCCCTGTCATACTTAGAAAAATTCTCCCTTGCATCTTCAATACGCATAGAAACCTTTTCAATAGTATCAATTCTTATATTCTCGTTGCACCACAGCATGTACAAGGCAGAATAGCCTATTGCAGTTCCTATCTCAAGCACACTGCTAATTCCATCATTTTTCAGGAAATATTTTAATATATGACCGGTCTGGGAACGCATTATAGGAGCATGAATATCTTCTGCATATTTCTCAATATGAGCAAGGTGCTCCGGCACGTCTCCATAAAGCATATTAAGAAATACATTCATTCTCTCCGGCGTAATGCCACCATTATATCTGTATGCCATTATTTAACCTCATCGCCTTCTGTGGACTTGTCAGTAATTACCGACAAAATATCGGCATAATTCATGCTTGTATTCAGTTCAAATGTTCCTGTTTTGATATAGGCGCCACTGATACCTGAAGAATCTAACTTGGCTCTTATAAAAAATGAGTACTTATTAACTATAAGCTTACTGTATTCAAGTCTTGATGCAACAGACATCAATGATTCATTCTCATCATTTACCTCAAATTCCAGGTCTGTTCCAGGTGCCTCCTGCACTGAAACATCTCCAAAAATCTGATACATGAAATCATATGAAAATTTTCCGGCCTTCATTATGGCGATAACAACAAGCATATAGAAAATAATGCTCAAAAATATACTCATAAATACTTTTACTACATTAAGAGCTGCTCTTGTTCCATCATTATTTGCCATACCGCCACCTCCTGAAATTATAGTCTGATATTAACATTCCATTATGATTGGAAGAATCATTGGATTACGTTTTGTTCTCTTACGTATAAAGTCTCCTAATGAATCTCTTATCTCAACCTTAAGCTTGCCCCAGTCAGTAATATTCTTACTGAGACACTTATCAATAGCTGCCTCAACAACTTCTCTTGCTTCCTCCATAAGGTTCTCTGATTCTCTTACATATACAAATCCCCTTGATACAATATCAGGTCCTGCAAGTATCATGTTGCTGCCCTTTTCAAGTGTAAGCACAATTATAATAAGTCCGTTTTCTGACAGAAGCTGTCTGTCACGAAGAACTATATTGCCAACGTCTCCAACTCCAAGTCCGTCAACCAGAATTCCTCTTGCCGTAACATGATCAACTACAGCTGCCTTTTCATAACTAAGCTCTAATACATTACCTGACTGAAGAATAAATGTATTCTCCTTAGGCACACCCATACTTCTTGCAAGGTCAGCATGGGTCTTAAGATGTCTATACTCACCATGAACCGGAATTGCATATTTAGGTTTTGTTAAGGCATATATAAGTTTTATTTCTTCCTGTGATGCATGTCCTGAAACGTGTGTATCCTCTACAATAACATTGGCACCTAACTGTGTCAGCTCATTAAGAACCTTTGATACTGACTTTTCATTGCCCGGGATAGGTGTTGAACTGAATATAACCGTATCTCCCGGTTTGATTGAAACCTTCTTATGAAGAGAAGCGGCCATTCTTGGAAGAGCAGCCATAGCCTCACCCTGACTTCCCGTAGTTATAAGCACTATCTGGTCATCAGTGTAATTCTTCATCTGTTCTATCTCAATAAGTGTTCCCTCAGGAATATCAAGATAACCCAAATCACTTGCAGTTGCAATGATATTAGTCATCGATCTTCCCTCGATTATAACTTTTCTTCCATATTTGTACGCATAATGAATAATCTGTCTTACACGGTCAATATTGGATGCAAATGTTGCAACAATAATTCTGCTGTCCCTGTGATCATCAAAGATACTGTTAAATGTACGTCCTACTGTTCTTTCAGACATCGTATATCCAGGCTTCATTACATTAGTACTGTCACACATAAGTGCCAATACGCCCTTTTTACCAATTTCAGCTATACGCTGAAGATCTATTGCTTCACCAAATACAGGAGTATAATCAACCTTAAAATCTCCCGTATGGAATATAACTCCTGCAGGAGTTGTAATTGCAAGGGCAGTAGCATCTGCAATACTATGATTAGTTCTTACAAATTCAATTCTGAAATCTCCAAGATTAATTGACTGGCCATAAGAAACAACCTTACGTCTTACAGTCTTCATAAGTCCGTGTTCCTTGAACTTATTTTCAATAATACCCATAGTAAGCTTTGTAGCATACACAGGCGCATTTACTTCCTTAAGGACATAAGGAAGCGCACCTATATGGTCTTCATGTCCATGGGTGATAACAAATCCCTTAAGCTTGTCAGCCTTCTGCACAAGATAGGATACGTCTGGTATAACAAGGTCAATTCCTAACATTTCATCATTAGGAAAGGCCAGACCACAATCCACAACAATAATGCTGGACTCAGTTTCAAAAGCAGTAATATTCATTCCTATCTGCTCAAGTCCTCCTAAAGGAATGATTTTCACTGACTGCTCCGGATCATATTTAATTTTCAAAAAAAGCACCTCCAAAATTTTCTGATTAGATTCTTCTCCCCGTATCCCTTTATTCATATACATTTGTATATGATTTGAAATAATACAGCGAAACTAAACCCAACCTGAATCTATTATTATATTTAATTATTTTTATTATTTTTGTATTGTATATTTCCGTTTTGTGTTTCTATTTTATATTTCTGTTTTAATTCAATACTCTATTCTTCCTCGTTAAGCATTGCCTCAAACAACATAAGTACTGCTTCTATCTCCTTATCATCCTCAATAAGTTCATAGCAGACTTCTTCGCCCTGTGTTCCTGCCTGTCTGAATAACCAGACTTCTTCATCGTCATCAGCATCCTCAGCTGTTGTAAGAAGATAGCTGTTTCCATTAAACCGGGTCTGTTCAATAACGTGAAAAATTTCTTCTTCACCCATTTCATTAATAAATGATATTGTATCTTTACTCAAATTAGTCCTCCATTAATCTGCGCACCCAAATAATACAGAAATATCTACCTGATACTATCCAGATATCCCTGCAGAATAAGAGCTGCTGCAATTTTATCAATTACTTTTTTCTTCTCAATTCGTCCCTTTACATTACCTTCAGTAAGTACCCTGTTTGCAGACACTGTTGTAAGTCTCTCGTCCCACAGAATCACTTCCAGACCCGTTCTGCGTTCAAGATTTTTTTTAAATTCCAACACTGTTTCAGCCTGTGCACCTACTGAGTTATTCATATTTTTAGGATAACCCAACACAATTTTTTCTATATTCTTCTCTAAACATATAGCTTCTATTCTGGCAAAGGTCTGCCTTAACTGATTCTCTTTCTTGCGTTCAATAGTCTCAAGTCCCTGGGCTGTTATATACAATTCATCACTTACCGCAACACCTACAGTTCTTGAGCCGTAATCTAATCCCATTATTCTCATATATTACAATACACCTTGCCACATTCTACATAAGATTATTCTTAATATAATCCTCAAGAAGAACCTCAATTATCTCGTCACGTTCAACACGCATAATAAGACTTCTTGCTCCCTTGTGACTTGTAATGTATGTTGGATCTCCTGACATAATATATCCAACAATCTGATTAACCGGATTATACCCCTTCTCCTTAAGAGATGAATATACCCTTGCAATAACATCTGACACCTGATATTCAGGCTCTTTCTGAACTTTAAAAAACTGTGTATTATGAATTTCCTGCATGTCCCATCATCCTTTTCCAAACTAATATCCTAACGTACATTTTAATATATTACGTCTTTTTTATCAAGTACAAGTTACTGTGAACAGTAAGGTGGATTGTATGCTGCCTATGTGTTGTGTTTACACTCAAGCATCTGCAGCATTATTTTTAGTCTAGTTTATTGGCAGTAATTCTGCCCTCCAAGGTTCCTGCTGCTATTATTCTTTCCGGAACAATCCATACAAGACAATTTTCATAATCACCTTCGTCATCGGCAGCAAATGTTAACTTCACATACCTTTCATTATGACCAATCCAGTAATACTTACCTGATATAAGCACCTTTTCCTCAATAAGCGCCAGCTGTTTTGTTCCAATCATGGAATCAATATACATTTCCGTAAGCTTATTGCCGGTTTCAATCATTTTGTGACTACGGGCATCCTTAACATTACCATTAATCTGATCCGGATAATCCGCTGCCTTTGTTCCACTTCTTGGGGAATACTTAAAGACATGAATATCAGCAAAGCCTATATCCTCTACGAATTGTCTGCTTATCTCATAATCTTTGTCACTTTCTCCCGGGAAGCCAACTATAACATCTGTTGTAATTGCCGGTTTATCATAATATTTTCTAAGGGTTTCACATGCCTGCATATATTCAGCGGATGTATATTTTCTGTTCATATTTGCAAGTGTTTTATCACATCCACTCTGCAGTGAAAGGTGAAAATGAGGACACAGCTTTTTATTAGCTGCTATTTTCTTTACAAAACTGTCTGTAATAATTCTTGGTTCAAGGGAACTAAGCCTTATTCTTACAATATCAGTTTCCTTCTCTATGCGCTCTAAAAGTCCTGCAAGGGGCTTTCCTTCAAGCTCTATAAAGCTCTTTGCACTACACTTGTCGACTCCATAGGATGACACATGAATTCCTGTAAGAACAACCTCTTTATAGCCCTCTGCCACAAGCTCTTTTATCTCATTTACAACACTATCCTCATCCCTGCTTTTTAACTTGCCGCGAACATAAGGAATTTTACAATAGGTACAAAACTGGTTACACCCGTCCTGAATTTTAATATATGCCCTTGTTCTTTCCTTAACACCATTTTCGCCCTTATCTTCTTCATTTTCATGTTTACGATCAGACAAATCTATTATCTGGTCTGATACCCTTAAAAAGGAACGGTTAAGCTTTTCGGCATTCATTTTCACATTTTCCATGATAATGTCATATGCATCACTTTTTTCCTGGTTTGAAATAACAATATCTATATTTTCTTCCTGGCACAGAGTATCCTTCTTTGTCTGGGCAAAACAGCCCATTGCAGCAATAACTGCATTTTCATTGAGTTTTCTCGCCCTGTGTAGCATTTTTCGGGATTTTCTGTCTGCAATGGCAGTTACCGTACATGTATTAACTACATAAACATCTGCATACTCACTAAATGGAACAATTATGTTTCCTTTTGATGCAAATTGTTCTGTCAGTTTTTCGGTTTCATAGTAATTTACTTTGCAGCCCAGAGTCATAAATGCAATTCGTAATTTCCGCACTATTTTCTTCCTTCCATAATTTTATTCCATTATTTTATTTTTTACATTTATCTTTTTATATTTACGTAAAAATAGTTGACTTTTATACTTTATGTGTTACTATATACTTGAAAAAAAAAGAAATATTTATAAACTAGCCGGGGAGGTAACTATTATGACAACAGTAAAAATTTCTCTTAATTCAATCGACAAAGTTAAGTCATTTGTTAATGAAGTTACACGTTTTGACTGTGATCTTGATTTAGTATCAGGTCGTTATGTAATTGACGCAAAGTCAATCATGGGTATTTTCAGTCTTGATCTTTCAAAAGATATTGATCTCAACATTCATGACGATGATAATATTGATTATATTCTTAAGAAACTTGAGCCATACATTGTTAAGTAATTTATCATCTGATTATTTACTTAAGGAATAAGATTGATTGATTAATATTAATCATACGAATAATTCAGACTGCACATGATTTTGATGTGCAGCCTTTTTTATCTCAGTCAGGCAGTCAAGAAAACTCCCACTTCTGCAGATGGTGAGTAATAACAAATCTTTCCCGTTGGGAGTACAATCTACAACTAAGATAAACACTCCGCGAGACTTGTCCGCAAGACTTGAATTTATCTGTTATCACAGGCAGGCACCGGATTACCTGCACTCTTACATAAAGAATACCGGGGCTGCATGCCCTCTTTCTTCCGGTACGCCTAAGCCACCTACAATCCCACATAAATTTATTCAGGTTCAATTTCAATTATTTCTTCTGTTTCGTATGCTCTCTCAAGCATCTCGTCAATTACATCCTCAAGCTTTGTCTCTGATTTACGGATTACACTTACATTTGGCTTTGTAACAGGATGCTTTGCAACAAATATTGTACAGCAGTCTTCGTAAGGAAGAATTGATGTTTCAAATGTATCTATCTTTTCTGAAATCTCAATAATGTCCTGTTTGTCAAATGCAACTAAAGGTCTGTAAACAGGAAGCTCACACACTTCATTTGTTGAACGAAGACTCTGCATAGTCTGGCTTGCAACCTGTCCAATGCTTTCACCTGTTATAAGTCCAAGACAGTCTGATTCAAGAGCAAGCTTTTCAGCTATTCTCATCATATATCTTCTCATAATGATTGTTAACTCATCATGAGGACACTTTTCATATATTGCCATCTGAATTTCAGTAAAGTTTATAACGTGAAGTTTTATGCTTCCTGTATACACTGAGATTTTCCTGGCAAGATCTACTACCTTTTTCTTGGCTCTGTCGCTTGTATAAGGTGGTGCATGAAAATAAACTGCATCTATTTTAACACCTCTCCTTGATATCATATATCCGGCTACAGGACTGTCAATTCCTCCTGATAAAAGAAGCATTGCCTTTCCACTGCTTCCTACAGGCATTCCTCCTGGTCCGGGTATTGTCTTTGAATATATATATGCATGTGCTCTTATCTCAACTGTTATATATACCTCAGGCTTATGAACATCAACCTTCATCTCCGGATATGCCTTAAGGAGTACTGCTCCCATTTCCCTGCCGATTTCAGGGGACTTAAGCGGATAAGACTTATCGCTTCGCTTAGCCATAACCTTAAATGTAAAGTTTTTGTCATCATACTGTCTGTCAACAAACTCACATACTTTTTTACATACATTGTCCCAGCTTTTATCTTCCACAAGCTCTGTTGGACATATTGCAGCAATTCCAAATACCTTTGTAAGTGCATCACAGGTTTCGTCATAATCATAGTCATCTGAAAGAGCTTCAACGAATATTCTTCCCTGCTCCTTAGTCACCTGGAATTCTCCATCTACTCTTGTAAGGGCTTTTTCAATATTTCTTACAAGTGCATCTTCAAATATATATCTGTTTTTTCCTTTAATTCCTATTTCTGAGTATTTTATCAAAAATGCTTTGTACATACTTTTAAACCTTTCTTTTAACTTCTATTAGTAGCTTTTAAAGTTTCTTAATACCGGCACATGCTTTGCAATTACAGACACCGCATATTCTGCCTCTTCCACAGTATTCTTATATGAAAGTGACATTCTTATAGTTGAATCCAGCAGTTTGTCAGGAAGTCCTATTGCCTTTAATGTTCCGCTTAAGCCTGGATGGTTTGATGAGCAGGCAGAGCCTGATGAAACATACACCCCATCAGCGGCAATAGCATGAAGAAGCACCTCGCTTTTTATGCCTTCAAATGAAACGCTTAATATATGTGGTGCTCCCACAGTGGCATCAAGACCCCTGTTAATATTGAATACTGCTCCGTCAATATTCTTAAGTCCGTCAATAAGTGTCTGTTTAACTAACAGCATCTGTTTATGCTTATTGCTAAAGTCATCATATATCAGTTCTGCTGCTCTTGCAAGACCTGCAATTGCAGGAACATTTTCCGTACCGGAACGAAATCCTCTTTCCTGACCACCGCCGTATATATATGCACCGGTTTTTATCTTATCATTTCTATAAAGAAAACCGCTTCCTTTGGGACCATGTATCTTGTGTCCGCTTACACTTAACATATCTATTCCAAGCTTTTTAGGATATATCTTATACTTGCCGTAAGCCTGAATTGCATCCACATGAATAAGTGTCCTGTCATTGGCAGCTTTAATTATCTTTATAAGCTTTTCTATGTCCTGAATGGCTCCGACTTCATTATTGGTATACATAACAGATACAAGAATCGTATCATCCCTTATACTGTTTTTAAGTTCCTCCTCATCTACATGTCCATCATTATCCACCGAAAGATAAGTAACTTCAAAGCCCCTGCTTTCAAGATAAATCATAGGTTCTAAAACGGATGCATGTTCAAATGAAGTAGTGATTATGTGTTTTCCCTGTTTTTCATAGGCAAGAGCTGTTCCAATAATTGCCTGATTATTGGCTTCTGTTCCCCCAGAAGTAAATACTATATTTTTTTCATCACACTTTAAGGATTTAGCGATTATTTTCCTTGCATTGTCAAGGTATTCTTCTGCTTCCATTCCCTTTGTGTGTTTAGACGAAGGATTGCCATAATCCTCATCCATAACCTTCACCATAAGATCTATTACTTCTTTATCTGCCCTGGTTGTAGCAGCATTGTCAAAATAACTTTCCATAAAATGATACTCCTATTTCGATATTTGGAACATTAAAATAGATAAAACGCACATACCTGCTGTTTCTGTTCGGAGAATTCTGTTACCTAAGGATATTACATTTATACCCGCATTCTTTGCAGCTTCAATTTCTTCGTCCTCAAATCCACCTTCAGGTCCTATAAATATTCCCACAGAATCAGATTCTACCGCCTGATTCATAATCTGTCTTGAATATTCCATTCCATTAGCATGCTCAAAGGGAATCATGTTATACGAAAGATTTCCGGCATATTTTATGGCATCAGCAAATCTCATTGGTTGTTTAACTTCCGGAATAATGCCTCTTGCAGACTGCTTTGCAGCCGCTTCAGCAATAGACTGCCACCTGCCTATCTTCTTTTCCTGACGCTTCTTATCATCTAACTTGACAACACATCTTTTTGTTATGACAGGTATTACTTCAAACACTCCAAGTTCTACTGCCTTCTGAATTATGAATTCCATCTTGTCCTGCTTTGGCAGGGCCTGAAAAAGATAAAGCTTTACCGGCAGTTCTGCCATACATGGTCTTGATGACTCCACCTCAAGGAGAATCTCATCATTGTTCACCTGGTCAATACGACAGTAGTAGTCTGTCCCTGCACCGGTATTAACTATTATCCTGTCACCGCTTTTCATTCTCAGGACATTACGTATGTGATTAACATCAGAACCTGTAATAGTTGCTCTGTTATCATAAACAGCATCCTCATTTACATAAAATCTAAACATCTTCTACCTCGTAAATTCAGTTACCAAATACTCTTTTTGCAGCTTCTCTTATGGCTTCTCTTTCATCATAATGATACTTAACGCCCTTAATCTCCTGATAGTCTTCGTGACCCTTACCAAGAAGAAGAATTATATCTCCTTTTACTGCATTCCTTATGGCATACTCAATTGCATCCGTCCTGTCTTCTATCTCAACATACTGACCATTATGTTTTGCAAGGCCTACCTTAATATCATTATTAATATCTGATATTTCTTCATCTCTTGGATTATCACATGTAAGAATTGACAAATCAGCCATTTCACCTGTAACCTCACCCATATCATATCGTCTTATCCTGGCACGATTTCCACCACCGCCATATATACAGATTATACGGTTAGGCTTGTACTCTCTCAATGTCTCCATTACACTTCTGGTGCTTACCTCATTGTGGGCGTAATCAACAATCACTGAAAATTCATCTGACACATGTACAAGTTCAACTCTTCCAAGTACCCTTACATTAGAAAGCTCCTTAGAAACAATCTTCATATCCACACCTGCAAGATAAGCAACTGCAAGTGCAGCTATTGAGTTATACACGTTAAATTTTCCAGGAATACAAAGCTTAATGCTTCCATCAAATAATCCCTTAACATCGTACTCTATTCCAAGCTTTCCACCATCACTCCACTGTTTAACATTAACAGCCTGAAAATCTGCTTCTTCCTTCATGCTGTATGTATATATTTTTTCGCAGGTGGCATGTCTTATAAATTTGTCAGACACTTCATCATCTATATTAAATATTCCAACCTTACTCTGTTTGAATAAAAGCTCCTTACATTCTCTGTATTCTTCAAGACTTGCATGCTCGCCATCACTAATGTGGTCAGGTGAGAAATTAGTAAATATTCCATAATCAAATTCGATTCCGGCAGTCCTGTCAAGCTTAAGAGCCTGTGAAGAAACCTCCATAACAATGTACTTGCAGCCATCATCCACCATTTTACGGAACAGTGAATGAATAACATATGATTCAGGTGTTGTAAGGCCTGTTTTAATCTTTGTATTATCCCAGAATGCCCCAATGGTACCAATTATTCCACACTTGTTACCAGACTTGTCTAACATATCCTTAATCATAAATGCAGTTGATGTCTTGCCCTTGGTTCCTGTGATACCAATAATCACTGCTTCTTTTCCAGGATTGCCAAAAAATACAGCTGACATGATAGCCAGTGCATATCTTGTATTGTCTACCCTGATAACTGTTATATCTCCATCTACATTAATATCCCTTGACGCAATAATAGCAGCCGCCCCTTTGGCCGCTGCATCATTTGCATAAGCATGTCCGTCTGTTTTAAATCCATCTATACAGAAAAACACCGTATTATCAGTAACTTTTCTTGAGTCGTATATAAGGTCTGTAACTTCACAGTCAATATTACCCTGTACACATTTGTAATCTATATTCTTTAATAATTCCCTTAAAGTCATAATATAACTCCTGCTATAATGATATTTATCACTTCTGTGGTGGTATATGGGACACATCAATCTCTGCTTCAAATACTGTATTGGAAACTCCGGTCATATACATGCAACCGTCTTCTTCCTTCCAGTTTATATCAAGTATTCCACCAATCTGTTCTACCTTAACATGTCTATTACATCTTCCTGTAAGAACTCCTGCAACCACTGCAGTACAGCAGCCTGTTCCACAGCCAATTGTCTCTCCTGTTCCGCGCTCCCATTCACGCATCTTAATATATTCCGGATTAACAAGTTCAGCAAAGGTAACGTTAGTCTTGTTAGGGAAAAGACTTGTCATATATTCTAATTCCCTGCCATAGCCATGCACGTCAAGATTATCCACATCATCAACAAACATTACAATATGAGGATTCCCCCATGAAACTGCTGTTATATTAAATGTTCTGTCAAGCACCCTGACTGGCTGTTCAACAAACTCAGGCAGGTCAGTATTCACAGGAATAACCTTAGTATCAAGACGTGGCTTTCCAATATTAGCCTGTATGTTAACTGCTTTTCCATCCTCAACAGTAAGTACAAGATGCTGCATACCACCTAGTGTCTCTATGAAAAATTCAGTCTTATCTGTAAGCTTGTGGTCATACACATACTTACCTACACTTCTAAGGGCGTTACCACACATCTCACCTTCAGTTCCATCCGGATTAAACATTCTCATTCTGAAATCTCCCTTATCAGAAGGACATATAAGAACCATTCCGTCTGAACCTATGGCAAAATGCCTGTCTGAAACAAATCTTGCCAGTTCTGGTAGTGAAGGAAGCTCCTGATTGATGGCATCTATATATACATAATCATTACCATATGCCTGCATCTTTGTAAATCGCATAATTAATCATAATCTCCTTAAATTCATGTCGAAGGCACGTGAAATCCGGTGTGTGATTCTGGTCAGCGTAAGCTGACATATTCTTCTCATGATCACTGCACTCTACACCTCATTTGGGTCGGTGCAAAACCATTGTCTGCCAGACAATATGCGCCCTCGTATAGCGTTTATCTCAGTCAGAGATGTACTCCCACTGAGAAAAATTTGTCATCACTCACCACTTACCAAAGTGTGAGTCTTCTCCAATGAGATAACATTACTTCATTGCCTGTGCAAGATCAGCTATAATATCATCAGGATCCTCTATACCAACAGATATTCTAAGGAACTTCTTAGTTATACCAAGTGCTTCCTTAACATCTTCAGGTGTATCCTCATGAGTCTGTGTTGTAGGGTATGTTACAAGAGTCTCAGTACCGCCAAGACTTTCTGCAAACATAACCATGTCTGTATTCTTAAGAATATTATGAACTGTTTCAATGCTGTCAACGGCAAATGAAATCATTCCACCAAATCCACTTGTCTGTTTTTTAGTAATCTCTATCTGTGGATGATCATCGAAGCCAACATAATAAACCTTCTCAACCCTTGGATGATTTCTAAGCCATGTTGCAACCTTCATTGCATTGGAATTATGCTTTTCCATTCTAAGTGGAAGGGTCTTAATTCCACGTAACATAAGCCATGAATCCATTGGAGCAAGTCCATTACCATGAGACTTAAGCTGAACTGTAAAATGATCAGCAAGCTCCTTGCTGTTTACAACTATAGCACCTGCAATAATATCATTGTGTCCACCAAGATACTTAGTTGCACTATGTACAACTACATCTGCTCCAAGAGTAAGTGGTCTCTGAAAGTATGGTGTAAGGAAGGTATTATCAACTGCAGCAATTGCTCCTATAGAATGAGCAAGGTCTGAAAGTGCCCTGATATCAGACACCTTCATAAGTGGATTAGAAGGTGTCTCGATAAATAAAAGCTTTGTATTAGGCTTTATCGCAGCCTTAACCTTCTCAATGTCTGTCATATCAACAAAATCATATTCTATTCCATATTTACCAAAAATTGTTGTTGCAATTCTGTATGTTCCACCATATATGTCATCCATAAGAATCATATGGTCGCCTGGATTCAGCCATGTAAATAATGCCATATTGGCAGCCTGTCCACTTGAAAAAGCAAATCCGTATTCACCCTCTTCAAGTATGGCAAGAGTTCTTTCCAACTCCTGTCTTGTAGGGTTCTGAAGTCTTGAATATGCAAATCCTGTAGTTACACCAAGTTCAGGATGTCTGAAAGTTGATGACTGATATATTGGAAAACTTACTGCACCGGTAAGTGGCTCACAACCAAGAGCGCCATGTACCGCTTTAGAAGCAAATTTAAGATTTTCTTTTTTGCTGTAATCGTTATAATTCGAAAAATTTTTCAAACTATACACCTCCCACATTTATAATATATACATCACATACATGTAATAAAACTCTTCACAAGTTATAATAACACATAGCTCTAAACCCTTCAAGTAGCACAAAAAACATATCTAATATATTTTATATATAATTGGTTAAAGCTATTACTCGCTCTCCGTATTTTCTGTCACCTCAGAACCATTATTACCTTCGACGATTTCATCAGACTCGTCATCAGGAACTAGTGTTGTATTATCTGCAGGCATGAAGTATCTTCCAGCGAATACAAGTTTATTAAGTATATCACACTGAGCAACTGATAATGTAGACTTCATAAGATTATCTATATCTTCTCTCCTATAATACATTGAAGACATATATGAGGCATTAGCATTAGCTGAAGCATCAAACACCATTATTTTTGCTGAAGCCTGTGGGTTCCAGTTGTTCCATGCTGCAAGTCCATTTCCATTAGGATTTCCATTTTTAAGGAAATTACCTATATAGTTCTGCATAACTGATGTAAGAGCCTTTCTTCCTTCTGCATTAGATGAATTATATACATTGGATACATATGATTCGTACTCATTCTTATATGATCCCACAAGAAAATTAACGTCAGTTCCATGATAAGAGCCAAGGAAATCAGCATAAAAATCACTTGAAACGTCAGGATCATTGCCCCATTCAAATCTGTATGAATATATTGCAGGCTGTATTCCGCTTGCAAGGAATTTCTCCGCATTATTTTCAATATAATAATATGACTGATACATACTTCCGAATCTCTTTGCACTCTGTATCATTGAAAGCATATTCCATCCCTTTTTAATGATGTCAGAGTTAAGCTCACTGTCGTAGTAGTTAGCACTGAGTGCATATGTTGCGAACTCCTGCGATGAGCTTCCAAATATCATAGGTACTGCATTGTAATTACCTGATGCAATTACATCAAAGCCCTGTTTAGGAATAACATAGCCATCTGCAAAAAGCTGAGGTGCATTACTTAACTTAAGACCCGCATAGGTATACATACATGCAACTTCATCCTTTGAAAGACTATATAAAAATGTCTTTATTTCTTCCTTTGAAGCCTGGTTAAGCCATGCAAGAGCTTTTTTCTTGTTGGCATAGATTCCTCTCTTAACCAAAATATTGGCAAGCTTTGTCTTGGCTGATTCTTCACCATCCTCTGGCTTATATGTTGTCATTCCACCGCTGAATATAATTGCCTTATCAAAAAGTCCCTTAAATAATGGTGATATTATACATGCAAGTGTATTACGTGCACCTGCTGAAAAACCTGAAATAGTAATATTATTCATGTTTCCACCAAATCCACCAATATTATATTTTACCCACTGAAGGGCTTTTTTAATATCCAAAAGAGCAAAGTTACCTGAATCTTCTTCAGGATTGCCTGTTTTAAGGGCATCAATATTAAGCCATCCAAATGCTCCTAATCTATATTCAACTGTAACTATTATTGCATTTGCTGCAATTGCGAGGTTCTTAAAACTCTTTGCCGAGCTTCCGCTTATGTTACTTCCTCCATGAATATATACCATAACCGGAAGATTGACATCATTACTGTTTGGTCTGTATATGTTCAGATACAGACAGTCCTCTGAACCTGATGATGTACTTGTAGTTTCGGCCTGGGCTGCCTTACTTTTTTTATTCTTTGTGGCAAGAATACCACTCCATGCACTAAGCTCCTGTGGCGCCCTCCATCTGAGTTCTCCAACCGGAGGCTGGGCATAAGGTACTCCAAACCATGCAATACACTGTGAATTAACAACTGTTCCTTCAACCCTGCCATATGCTGTATTACGTACAAGCTCCGCTACAACCATTACTGAAAATACCGCTTTTGCATGTCCGTCAGCACTTCTCATTGTAACTGTAGCCTCACCGGCCTTCTTTGCACTTATCTTTCCTGAAGATGATATTGATATAACTCCCGGTGCACTGATTTCATAGTAAAAATTATCATTGTCTGCACTTGCTGGTGAGTATGTGTAGTTTATCTTTGTCTTTGAACCGATTCCAACTACAAACTGGTTTGTGGCAAGATTAATCCGTTTTACGGGTTTTCCCACAGTAATCTCAAGAATTACCTTCTCTTTCTTGTTGGCAGATGTTCCAACAACATATGTAGTTCCTGATTTCCTTGCCTTTATTTTTTTGCCGCCCTTTACAATTTTTACAATCTTACTGTTTCGTGAACTCCATTTATATGAAGCCACCTTCCTGGCTGCTGTTTTCCGGTTGCTTGCAAGTACCGTACTAATGCTTACAGTCTTTGACTTTTTAACAGTATACTGTGTACATGAACCTACAACCTTAACATTAATCTTACCCTTCGTTCCCTTGGATTTGTTTTTAATAACTACAGTTGTAGTCCCTGATTTTTTACCTCTTAAAATTCCTTTTTTACTTACCTTTGCAATGCTCTTTTTCTTCACAGAAAATGAAAGCTTTTTGTAACTTACACTACCAAGGCCCGCTTTTGTAATAAGATTAACCTTAGTATTCTTCTTAACAATTATCTGGGCTTTTTTTAATGGCAGCTTTTCCGCTGCACTGGCATAACCTTCGCCTGTCTTTAGAAGGCATACTCCCATAGCCATAATTCCTGCCATTAATAATAATTTTTTCCTGATGTTCTTCAAAACCAAACCTCCATGATCTTACAAGTTATTCTTCAATTCGTATTATTAATATCTTTTTCCTTTGTCTGGTAAACAATGGTTTTGCAACCACCGAAACGGATTGCAGAGTGCAGTGATTCTGAAAAGAATATGTCAGCTTGCACTGGCCAGAATCACGCACCAGGTCTCACTTTCGTTTGACTTTATTATTTCGGTAATAAAAAAATATATACTGCTGCATGATTCCACTACAGCCCTTATACTTATCAAAAGGAAATCCCTCTGGATATGCTTCAGCCATAGCACGCTTTATCCATACATCCTCCGGAAAGGCATCAAGCCTGTGATATCCAAAAAGCATAACACAGTCAGCCACCTTAATTCCCACACCGTAAAGACTCATAAGCTTTTCCTTAAGTTCTCCATCTGAAAGCCTGGTCCATTCATATACATTCATATCTCCAAAGGCCTGCATGGTTGCAGCCCTTCTAATATATGCACTTCTATAGCCAAGACCACAGGATGCCATCTCCTCTTCACTTAAAGCAGCTATTGAAGACGCCTCTGGAAATGAATAGTATTCCCCCTGTTTTGTATCAATTCTTTTTCCACAAAGTCTGCTTAGGCGTTCAATTGATGTACGTATTGCAGGAATAGACTTACGCTGCGATATAATAAAACTTATCAGCATCTCAAAAGGATCCTGATTAAGCATTCTTATTCCTCTGCCATAAGTAATGGCATTATTTAAAAACGAATCATTTTTATCTGCCATACGGACAATGTGAGCATAATCAGTATCCATGTCAAAATAATGTCTCCAGACATTTTCATATTCATTTTTTTCACAATCAAATGATATTTTGTACAGTCCTGTCCCTTCATCATAACCTTCTTCACTGACTCGCACATATTTATCACGGTATATAACATCATATGTTTTTTTGTCACTGTCAGGAGCCTTTGTTATTCTGAAGCACTGCCCGCTTTCTGCAATTGCAGATATATCAAAATCTGTTGTTTCTATTACCATATATTTTCCTCAAATATTTATACTATAAGCTCTCTTAAGGCCACAAGATCATCAAGTGTTTCTATATAACTGCACTTTTCACGAAACTGTGCCGAATTTTTCATACCCTTTGTATACCATGCGGCATGCTTACGCATCTCTCTCATTCCGGTGAATTCTCCCTTAAATGAAATGTTCATCTTTCCATGCCTGATCATCATATCCATTATCTCTTCAGGAGTTGGCGGCACCGGTATTTCACCTGTTTCCAGATAAACCCTCGTACGTTTAAAAAGCCAGGGATTACCACGTACTCCTCTTCCAAACATAAAGCCATCCACACCGGTATGCTCATACATATTTTTCACATCCTCCGGAGTAAACAGATCTCCATTTCCTATTACCGGAATTGAAACAGCATTTTTCACATCTCTTATAACATCCCAGTCTGCTTTTCCCTGATAATACTGTTCTCTTGTTCTTCCATGAACTGCAATGGCCGCTGCCCCTGCTGCTTCTGCCACCTTAGCGAATTCTACAGCAGTATTATCATCCTTTCCAAAGCCTTTTCTGAATTTAACAGTAACAGGCTTCTTCACTGCCTTCGTCATCTTTTTGATTATTTCACCGGCAAGCTTAGGATTATTCATAAGCGCCGAACCTTCACCATTATTAACTACCTTTGGAACCGGACATCCCATATTAATATCATATATATCAAAATCCTTATCCTCTATCTTTGCAGCCATATCTGCCATAAGATCCGGATCACTACCAAAAAGCTGTAAGGAAACCGGTCTTTCAGACGCATCAGTTTCCCACAGCTTTCCTGTATTTTTATTATTATAATATATTCCCTTTGCACTTATCATCTCAGTATATACAAGGGATGCTCCCTGTTCCTTGCAAAGCATACGAAATGGCAGGTCAGTTACACCTGCCATTGGAGCCAATATAAGATTTCCATCTAATTTCACATTACCTATAACCAGATTATTCACTCTATTTTCCTTTACATCTTTCATACACATATTTCAGACCATATAGTGTAAGTCTTGGATTATATATTTCAATTTCCTTGGATTCCTTTGAAAAAAGCTTGCCCAGACCACCTGTGGCAACAACCTTCACATCAGTATAGCCTGATTCTTCCTTAAGCTTTTTAATAATATACTCTGTCTGTCCAAGCCATCCGTAAAACAGTCCTGCCTGCATACTTGTAATAGTATCTTTAGCAAGTATTGTGTCCGGCTTTCTAATCTCAACCTCAGGAAGCTTTGCAGCTCCTTTAAATAATGCTTCTGCCGAAGTTCTGATTCCGGGACTTGTAACTGCAGCAACAAATGTACCGTCGCCTGACACAAGGTCAAATGTTGTCGCTGTTCCGAAATCAACAACTATAATTGGTCCTCCATATAATTCAATAGCAGCTACCGCATCCACAATTCTGTCGGCTCCAAGCTCCTTAGGATTGGTTGTTGCAATCTTTAAACCAGTCTTAATTCCGCTCTTAACCTCAATAGGATTGCAGTTAAAATATTTAATGATGCTGCTTGTAAGTGAATACATGATATTAGGCACAACAGATGCAATTATAACATCATCTATATCATCTGGTGTAGCACCACACTGTTTTATAAGATCCACTATTAACAGTCCGAATTCATCCGACGTTCTTGGAAGCTTTGTTGTAAGTCTGTAAATCCCCTTAAATTCTTCTCCTTCAAAAACCCCGATGGTAATATTAGTATTACCAGCATCAAGTGCTAATAGCATTATCAGTTACTCCTTTCGCCATTTTCCATGCAAAATGCTTTATAAAACTGTTCAAGCTGTTCAAAAAGTTCATTATTATCTCTTTGAATCTGCCTTATCTTAAGTCCACTACTTATATCATCATACAGAATATCACCTTCATCACATGAGACCCTAAGAAGAAGTGTTCCATCCTCATCGAATTCGAGAATAAGCTCTCCTCCCACCTCTTCAGTAAACATAACGCACATTATCTGAAGCTCATTCTGTATTATCTCCGGAAGCTTTGCAAATCTTTTGTTAAAATAATACTTCTGTTCATATACACTGCTGACACATAATACATTGTCATCATTCTCTATTGCAGAATTACTCATGGATTATCCTCCCTGACTACAGAGTTGCATACATAACAGCTTTGATAGTATGCATTCTATTCTCAGCCTCATCAAATACAACTGACTGTGCTGATTCAAATACTTCATCAGTTACTTCCATCTCATCAAGACCGTATTTTTCTTTTATAACGCGTCCTGTTTCTGTGTTAAGATCATGGAAAGCAGGAAGGCAGTGCATAAATACAGCCTTATCCCCTGCAATCTTCATAACTTCAGAAGTAACTCTGTATGGAGTAAGATCCTTAATTCTCTCCTCCCAGATTTCATCAGGTTCACCCATTGAAACCCACACATCAGTATATACAACATCAGCACCCTTAACATCATTGACATCTTCTGTAAGTGTTATTGTTGCTCCTGATTCCTTAGCAATTTCCTTACATCTTTCAACAAGCTTCCGGTCTGGGAAATACTTCTTGTTAGTACATGCAATAAAATGCATACCCATCTTTGCACAGGCAATCATAATAGAATTGCCCATGTTATATCTTGCATCTCCAAGATATGCAAAAGTAATTCCCTCAATCTTACCAAATTTCTCTCTTATTGTAAGCATATCAGCTAAAAGCTGTGTTGGATGAAATTCATTGGTAAGTCCATTCCATACCGGAACTCCTGCCTTATCAGCAAGTTCTTCAACTATTTCCTGTCCATATCCTCTGTATTCAATGGCATCAAACATTCTGCCAAGAACTCTTGCAGTATCAGCAATACTTTCCTTCTTGCCAATCTGTGATGCCTTTGGATCAAGATATGTTGAACCCATGCCTAGATCATTGGCGGCAACCTCAAAGGAACATCTTGTTCTTGTACTTGTCTTTTCAAATATAAGGGCTACATTCTTACCTCTATGTATATCCACAGGTATTCCCTTTTTCTTCTTATCCTTCAGTTCTGCTGCCAGATCAAGAAGATATTCTATTTCCTCTTTTGAATAGTCAAGTAATGTCAAAAAATTACGTCCTTTAAGATTAACGCTCATGATTAAGTCCTCCGCTTATTATTAATTTCAAGAATATTATAGTACATTGAAAATTCCTGTTTGTAAAGAGCCTGTGCCTTTAACATCAGAACTTTCTTCCGCCACCACCATGTGAATGGCCAGATGACGAACGATGTGTACTTGAACCACCTCTATATCCACTACTACTGCCTGTATCCTTAGGTCTTGCAGTTTTTGAAACAGTAGAATACAGATATATATCCCTGCTGTCGGCCAGCTTAAAGCTGCCTGGAGCCACATAGCTTGTAGCACCTTTGCTATATCCTACACTCTTTAACTTGGATTTTAAATTACATACATAAACAATACCAAACAATAGGCCTGCAACAAGTGCTATAATAAGACTGCCAAAAAAATCAAATGGCTCTTTAGGAAGATTATCAACATCATATGGATTACCCTCCAAAGCCTTTGTCACGTAATCATCTGCAAGAGAAACAAATTCATCAAATGCTTCATAATAATCTCCAGCTGACAAATACTCTGCAACCCTGTCGTTGAAAGCTGATATTCCTGCATCAGTAAATGCTGTAATTCCATATCCCGCTGTTGATAAGTACATATCTCTTGTGCCCATGCACACCATAAATACCACTCCGTCAGGATAATCATTTATAAAATGTTCATCATAATAGTCATCAGAAAATACCATTGGACTCTTGTAACCCATATCATCAACGGTGACAATGGCAAACTTCATATTATATTTGTTGCAAAGACCATCTAACCTTGTATTAATCTCCTGTACCTCATCTTCAGAGCAAAGACCGGCATCATCTACAAAGGCTGGAGTTCCATCTGCTGATGATACAGCATATGGCATTATACATATCATAATAGCAAGTAAAGCGACTATTATTCTTCTAAATCCTGTAGCTTTGATACAAATAGATTTCATAATACCACACCCCCCTATATCATCCATAAAAGAAACTGCACAAGCATCACAACAGCTGCTGCAATTCCACTACTAAGTAAGAAATACTTATTTCTTAAAGACTTATCCATAGGCAGATCACCTACAAATTTGCCTGTCTGGCCATTCATTGCAAACACAAATTTCTGACCGTTCCAGGTTGTATTAAGAAGCCACACAGGATACAGTGCATATTTTGCTTCTGCATGTTCAAATGATATATTACTGTCCTCTGCTACTACTGATGAATATCCCTTTACAGTACCGGCAAATTCCTGCTCTGTACTTTGCTTAATGCGTAGGTTGGCTCTATCAACACACTCTTCCTCAGCGACATCATACTTATCAGCAAGATAGCCTGAAAGATATGCAGTCTGAAAATCAACAGCATCTTTAAAATAAAATGGCTCAAGTGATTCCATAAGGTCATCTGGCATTTTTGATGAACCATCCTCCGGAATATTTTCAAAAGCAATGCTTCCTGATCTGTAGCATGAGAAAAACTTTTTCTGTGTGTATATATAATTTGAATCACTCCAGGTATGTAGCTTGGTTGCCTTATATCTTACATTCGCATTAGAGCTGGCACTGAAAAGCCAGAATGGAACATATACACCTTTTATCTCTTCCAGGTGATTCTCATCCTTAAAGGCCTTTGGAAGAAGCTTTTTACCCATGAAATGCTTTTTCAGTCCTTCGATTGCCGCCTTTTTGTCAAGCTTAAATGGAATAACATAGTCAGGTTTAAGTTCTCCGCCTATGGCACCCTTAACTATAATAGGAGAATCGCAGTATGGACAGCTTGATGCCGCCATTGTTGCATCTCCAACAACCTCTCCACCACAGTTATCACATACAAGTACAGTAACTTTCTCTCTGTCTTCAGCAGTCCATTCTGCACCCATTGCAGAATCCCAGGTCATATCATTGCCTTCAGTATTCTTAATGTCTTCATCAAACTGCTTAAGAGCTTCTATTTCAAATTCAGCATCGCAGTATGGACATTTCATTTTCTGAGTACCTGAATCAAATTCTATAGAGCCCCCGCACTGGGGACATTTGTATTCTATTATATCAGACATATGTAACCACCTTTCCGGCTAATTCATGCTCATTTCTACTTTAGAAATATCTGGCATAACTGCCTGTGTTATTAATTATTCAGGCTTCTTTCCACCACAGTTTGAGCAGAAATTACCTTTATTAACTGTTCCACAGCCACATGTCCATTCTAATGATACAGGTTTTTTAGTTCCACAGTTCTGACAGAAGTTTCCTGTGTTCACTGTTCCACACTCGCAGGTCCATTCCTTCACCTCTGGCTTCTTAGTTCCACAATTCTGGCAGAACTTTGCTGTATTGACTGTTCCACATTCACATGTCCATTCACCGGCATTAGCAGTATTGGCAGGCATTTCACTCTGCGCAGCTGTCTGATTAGCTGCCTGATTCTGTGCTGCTGACATCTGCTGATTGTTCATCTCATAAAGACCGTTAAGATTAGCACCGCCTGCCTGCTGTACCATTCCCATTCCCATGAATCCCATCATGGCACCATTCTCATTGGATGCTGCCATTCTCAGTGCATCTGCCTGTGCACCTGCGAGATTAGCTGCTGCCATACCAGGATTACGATAAACTGCTGTTTTCTGTAAATCCTTAAGCATCTGCTGGTCTTCTTCAGGCATAGTGATAGGATTAAGGGCAACTGATACAACCTCAATACCTCTTGTATTGCTCCACTGTTCTGAAAGTTCCCTGTTCATTGCCTCTGACAGCTCTTTCACATGTCTGGGAAGTGAACTTGGTCTGATCTCAAGCTCTGAAAGTTCTCCAAGTGCAGGCTGTAATGCACTTACAAATTCAGTCTTAAGCTGACCGATAATCTGTGATACGTCATATTCTCTCTCCACATTACCACATACATTTTTGTAGAAAAGAAGTGGATCAGTCATTCTAAATGAATATATTCCACTACATCTTAATGATACATCAACATCAAGACCGATATTTTTATCAACAACTCTGAAAGGAACAGGTGTAGGTGTTCCAAATTTGTTTTCGAGAATTTCTTTAGTATTGAAATAGTAAACCCTCTGATCTTTACCTGTGTCTCCACCATATGTAAATCTTCGTCCAATATTGGAGAATGTCTGTCTAATTGACTCCCCAAGTGTTCCTGCAAATATACTTGGTTCTGTTGATGAATCAAATGTAAATTCTCCCTGTTCAGCACATACCTCAACGATTTCTCCCTGCTCAACAATAATCATACACTGTCCATCTGCAACGGCTATTCCTGAACCATTAGTAATTATGTTGTCACTTCCCTTTGTGTTTGAAGAGCGTCCTCTTACAACCTTCTCTCCCTTAACACATAATACATCATTAGGTATTGATTCGCAGTAGAAAAACTCTTTCCACTGGTCTGCCATTGTTGTTCCTGCTGCTGTTGTAATTGCTTTAATAAGTCCCATATTATCTTCTCCTTTTCCTGCTATAATTAAATTATATAATCTGTTTTTAGATGATGTTCCCATTAAACATCCTATTGCAAATTACATATACAATTATATTTTATTAAACATTTCAAATTTAATTGTACTTATTTTATATTTTACTAGATTTGACATATTACGTCAACAAAAAAACATATTCATTGCACAATCTTTGAACAGATTTTACCTGTTTAAAATATGCCGGAAATGTCCATTTTAAAAGTGTTTAGGGCTTGTTATTATACCTGCCTTTCGCCGTTTTCTCTATTGACTTTTCAATGCTATAACCTATAATATTAGTAGAATAATATGAATTATATTGAAAGGAGATTCATCAATGAAGAAACCAGCTATTACACTTACACCGAATGAACTTGAAATTATGGAACTTATGTGGCGTGAGAATCGTCCACTCTCCAGAACAGACATTATCGAATTATCCCCTGACCGTTCATGGAAGGCCAGTTCAATACATATTCTTCTCAATAAAATGCTTGATAAAGATGCCATTAAGGTTGATGGATTTGTTCGTACAGGTAAGAATTATGGAAGAACATATTCTCCAGCACTTTCTAATGTTGATTACCTGCTGATGACAATCAAAGGTTCTTCCCTTTATCAGAATTCCAGGAAAGAAGCTACAATAGCTGTTATTTCTTCCCTGATTAACGATAAAGATATTACCGCTCAGGACATCAGGGAAATAGAAGCTGTAATTGAAGCAAAAAAGAGTAAACTTAAGTAGACAGAGATTTATGCAGACAAGACTTAAATAATTAAAACTTAAGCTGGCAAAATTTAAGTAAGCAATTTTATCTGACTTTTCTGACCTGATTCATTATATCAGCCTTATTATATCTGACTTTTCCTATATTGTTTCAAGGTCAAAATCAAAATACTCTACCACATTATTGTATGCTATTCCCTTGACAATTGGTGCTAAAAGCGTATCGTCATCAGGATATTCGCCATTTTCAACCCACTCGCCTATAAGTCGGCAGAGAATTCTTCTGAAATAGTCATGTCTTGTGTATGACAGGAATGAACGTGAGTCCGTCAGCATTCCAACAAAATTACCCAGGGTTGAAAGACTTGCAAAGGATTTGAGCTGGTTAGTCATTCCATTAAAATGATCATTAAACCACCATGCAGAACCCTGCTGTACCTTTCCTCTGATATTCTCACCCTGGAAGCATCCTATTATAGTACCAATAGCCGCATCATCATTTGGGTTAAGCGAATAAAGGATTGTCTTAGGAACACAGTCCATACGGGCAAGGGCATCAAGATAATCAGCCAGTTCATTGGCCGGAGTATAATTGCTTATGCAGTCAAAACCGGTATCAACCCCTGTTTTTTCATACATGTATGTGTTATTATCACGCTTGCAGCCATAATGAATCTGCATAACCCAGTTACGTTTTGAGTATTCCTTTGCAACATTTACCATAAATGCTGTTTTAAATTTCATGATATCAGTCTTCGACAGTACACCTGCATTATTATCAAGCGCCATTTTAAGTATGTCATCAATTTCTGACTTTTCAGCTGGAGCATACATAACATAGTCAAGTCCATGGTCACTTACAACACAGCCATTTTCTGCAAAATAATCCATTCTCACAGATAAGGCCTTCATAAGTGAATCAAAGTCCTTAACCTGAATACCTGATACTTCTGAAAGCTTATTGATATACTGTACAAAATCAGGCTTTTCAATATTCATTGCCTTGTCAGGTCTCCACGCAGGAAGAACCTTTACGTCAAATGAATCATCTTCCTTTATTTTTTTGTGCCATATAAGATCATCCACAGGATCATCTGTTGTACATATAAGTCTGACATTTGACTTTTTAATGAGTCCTCTTACTGAGAATTCAGGCGTTCTAAGCTTTGCATTGCAAAGATCCCAGACTTCCTTTGCGTTAGAACCATTGAGATTACCCTCAAACCCAAAATAATATCTGAGTTCAAGATGTGACCACTGATAAAGGGGATTTCCAATCATGGCAGGCATTATTTCTGCCCACTTCTGAAACTTTTCAAAGTCATCTGCGTCACCGGTAATATATTTTTCTTCTATGCCGTTGGTACGCATCTGGCGCCATTTGTAATGGTCTCCACCAAGCCACACCTGGGCAATATTATCATACTGTCTGTCTTCATATATTTCCTTTGGATTAATGTGGCAGTGGTAGTCCACAACAGGAATTTTACTCATATCTGCATAGGATGTATATAATCTTTTTGCAGTATCTGTATTAAGTAGAAAATCCTTATCCATAAATGCTTTCATAATATGTCTCCTTCTATTAAACAATAGCTTATCCAAAACTTATCCGCTTTATTTCATATATTTCTCAAGAGTCTTTCTTACAGCACCCTTGCCTGCAATAAGTTCCTTAAATATATCTTCTACCTTTTCACCAATTCCGGCTTCATAAAGGTTGCTTCCAAATATTGTCTCATTTTCAAGAATAGCCTTTAAGCTATCACCTGTAGATTCAGGCTCTCCAAGCTTAATATCCTTAACATGCTCTCTTAACTCATCAAGCATTGGATCCGGTGATAATTCAAATGCCTCACCATTGTCATCAACTGCAAGAAGATAACGAAGCCATCCTGCAATTGCTACCGGAATATATGTAAGCTCCTTTGCAGAACCATATTTTTCAACATAAGACTTAATTGTTTCACCATATCTGATACCTACCTTCTGTGATGTATCGCAGGCAATTCTCTGTGGTGTATCAGGCATGAAAACATTAGGAAGTCTGTCACATATAACTTCCTTTACAAATTCGTCAGGAGATATGATTCCCGGATCGCATACAACAGGCATACCTTCAACAGGTCCTATTCCATTAACAAGCTTAACAAGCTCCTTATCCTGCATTTCCTTAGCAATTGATGTGTAGCCAAGAAGACATCCATATACGGCAAGAGCTGTATGAAGTGGATTAAGGCAGGTTGTAACCTTCATTCTCTCAACCTCATTTACAGTGTCTCTGTCTGTAAGATATACGCCACCCTTTTCAAGCTCAGGTCTGCCATTAGGGAATTTGTCCTCAACAACAAGATACTGTGGTCCCTCTGCATTAACAAAAGGAGCAATATATGTGTTTTTTGAAGTTATTACAGGCTGCATATCCTCAATTCCTGATTGCTCCAGTCCATCTGCAATATCTGTACTTGGACGTGGAGTAATCTTATCTATCATAGTCCATGGGAAAGCAATTTTGCTTTCATCAGAGATATAATCTATAAAGCCCTTGTCAACAAAGCCTCTTTCAAGCCATTCCCCTGCCATTGTTGTAACTGAATTCTGAAGCTTTTCACCATTATGTGAACAGTTATCCATACTTACAACTGCAAGTGGTTTTTTGCCACTTAAATATCTTTCATAAAGAAGAGCTGTGACAACTGCCATTGCTGATTTTGGATTCTCTGGTCCACCACATACATCATGCTTTATAAATGGCAGATAATCTCCGTCACTGCCCTTAAGTGCATATCCCTTTTCAGTAATTGTAAATGAAATCATCTGAAGTGAATCATTGGTAAAAATGCTCTTCAGGGTATTCCATGCTTCTTCATTGGCACTGTCAGCAGCAACTGCTTGTGCCAGGGAAGCAACTACTCTTTTGTCAGTTGTTCCATCAGCCTTAAGTGTAACTGCAAGAACAAGGTTATCATATGGTTTATAAATTTTATCAATTATCTCATAATCAAATGTCTCTGCGCATACAATTCCTGTGTCAGCCACGCCCTCACTTATAAGCTTATCAGCAATTCCACCAATAAATATTCTGAATATATTCCCAACACCAAAATGAAGCCATTTTGGTGACTTTTTAGTGTTATCAGCAATTTTTGCAATATCATATTCCGGAAGAACAACACCTGCTTCTTCCCATGCCTTTTTGTCCTTAAGACCCTCTATTGTTAATTTCATAATGTACCTTCCTATCTCTGAACTCTTCCTGAACCATCTCCGGCTGCAAGATTTTCAACTTCTTCTCTTGTTACAAGGTTAAAATCACCAGGTATTGTGTGCTTAAGAGCTGAAGCAGCAACACCAAATTCAAGTGCATTCTTCATATCCTTTCCATCAAGAAGACCACAGATAACGCCTGCTGCAAATGAATCTCCACCACCCACACGGTCAACTATAGGTGTAACTGAATATGTTTTTGAATGATAGAATTCTCTTGTATTTCCATCCATTATGCAGGCTGACCATCCATTGTTGGATGCCGAATATGACTGTCTGAGTGAACTTACAATATATTTGAAACCAAATGTATCTGCCATCTGGTTAAATACATCTTCATATCCTGCAAGATTAAGCTCGCCCTTTGTAACATCTGTTGATGAAGCCTTAAATCCAAGAACCTTGTCAGCATCCTCTTCATTACCAATACATACATCAACATACTGCATAAGTTCTGTCATAACCTTCTTTGCCTTTTCTGAAGTCCAAAGCTTCTTTCTGAAATTAAGGTCTACAGATACTGTAACACCGGCTTTTTTAGCTGCTATAAGTGCTGCCTTTGTAAGCTCAATGGCACTGTCTGAAATTGCAGGTGTAATTCCTGTAAAATGGAACCAGTCCGCATCCTTAAATATCTCATCAAAATCAAATTCTGAAACCTTTGCAGTAGCAATAGAGCTGTGCGCCCTGTCATATACTACATTACTTGCCCTCATTGCTGAACCGGACTCAAGATAATATATACCAAGTCTCTCTCCGCTTCTTACTATGTAATCAGTTCCTACATTATGCTTCCTAAGTGCTGCAACTGCGCATTCACCAATTGGATTAGCAGGAACTGCTGTTATATACTGTGTATCATATCCATAATTAGCAAGGGAAACACTTACATTGGCTTCACCTCCGCCATAACATACATCAAATTCATCTGCCTGAATAAATCTCTCATGTCCAGGGGTTGATAATCTAAGCATTATCTCTCCCATTGTCACTACTTTTTTGCTCATCTTTCTTTTCTCCTTTCGAATGTAGCTTATAACCTAAAGCCACATAGCAATTATCATATCACCCACCTGTCAACTTTGCAATAAAATGCCCATTTTACAATGGATTCCATACGATTTGCATATTAATATTCTAATCATTTCATCTTTTTGTACTGCTTAATTATCCATTTGGCAGATTCACTTAAATCACTGTTTTTCCAGCCTGTAAGCTTCTTACATTCAGGTTTTATAAAGGCTGAGGATTCATTTTTATTAGACAGATTCCAGGCCACCATGCTGACATGTCTTTCATTAAGCAGCTTAAACCATTTTGCAGCCTCTGCTTTGCTTATTCCACCATTTCCTGAAGCATCACATATTCCGAATTCAGATACAAATAAAGGTAAACCTGCATCCAGGGCCTTCCCTGCCTTATCTCTAAGAAACTCTCCATGGGTTGCTGCGTAAAAATGAAGTGTATACATAACATTGCCGTATTTTGAAGACAGTCTGTCTGCTGCCGCCAGATCAACGTCCTGTGACCATGTAGGTGTACCAACGATTACAACTGCATCCTTATCGTATTTTCTTATTTTACTTATTACTGATTCACTATATGATTTTATAGTGCTCCAGTTTGTTCCACCATTAGGCTCGTTGCATATCTCGTAAAGGACATTACTGTAGTTTTTGTACTTTTTAGCCATTTTCTTAAAAAATGAAATGCTTTCCTTTTTATGTTCCATAGGATTATTGTCATTCAAAATATGCCAGTCGATTATTACATATAAACCTGCATCTGTTGCATATTTCACACCATCATCTATAAGCTTTAAAAGCCTGCTTTTGTTAGCAGCATCCCCTGTACAGTAGCCGTTGTAATCAGATGTATACATGGCAAGTCTTACAGTGTTTATCTTCCACTTCTTTTTCATATACTTAAATGAGTTCTTGTTCACGTATTCAGGGAACCAGGAAAGTCCATGTGTGCTTATACCCTTTAACTGAATGATTTTTCCATTTTCATCTACAAGAGTAGTCCCTTGTACCTTAAGCTTTGACGGTGATTTTGCAAAGCTTGTTCCGTGTAGCAGACATACTGCTGACAAAACGCATACTACTGTAAATACTATTCTAAATACATATTTCTTTTTCATGGTGTACCCCCAAAAAATAATTATATTTATTATATTCTCTGAATATTTATAAGGCTTCTCTCATTTTCCTGATAACTGCATCCGGCCTGTCAGGTAACACCTCATATGCAACCTCTTTAAGTTCATCCCTGGCACCGGCAACTGCATAGCCATAGGAAGCACTTAATATAAGACCTATATCATTGAGATTGTCTCCAAAGGTCATGGTCTCATCAGGAGATATTCCAAGCTTGCCCTGCAGTTCATTTACCGCATTGCCCTTATCAACATCACTGCCAATAAAATCAACCCAGTGGTCTCCGGCACCCATAATTGCCACCCTGTCTCCAAAATGCTTCCTGGCCTCATTTGATGCAGTTAATGCGTCCACATCATTAAGAAACATGGCGATTTTCATAACCGGCTCATGCATATCATTTATAATATCCTGGCAATATTTAAGATTATAGCCATAACCATCAACAAGCCAGTCTATAAATTCCTTATTGGTGCTTTCTGTATAAGAGCACTCATCCGTTGTAACCATAAAGTCTCTTGTAGGTACATTTCTTATATAAGTAATGATCTCCTTAACAAGCTCATCATCAAGTCTGTTCATTTTGATTGTTTCACCATTTTTCTTGACGCAGGCGCCATTGTTAGGAATATATATTGCCTTATCTATAAACTGCGGAAATGTTCTTCTTATGCTTTCATAGGCCCTGCCACTTGCAAAAGCAAACACTATTCCACTATCAATAAGCTCTTCTATTGTCTGCATAGTCTCTTCTGATGGATGTCTGGTTCCTTCAGGGACCAGTGTTCCGTCCACGTCAGTTACTATAAGACGGATATTCTTTTTGTCATATGTCTGAGCGTTTTCTTCGTCATCGTCATTATCACTGTTCATGACAATATCAGCATATCGGCCATTGCAGGCCTTAAGAAGATCGTCAGGAGCAAGCATTATCTGTTCACCTATCTTACCACCACTTACAATTATAGTATCATGGTCCCTAGCACTTTCATGAATAACAGTGGGATACTGTTTCTTCATTCCTACCGGTGTGCATCCCCCTCTTATATAGCCTGTCACCTTATTAACATCTTTTACGTGAATAAGGGCAAGATTTTTCTCGCCAACACTTCTTGCTGCCTTTTTAAGGTCAATTTCCTTATCAACAGGAAGTACAAAAACATAAAAGCCTTCACTTTTTCCTTCTGTTACAATTGTCTTAAATGAAATATCATAGTCCTGTCCCAATTTATCTGCTATATGTATTCCATCAATAAACTCATCACATTCGTAAGAATTACGTTCATATTTAATCTTCATTTTATCAAGGATACGCATAGCATTGGTTTTATTATCTTTTGCCATTATAAATGTCTGCCTCCTTAAAGGATATCGTAAACATCATCAAAATGAATCCTTTCCCCTGTCTCCGTAACTATGACCCGGTTATAGGAATCCACCTTTACAACATTTACCTCCTTACTTATATACTCGCCACCATCCTTATATTTGTCTTTGACAAAATAAGTTACTTTTATTTTAGGAAAATCATTAATTCTGTCAAGAATATTTTTGATCTTTCCATCCAGTTCATTTTTCTTTGATTCATCTAATAAGATCTTTGAATCTGTATATCTGCCGGTTTCATTAATAGCCTCGCTGTGGCCGGTAAGAGCAGCAAATGGAGAAAACTGTGCCGCTCTGTCATGTATGGACATATGTCCCCGCTTAGTGGACACATGATGGGGAAGATTAATTATATCTCCATATTTTTTATATACATCATTTTCAATCATGCCTTGTGTCCTCCAATCTGCCCGTTACGTTCCTTTGCAGTGGCACCCTCTTTAAAATTCATTCCCCTGAGTATTGCATTCTTGCCGTACTTTTTCTTGACAGACAGAACCGCCTCCTGCATCCTTCGCTCTTTCTTTTCCCGGGTTTCTTCTATCTCTTTTGTTTTCTCTTCATTTTTATAATCTGTAAATAAGTCCATCTGCTCATAGCTTCTTGACTCTCTTGCCCCGTCTTCATCTACAAGCTGATTTGCTGATATTGTGATTCTTCGAGTCAGAAGCTCAGGATTAACAATTCTTTTATACAGGTCATTTACAGCCTCCATAATAATTCTGGTTGAAGCTGTGTATTTGGGAAGGTTTGCTGTGCCGTGGGCATGCTTTGGAACCTTTCTGCCGTAGCGGTCTGTTGTTATTTCTCCTCTGTAGGATTTTCTTCTCCTACTGTCCTTAAGATTTTCAATATCATAACCAATTGTAAGAACAATCTGATTGGTATAAAGCTTCTTATCAACAAGATCAAGCACCAGAAGGTCAGTCATCTCATTTACAATAAGCCTTGTCTTTTCATAATCATAGGGACATGTAAGCACCTGACCCTGGCTTATACTGTTTGTGGATGGCCTGTATGCCTTTATATCAGCTATAGTAACCGGTTCATATCCCCAGGCGTGGTCAATTAACAGCTCCGCATTAATGCCAAAGAGGCGGTACAAAAAGTCCTCATTATAATAATCTGTTTCCCTGCCTAAAGAGCATCTTGCCACATCGCCCATTGTATAAAGGCCATTTTCTTCAAGCTTTTTTGCATATCCCCTTCCAACCCTCCAAAAGTCAGTAAGGGGTCTGTGATTCCACATTTTTTCCCTGTAGGTTTTTTCATCAAGACTTGCAATACGTACACCATTTTCATCCGCTTCAATATGCTTTGCTTCAATATCCATGGCTATTTTGCACAGATACATATTACTGCCTATTCCTGCCGTTGCTGTGATTCCCGTTGTTTTTAAAACATCTGTTACAATTTTTCTTGCCAGCTCCTCAGGTGACATTTTGTATATAAGAAGATAATCCGTAACATCTAAAAATACTTCGTCTATGGAGTAAACATGCATATCCTCCGGTGCCACATATTTCAGATAAACCTGATATATTCTTGTGCTGTAATCCACATAAAGCGCCATTCTTGGCGGTGCAACAATATAATCAAGTTCAAGCTCCGGATCCTTCCCAAGATCAAATGCCTTATATGATTTTCCGGTGAAATTCTTCCCATGGATACGATTTTTTCGTTCAGCATTTGCTTCCCTTACCTTCTGTACAACCTCAAATAATCTGGCTCTTCCCGGAATACCATATGCCTTTAAAGACGGCGAAACCGCAAGACAGATTGTTTTCTCTGTTCTTGCGGCATCAGCAACTACAAGATTTGTGCGTAAAGGATCTAACTGTCTCTCCACACACTCTACCGAGGCATAAAATGATTTCAGGTCAATTGCAATATAAACACGTTCCTTACACTTATTCCCTTCATTCATTTTCATAGCTCATACCCCGCTATTTAACCTAATAATTTTTTAACTTCATGTTCATCATATATAACATTCTTTGCATGTTCAGCTTCAATGCGGTAAAGGGCATTGGCAGCAATATGTTCAGCCGCCTGCTCTAAATCTCTGATTCCTGTTGTTCCCTCATATCTTGCAACAACTGCCTCGATTCCCTTATCGGTTACCTGGCACTCATCCTCTCTCATACCCATGCGTTTAAGTATTTTTGGAAGTGCAAATTCACGGAAAATGATTTTCTTCTCGTCAGGTGTGTAATCCGGAATATCAATTACCGCAAATCGTGACATTAATGGTGCACTTATCTTACTCTTATCATTGGCTGTTGCAATTGGATATACTCCACCGGTTGGAACCATACATTCCATATAGTTATCAGTAAATCCAAGGTTATCAAGGAGTGTAAGAAGCACGTCAGCAGGATTGCCGTTACCCTTTCCTGCATTGGCTTTATCAAGCTCATTTATAATAAATACAAGATTTGATTCCCCTGCTGCAGAAAATGCTTCAAGTATGATACCTGGTTTTGCATTGGCATATACTCTGGAGCTTCCTGTAAGCTGTTCAGGATCATTGATTGAACTCATATCAAGGGTTGTCCATGGAAGCTTAAGAATACGGGCTACTGCATAAGCAATCTGTGACTTACCAGTTCCTGCAGGTCCTGCAAGTAAAAGTCCGTATGCAGGAAGGGTGTGTGTTCTGTTAATCTGAATTATAGTTTCAATAATTCTCTGCTTAACGCCCTCCATTCCATATAATTCCTCATCAAGTATTCTTCTTGCCTCGTCTGGATCTATGGCATTAAAATAATTGCTCTTCCACTGTATGTTAAGCATTATTGAAAGGGCTCTCTGGGCATGTCTTCTCTCTTCCGGTGAAACCTCATGGGATTTTGCAACTGCAAGATTTCTTCTTGCCCAAAGCTGTATATTGTCAGGAAGTGTACGGCCGGCACACATAATGAAATCAGTTATAGTCTGAATACTTGTTATCTTCATATCGTCGCCGATTTCATCTGCATCTTCATCTGCTTCCTCTGATACCGGTGGTTCACTTGCAAGAAGTCTTTCAATCATAAACTGAAGGAAACCATCTTCTGATGAAAGCTTTGTACCACCGCCATAAGCCTGTTCCCTTATTTTGTAAACAGCATAGCCCTCTTCTCTATTTTTTCCTGAAAGTCTTACCTTTATTCTGTTTTCACCAAGCCATTTTAAAAGGCTGACAAATCTTGAATCGATCTTAAGGATGTTGGCACTTATTGTTCCATCCTCCTCATCAAATTCAAATTTGGTCATCTTGCTTGGATTGGTAAATACACCTGTTGAATGGTGCTTCCACTGTCTCTCACTGTTATCAAGAACCATAAGTGGTTTTTCAGGTGATGTCTGTGATTCATTGGACTTAAAGGTTGTATATGTACATTCTGCCTGACGTCCATCATCAGGTGAATTCTTAAAATCAAAAACTGGCATAATTCTCTCTCCTTTTTTCTTGTAACATATTATCAGTTCTTTATAAAACATGCAATAGTCTATGCATATTCCTTCACGACTTCAATTTATGTATAAATCTGCTTATACTTCCCCTCAAGGGTCTCAAAAAAAGCCACACGCGGGAACTAATATAATATGGGGCCCATGACACATCGTGGTATCTTCCATTTTTCTCAAATGAGACCATCCTTCCAATGACCTGTTTCCTATCCAAAGGCCCTTCAATCTCCATCTGATTGTCCCCCACAAAATAAAGTCCATCATTTTTAACCTTCCATACCCTGTGCAGCACCAAAAGGCCTGTAGCTCTCCTGTATAAAAGAACCTCCCCACGCTTAAATGCATCCATACCAGCTGCAGGTTCCACTATAACCGAATCCTTACCCGGTATCAAAAAGGGATACATACTATAACCTCTTACCTTAATTGAGACATTATTACCCTCTCGAAGAAGCTCCTCCACATCAGCAGGTTTTTCCTCATGAGCACTGCTATTTGACACATTCTCCAAACCCATAACCTCATTTCATGCTTTACATATACCTACAAATTATAATAGCATTTTATAATTTAAGATGCTATACTAAAATCATCTTTATCATAGGAGAAAATGTATATATGATATGTTCACAGGACTATATTTTAAAATATGTTAATGGCATTCCTTATCTGCTTCCCTATGGACAGATGGTTGCTGATATGAGACGTGCACTTAAACTGAATGAAACAGGCGTATTCCTGTGGAATGAACTGTCTGATGCAAGGGATATTGAGGATTTGTTTGACAGGTTCTGCCTTCACTATGAAGTGGAAAATGATGAGCGTTGCCTTGTAAAGGACGATTTCCACAGTTTTATAGATACACTTGCGGCCGCAGGTCTTATTGGGTCAGAAAATATGACTGACATGGTACAGGCAGAGCCCGCTAAAGCTCATATGGTTAATATTGCAGGTCTTAATATTATGCTTGAAGGAATTAATGATGCCCTTTTTGATAAATTTGCATCCTTTTCCGTAGCAGATACAAAGCTCCACAAGGCTAAAGCAGACATGCTCATAAGCCTTTGTGATTCCTCTATGCCACGTCCTTACACTTCAAAGGGTGAACTTATCATACTTAACAAAGAACTTATTATAAGCTCCACCAGGGACAATTATCATATGTTTTTTCCCGGCAAACCCTTTATAGATGAGGTTATATTAACAAAGGATGGCAAAAAAGCTGATATATACTGCCCTCTTAATTCAGGCTTTCCTCTTGAAGAGGACTTATTTCACATAATAAGACACCTGTTTTTATATGCCGCCTCTATGAAAGGCCTGTATGCCTGTCATTCTTCAAGTATTCTGTACAGGGAAAAGGCCTGGCTTTTTTCGGCCCCTTCCGGCACCGGCAAGTCAACTCATACAAATCTATGGAAGGACATATACAATACTCCGGTAATTAACGGCGACCTTAACCTGATAGGCTACGATAATTCCAGTGATTCATATATGATCTACGGAACTCCATGGTGCGGCACCTCAGGTATATATACTAAGAATAATTATCCCCTTGGCGGCATTACCATATTATCAAAAGCCGACGGGGATATATGCACCACCGCTTCCCCTGACAAAAGAACACTTTCTGTTTCAAGAAGACTGATAAATCCGGTCTGGACGAAGGAGCTCTATCTTAAGGAGCTTGATTTTGCCACAGGACTTACTGAAACAATTCCTGTTTTTTATCTGGAATGCACTAAGAATTCAAATGCAGCAAGGGTAATGAAGGCTGCAATTGACAGCCTGTTCCAGGATACAGTTAAATATATGAATATATAAGGATTGATGATATGCGTTTTAAAACATTTCACATAATAAAACAGCGTATAAAAGAAGGCCTGCCAAAAGAAATAATGAAGCAGACAGGCTGGCTTTATTTCTATGCCAGAAAATACTGGCTGGCAATAATTTTTTATACAGTTATAGGTTTCAGCGGAAGCCTTATTTCAATTGGAAGCTCACTTATATCAAAAAATCTTGTAGATATAATCACTGGCCATAAAACCGGTGCTCTTATGCAGACCTTTGCAGCCATGATAGGCTTTGCAATTGGAAGTCTGCTTATTACCCAGTTTTCATCATATATTTCCAACTGGATAAATCTTAAAATAGATACTGAAATAAAGGCTGACATATATGAAAAGATGCTTTCCACCGACTGGGAGCATATAGCCAACTATCACACGGGAGATCTTTTAAGCAGGTGGTCTTCTGATGCATCAACAATATCAAACGGAATATTATCCTGGCTTCCCAATCTTTTCATCAGTTTATTTCAGTTTATCAGTGCATTTGCCGTCATGATATACTATGACGCCTCATTTGCCATCTTTTCATTTATAGGTATTCCAGTGACACTTATAATGTCAAGAACACTTATGAACCGAATGATAAATAATAACAAACGAAGCGCAGCTATGAACGCAAAGCTGCAGGGCTTTAACCAGGAATCATTTTCAAATATCCAGACTATAAAAGCCTTTGACCTTATAAAGGTTTACATTAATTATCTTAAAAGTCTGCAGAAGGAATATATAACCATGCGAATGGATTTCCAGAAGCTTTCTATTGTTACATCGATTCTTATGTCTGTTGTAGGACTTATTGTTTCATACAGTTCCTATGGCTGGGGAATATACAGAGTGTGGTCAGGTGCCATAAGCTACGGAACCATGACAATGTTTCTGTCACTGTCAGGCTCTCTTACCGGTTCCCTTAATGCTCTTATTGGAACAGTACCAACAGCCATAAACCTTACCACCTCTGCGGGACGTATCGTAGACATTCTTGATATGCCTAAGGAAGACTACTCTTTAGATGAAAGAGTAAAGGAATTTTACGACAGTCATAAAAATGAGGGTATTACACTGACAGTTAAGGATCTTGGCTACACCTATTCAAACGGCTGCCAGGTTTTTGAAGATGCTGAAATTCACGCAGCACCTCATGAAATAGTTGCGCTGGTGGGACCTTCAGGGGAAGGAAAGACTACCATGTTACGACTTCTTTTATCCCTTTTATCCCCAAAAGAAGGAAATATATCACTGAATGCCGGTGATGACTGCATCCCACTTACCCCATCTTCAAGAAAGCTTTTTTCATATGTTCCACAGGGTAACACAATGTTTTCCGGAACTATTGCTGAAAATATGCGCAATGTAAAGCAGGATGCAACAGATGAAGAGATTATAAATGCACTTAAGATGTCATGTGCTTATGATTTTGTTAAGAAGCTTCCTGACACCATAAACAGTCCCCTTAAGGAAAGAGGTGGCGGTCTTTCTGAAGGCCAGTCACAGCGTCTTTCTATTGCAAGGGCGCTTTTAAGGAAATCGCCTATCCTTCTTTTAGACGAAGCAACTTCGGCCTTGGATGTTGCCACAGAACGAAGAGTTCTTAAGAACATTATGACCGACGATTACCCAAGGACCTGCATTGTAACTACACACAGACCTACTGTTCTTAATATATGCGACAGGGTTTATAAAATTAGTGATAAGAAATGTATTGTTATGAGCGAGGATGAGGTCACAGCAATGATACGAGGTTAATGGCTTTTCTCATTAATATTATCAATGATATGAGTAAGAAGCCTGACCTCCTGTCCTTCAAATCGAAGGCATGTGAGACTTGTAGCGTGATTCTGGTCAACGTAAGCTGACATATGAAAGATTTGTTATTACTCACCACTTGCAGAAGTGAGGGGCTTCTCGACTGAGATAACAATTAATGTACATCAAAAAATGCAACTCTGTGTCTGAATACACAGGGTTGCATTATCTAAATATCTCTTAATTATCTTTTACTGTAAATCAAATGTATAACTGTCAAGTCTCAATGTATCAAGCCCAGTTCCTACATTCACAGTTGCCTCAACAGGCGATGTTGGATTCCATCCATTATATGCAAATGTTACCTTATTGCCTGATACAGCAGCCGCTGTATTAGCATATGCTGAATCAATATTCTGGTTGAATATTAGTGTTATACTTCTTAATACAACATCAGCAGGCCATGATATAACAAATTTTGCTGCTCCTGATCCGGCATGAAATTCTGTCTTTGAATCAAGCTTTACAGTTACAACTGCTGCTCCTGATGCAGCATATACACCTTCTGAAACTTCATTATCAACAACCACTACAGGTTTTTCGTACTTCTTCATTGTCTGGTAAGCCTCCTGTTACATCAATTACAATTCTAATAAGTATAATTAGTCCTCAAGTTTAACATTAACGATCTGTGGGAACTTATCGCAAGTTACGATTAAGTCTGCTAATCTGATTCTGTCACTTGGATTGTTGTGGTAAGTGTAAGCTACAACAATAGTGTTGCCTGTTGCACTTCCCTGTAATGTACCATTACTGAAAGAGTAGGTAACAGGTGTATCAAATGTTACTGTTAATATCTGACGTTCACATACATGATCTGCATTATGCACTGCATCAACAATAATACGATAGTCCATACGACCATTCTGATTCTCCTGATTAATTGTTGCAGTAACATCATAACATCCTGCACCACTGGCAGCGTAAACACCCTCACTAAGTTCATCATTAACAACTACTACAGGTTTCTCATACTTTTTCATCATAATTACCTCCCATTCAAATGTATGTAAAAAAAAATCCAAATTCATATATGAAATAGTAATATACAATTTTTCAATTGTCAATAAAAAAAGATTAAAATTTATAACTTTTCAAACAACTTTAAATGACTAATTCTGCGACTTCTTTTTGACGTTGCAGACAGTACTGTTCTAAGACTTGTGTTCCTTACCTTACGGTTGTTTCTTATAAACCTTACAAGTGTATATATCCATAATACCGGCCACGTAATAAATACCCTTGAAGCTCTTGGAAAGTTTATACATGTCTGGTGATGAAATTCACTTATATAAGCCTTAAATCCGGTTCCCTTTAACATAACCATCCTGTTTTCATCCTCTGAGCCAAATTCAGCTGACTCCCATACTTCATCCATAAAAAGCATACAGTCTTCCTCACCGTATTTATCAGTAAGAATTGCTTCTGCCTTTTTTTCATCAAGACCAAGATATCTTATACATACTGAAGTAATCATATCAGAAAATTTCACAAGACCACTTTCCCTGATACAGTTTGTATAGCATTTTATATCTTCCTTACTTACATCACGATTCCAAAAAACTGTCCAGTCACATAAAAATTTGATTCCAAAGCCTGCTCTTATAAAATGATGCATCATATGGACAAGCAGGTAAAATGCATTATGACCATCCCTTAGCGTTGTAAGTCCAACTCCAAACACATCTGCATCAGTAATATTATCTATCATCCTTGCAGTTTCATTTTTAATAAATGAATTGACCTTCCTGCCGTCAAATGGTTCTGAAAGCTCCTTGTGAATCTCAATCTCTATGCCGTTTAATATGGAATCACTCCCTGTATGCTTCATAGCAATATGATGGCCTGCATGCTGATTGTCTTCCTTTACAAAGCCATGCCTGTAAAGACATTCCACAGCCCTTACAAATGTATCGTCCCCTGGCACAAGAATATCCACATCTCCCGACTTTCTAAGCTCAGGAACAGGATAATATGATGATACAACTGAACCCTTTAAAACTGCTGCCTTTATATTATCTTCCTTCAATATTCCCACTATATATTTTGCAAGAAATAAAAGCCTGTAATTCTGGACTGCAATTCTTTTGCACTCATTTTTCACAAGAGACATGTACTCTCCAGGTATATTAAAGCCATGCCTGCCTTCATCCTCCTCATCATCCCTTACAAGGGGTTCAAGCAATGAAATAACAGAATGTTTTTTCATTAATGATATTATATTCCCCATATCCACTTTATGTTCCGCCAGTTCATTTAATACATCATCTGCCGGCAGGCCTGTTCTAAGATATGATGCAATATAACTCATTATCCATTTTTTATCATCCATTGTTATCACCCCGCCTTCCAAGAAATTTTTTTGCCTTTGATATCACAAAGCCTGCCTCTTCCATTCTATGATAGAAAATAAACATAAGCATGTTAGGAATTATCACACATATTGCCAGTCTCACAAAAATTGTAGTCCACAAATTGCCTGCATATAAGGCACACAGCTTATGGGTAACAAATGCTGTAAAAAACATAATAACCATGTAATACGCAAACTTTTTGAAATACTGCCATACATGAATTTCAAAAAAGCGGTGATACAGTATATAAGGCTCCACCCATATACAGGTAAGTATTGTACTTACTGCAGTTCCAGCAAACACACCTACTGTGTCAAAACGTCTTACAAGTATTATGGACACAAACAGATTAATAACAGCATTAAAAATTGATTTGTATCTGTCAAACCAGAATATGCCAAGAGAATCCCTGAAAACAAGGGTTACCTGTCTCATTCCAAGCAGATAAAAATTAAGGCATATTATAAACACTACCGGCATATCAAACAAAAATTTTCTTCCAAAGCTTATTTCAACAAAGGGATTCAAAAGTTCAAACAGGCATATTGTGGCAAAGCCATACATCCACTGTCCAATAAAAAATGAGGTTTCGAATATTTTTCTGACCCTTTTTTTATCCTCTGTGACACCAAGATTTCCAACACTTGCCGTTATCCCCCGAAATACCTGGCCTAATACCTGGTGAATGGAACCAACAACTAAATAATAGTTTGAATAGCAGCCCACACTTACAATTCCCACAAATGAGGACAATATAATATTATCGGTATTATTTACCACAACATCCCCGATTTTATGCATAAGCATGGCCCGGATATTTTTATATATAGACTTCTTCTCATCCTTTTCAAGTGGGGTGACATTCTTTTCCTTCAAATATGGATAAAGCTTATCTGCCTTCCTTGAAAGGCTTATATTATTGCCAAGTGTACACAAAATATATATAGCAAGAAACAGGATAAAATTCTTAGTTGTTATAAGTATGATAATCTGCAAAATATCCTGAAGCAAAATAAAAAATGTCACATGCATTTCAGAAATATAGCTTAACTGGTGAGCATCAATCAGTGTACGCTTATATACCAGAACATATGAAAGGACTGAATTGGCAAGGTACAGAATGTATATCATCAGTACGTTTTCAAGACCTGTCTGATTTTTTATAAGAACTCCAAGGAAGGGTATTACACACAATCCTGCCCCTAAAACAAGGCCGGCCACTATGAAATACATTTTGCGGTAAAGAAGCATGAGTGACTTCTGTTTTTCATGATCATCCTGGGCAATAGGCTTATAAAGAGCATAGGTTATTGCTGTACCAATACCAAGCTCTGAAAGTGCAAGAACATTAAGAATATCGGAAAATAAGCCATTTAAGCCAACATAGCTTTCACTCAGTGTATGGGTAAATACAACTCTTGTTAAAAAGCCCATTAATATTGCTATTATTTTTGAAATCATAGCTGTGGACGTATTTCTAAGAGAATATTCCGTCCTGCTTTTTGTAAAAGTCGCAGTATTGCCAGTTTTACTGATGTTACCGGCATTACTTGTGTTACCGGCATTACCTGTGTTACCGGCATTATTATCATTATAAGTCTTACTCACCTTTTGCCCTCCTTCCCTGCATTTGATCCTATATTTTTTTAATATCATATCAGCTCTTCATTTTTTATACCGTATCAGTTCTGCATTTTTTAATACCGTATCAGCTCTGCATTTTTTTTACCGTATCAGCTCTGCAAAGTTGTACAAAATAATACATATATGTTATCATACCTTTTATATTACAATATATAATAGCTATTATACATTATGCAAATACCATGAAAGGATTACCCTATGCAGATCAAAACATCAAAATTATTTAAAATAACACTTATAATCATATTGATGGCCGCTACACTTTGTGTATCCTCATACTGGTATTTTCATTCTTTTATATCTTACACTCCATTTTCACAAAAAGAAAGCAGAGAAATATTATCTAATCCATACTGTGGCTTTTATCATATTAACGGGTATACTCCCGGAGAGCATTCGGCAGAATATGCCGCCTTCTGGGCAGATGATATTGTGACCCATGCTGACATGCCGTTCGTTCTTTTGGAAATAAACCTTAAAAATTTCAAAAATAGAGACCTTGATGACAATAGTCTTAGTGAAATATCTGCAATATTTGACACCTATAAAAAGGCTCATTTTTCCCTTATTGTCAGATTTTTATACGATTGGGACGGCAATGCACCTTTGACTGAACCTCGTTCCATAAAGCGCATTATGTCACATATGTCCTCACTTTCATCTGTGATAAGCAAAAACACTGACACCATATACCTTATTCAGGGGATATTTACAGGAGACTGCGGTGAAATGCACAATACCAGATTTGGTGACAGTTCCCACATCACCAGGCTTATGAATCACCTTTATTCCCTTACTCCACCTGAAATTTTCCTGTCAGTAAGAACCCCTGCCCAGTTAAGGACTATTATAAAATCCTTTGACCCTGTAAATGAATCTGAAAGCTACAAGGGTTCTCTTTCTTCAAGGCTGGGACTTTTTAATGACGGTATGCTTGGCAACTCATTTGACTGTGGAACATATGACGACTCTCCTCTCCTTCACAATAATGATTATACGCAGAAGGGGACAAGAAAAGAGGAACTTGAATATCAGAACAAACTGTGTCTCTACGTGCCTAACGGTGGTGAGGCAGTTCTTGACAACCCCTTAAACGATATTGAAAATGCCATCCCTGCCCTTAAGACCATGCACGTTTCCTATCTTAATGAAGACCACGATACAAATGTAATAGCCAAGTGGAAATCTTCAGTCTATGAGGGCAATGATATTTTTCATGGTTTTTCCGGCTATAACTACATCAAGGCACACCTTGGTTACAGATATGTACTGAAGAATTCAACCTTTGACAAAGACACCCACACATTAAAGTGTGTCATATCAAATACAGGATTTGCACCCTGCTACAGACCCCTTAAGCTTAAGCTTGTGATAAGGGATATGACTACCCTGGAAACTGCAGATATTTCCACAGACTTTGACACAAGAAGTCTTCTTCCTGACAAAGATGGTATTGTATCATTTCCCCTTGATATAAGAAAAATATTCAACACCAATACCATGTCTGGCAAGACTGAATACACCTTATCCTTAAGTCTTTATGACGAGGCGACAAGACAGCCTGTTTATTTTGCAAACACTGTTAAAAATCCTGACTGCAGCATTCCCTGCGGAAGGCTTGCCTACTAGAATTCATTGACAAACTACACGCAAAGCTAAGGCTTCGGTGCTTCTAACTTAAAGTCATCATTGGCAAAATGAATTCTCTCCCCCTCATCAGTCATCATGCAGATATAATATTCTTCATTTTCTCCATGAATACGGGGAATCGTTACAGTAAACTCCTGCTCCGACTCAATGCTTTGTATGTCATTGCACAATATAAACTTTTTCGTGATGCAGGTATCTTTTACCGAATTTGTTATATATATTTTTCCAGCCTTACTTATAGGTGCAAAACCACTGTTACATATAGTAGCCACAATCCTGACTTTATTCTCATTCACCTTAAAGGCACTGATTTTCTTAATAAAAAAGCGGTAGCCTAAATGGGCTTCCACATATGAAAGGCCGTCCTTGCCCTTCCATTCATCATCACCGTTCCATATATATCCAGAAAGCCTATTATAAAAGTTTACATCATGGTATTTGTTGAGATAGGTTATATGACACTTCTTCATATGGTCTACAATATAATTAAGACTGGGCTTAAAATTACCTGTGGGATCACACACAGCCTCTCCGCCATTTGGAACAACAGCGTACCTTTTACTTATGATGTCAATTTCCCTGTCCACATCTTCCCTGACACATGAACTGTATGTCCCCAGATCATTAACCGAACCAAGTAATCCATCATTATATAAGGCCATCTTCCCATCACATATATCATTTCTTAAAAAAGCCGGCTTTCTTACGGCCCTGAAGCATTCATTTCCCAAAGCCTCTCCTAATATATGGTCAATTTTTTTAAATCTGCTGTCACTTATAAATTTTGATGTGTGCATCTCTCCCCAGCTTCCAAGAAAATTACCCTGAAAAATCCATATTTTATATCTGAGCTTTTTTAGAACCGGTGCTAATGCTTTTACATGCGAAATAACCAATCTAAAATATGCCGGCTCATGTTCAAGACCCTTTCCCTCTGTATCATAGGTGATTCTTACAATACAGTTTTTACCGGCATCATAAAAGAAATTTATTATTTTTTCAAACCTTTGCAATGCCTCTTTGGGAATGCACTTATTGCTATATGCTCCGATATTAATAAGAATAAGCTGTATCCTGCATTCATCTATCCAATCGGGAGTTACAAATTCCCTGTCAAGTAAGAACTCATTTAAACCGTAGAAACCCCTGTATGGATTATCAGGCAATGCATTGGATTCCCTGAACTCTCTTTCATATAAGATTTCTGATGTCTCACTCATCGGCAGCTCCCTGATCAATTTTAAATATTTTTACTCCAACCCATGTAGCAGCTATTGAAAACAGCATTCTGATCATATATACAATGGGTTTAAGACCTGAATGCATGCTCACCCCTTCTGTTCTTACGTGCATAACAGCAGGAATCTCAGTAACCCTGAAACCAAGCATAAGAATACGCATTATAATATTGGCATCAGGATATCTGTCGTCAAAATGATTATATTTTGAATAAAATAATACCATTCTCCTGCTAAGACCCTGAAGTCCGGTAGTAGGATCTGCAATCCTTTTACCTGTAAAAAGCTTTATAATGTTCCTGAACATACACCATGCAATCCTTTTCAAAAAAGCAACCGGATAAGGAGCACTTCCCTCCATGAATCTTGAACCAAGAACTACATCAGCACATCTGCCATTCTCATCCTTTTCCTGGAGTTTTTCATATATAACAGGAATATTACATACGTCATGCTGTCCATCCGCATCCATCTGAATTACGTATTTATATCCCCTTCGTATAGCATATTTATATCCAAGCTGAAGTGCACTTCCATAACCCATATTAAATACATGAGTAACAAGTCTGTATTTTCTGTTTTTTACAATCCAGTTTGTTGCATCACTGGATGCGTCATTCATAACAAGTATATCTGCAATATCAGCTATCCTTGGTTCACTTAACTTATCAAGAAGTGCAGTTATGTTTTTTTCTTCATTATATGCCGGAATTATTACCAGTAAGTCCTTCGTACTTTTATTCTTCACCTTCGTGACCTCCTTTGTAATCAGGCTATCCATAACTTCCTCAATATTTTAAAGCAGTTCTAAAAACTTCTTAATTGCCTCTTCATTGTCTATAAGCTCTTTGGATGCCGTCTTTCCAAGCCTTTTCCTCTCTTCCTCATTGTCCATAAGCCACGCAACACCCTGGCATATGCTTTCTGCATCAAAATCACACATTTTTCCGTTAACGCCATCAGTAATCTGTTCCCTGTTACCCTGACAATCAGATACAAGCATTGGGCTTCCAAGGGTCTTTGCCTCCTGTATGGCTATACTCTTTCCCTCATACCTTGAAGCATGTACGTATATGTCAGTCTGAGCATAATATGGACAGGGATTATCCTTGGCACCAAGCAGGATAAAGTCTTTTTCAAGCCCATATTTTCTGATTCTGTTTTCTAAAAATGTACGCTGATCCCCTTCACCAATTACATACCATCTGGCCCTGTAACCTTTTTCCTTCAAAAGGTGCATGGCATCTACCGAAACTTCAATTGCCTTCTCTTTTGTAAGTCTTCCAACAGTAAGTATTCTTATTCCAGCATAATCATCTTCAAAGCCACCCTTTTCCAGTGCTTTCTTTCTTATAAGCTTCTGGTCAACTATATTGTGGAAAACTTCTATTTTTTTCTCATATTCCGGATACACACTTAAAAATGCATTCCTTGATTCATCCGACACTGCAAAGAGTCTGTCATAACATTCGTAGCAGCCCTTATCAAGCTTTCTTGTATACCCTGCCTGCCTGTAATCAGTGTGTATAAATGCCACTTTTTTCGCGGCCTTAACCTGGTCTGCCACGTAATAAGTAGAACCTCCCTCCAGATAAGCAACGGCAAGATCATATTGCTCTGTGTATCTTACCCCTCCATCTGACATTATTCTCCAAAGGAGCTTATCAGGCTTTATTGCTCCTTTTTTCTTCATGGCAATAATGTTTTTCAACAAATATCCAAGATTTTTTATAAGTGAACCATGTCCAAACATAGTCCTTAAAATATATTTTTTTAATACCTTAACGCCTGCTTTACTCTGTACCGATATATTGCTGTATGATGTGTTAAGTATCTTTACATTCTCAGGAATTCTATCAATCAACTCGCCCTGGTTCATAAGTACATACAATGATATTTCGTATTCCCTGTCATCAAGCACATTAAGCAGTGAAATAAGCGCATTTTCAGCGCCGCCACATCCAAGAGTGTTTATTACAAAAAGAATTTTTTTCATAACAAGATCACATCACTTTTCCATATTATTGTTCATGTTATTATCCATGTTATTGTCCATAATATTATTCACACCAGCGAATTTTTCCAGTTCTTCTAATCTCTTTAATATGCTTTCATTCTCCTGATTAAGAAGTGAAACCTGCATCGCCAGTTCAAGATTTTTGCGGTCAAGCAGTGAAATCTGAACACAGGACACGAAGAAGCTCCACAATACACACACTGCAACTATTAAGAGTATAATGGTTCCTGATGTGCTGATATATTTGCTCCAGTACACCGGATTAAGTACAATACCTGCTACTATAAACATCACTGCAACTATTCCCCAGACCATACAAAAGTTTTCCCTCAAATGTCTTTTTGCCAGTGATGACACAGAAGCTGCCAAAATTATAAGTCCTGCAATAACCATTACAATTCTGATTATATTTCCCGTTTCCATAAAACTCACCCTTTCATTTTATCCTATCGTATACCAGTGATGAAGGCTTAATGCCCTCTCCTTCTTCAAGAATAGAGCCCTTACAAAATACATGTTCATCAATATGCTTTTCCATCCATTTCAGCCTGTAATATGCATATGTATATCCTGCAAATGAGCCCGCTACAACACCTATGCCATACCATATTGGATTAAGCTTCGTTGCCACTATACTTACAAGCATTGTTACAATACAAAATATTGCTGCAGTAATCAGTGAACCACTCATATCGTTAAAGTAATACAGGAATATAATTGCTGCATACATAATAAATAATATAAAATAACCTGCGGCAAGACATGGATATATTTTCATGACCATACCGCCAAATCCAAACATAGGTAAGGTAATCATACAAATAAAGAATATAATTATTGAAACAATAAACTGTATTCTTACAAGGTTCGATAATTCTTCTGAAAGCTGTCTGAACATCCTCTTTTTGGTCAGCACTATGTCTGAATAACGACCTCCAATAACAGCCTCCGAATATGCCTTGTATCTTTCATGAAAATGCATCTCAACCCTTGATATAAATATAACTGATGCTGATATATTTGTAAACATGGCAATGCATGTTGCCATGTCATAGGAAGTTACACATACAAATGATTTTACAACAACAATATGAAGACTGGTAGTCCAGAAAACAAAGTTGTGTATATACAGGCCAAGAATATATAAGAAGTTTGAAAATACAAGCTTTTTGAATCTTTTAAAATATTCAAGAACCCTTCTATATTCTCCACTGTTCTTTGTAAAATAGCTTTGAATAAGAGAATATTCAAGAACTGCAATAAGTAAAAATCCTGCCACAAGGGAAACTAACATCGCATATGATTTATTTACTCCCAAAAATGTGCTTAAAACATATGACATTATTACAGTTAAAAGCATTCCCATAAGAAAATATCCCGATATCTTCTTGTAATCCTTACAAATTGAAAGATAAAGCATTGAGTAAAACACAAGCATAAGTGCCATATAACCACAATAGCCGGTAAACACATAATATACAGGCACCTTTCCTACAATATACTCCCAAATACAGAAGGGCACTCCCACAATTGTACTAAA
>DEDL01000025.1:77477-98398 GCA_002349525.1 Lachnoclostridium sp. UBA2905
GCTGTATTAAAACAGAGTCCCACATAATAGCAGGGCATAATATCTTCGTATTTTTCTTCATATATTACGTCCGACATGTATTTTGAAAGTACAGCATTAAATGGCGATGCAGTAAGCAGTGAAAATATAAACACATATAGCACTGTACATGCAAACAGTTCTCGTTCAGTATATCCGCAGGTGGTTGTATCAAGCAGAATATTCATAACAATTACTGCAAGGATAACAAGCACCATTGGGGCAATTGTTATACATACACTATAAGCCATTCCAAAAAGGTCAGTGGTCAGGGTATTTTTATCATATATTTTATTCAGTTTGACTCCTATTCCAGCCATATATCATTTGCCCCTTTCGAAACTTTTATATATATCAGAATATATATTTTTCATNNTCCTGTAACCTGAAACCGTTCATAGCTCTGTTATACCCGGCTTCTCCCATTGTTATCCTCATTTTCTCATCAGTTGCAAGAAGAACCATTGCATTTGCAATTTCCTCAATGTTCATAATATGGGTAAGTATTCCTGCAGTTCCAAAATTATCGTCTCTGCTGCCATATATAAGCTCCCTGCAGTTTCCAACATCTGTTGCTATAACCGGTTTATGGGCTGCAAAGCTTTCAAGGATGGTAAGCGGCTGNNCCCTCACTGATACTTGTAAGTATGGTAAAGTCCATCCTTCCAAGATAATCCTTTACATCTATTCTTCCGGTAAATACAACATTTTTAAGACCAAGCATATCCACAAGCTCGTAACATTCTTCTGAATACTCCTTATCCTCATCTCCCGGACCCATGATCCACAGCTTAAGATTAGGAACCTTCTTAACTGCAAAGGCATATGCCTGTATCATACTTTTAACATCTTTTATAGGAGTAATACGTAAAACAGCTCCAACATTAATATACCCTTCATCTTCTTCTGTTTTTCCAGCTATATCCGAAAGCCTTTCCGTATTAATTCCATTAGGTGTAACCATTGTTTTTTCAGGCGGGCATCCCAGTTCAATCTGAAGATCCCTTGCATGGTCATAAAGACTTGTTACAACATCAGCGGCATTATAGGCTGCCAGAGACATCTTTTTAAACTGGTCAATCCATATATTTTTATATATACCTGCTACCCAGCCAGCCTTTATAAGCTCTTCCTCTCTTTCTCTTGTATATATTCCATGCTCCGATATAAGCATATTACTGCCCTTATTCAGATATTTTCCCATGCATCCGATTATTCCCGCATATCCCGTAGCAACACAATGATAAAGATCAGCCTTTGGGATATCTGTTTTTAAGACAAGAAATAATGGAAGATATATTGAACGCATGGTCCACAGAAAATCAGAAAACACAATATGAGGATACTGTTTTTCATAACATTCAGTTACAATACTCAAAAAATCCGGTCCCATAAGCAGTTCATCAATAGAAAAATTACCCTGGGCAAAAAGCTTGAAAAGCTGTTCCCATTCCACCTTCTGGTTAAGTACAATACTTCTTACAGCCATATATTCATCTGAGGACAGTCTGAACCTGTGTTTTTTATCCTTATTATTCCCCCAGTCCTTATCCTGCAGATAAACTTCATATACACTTGTAAGATTATCCGGCAGCTCATACGCAAATTTTCCTCTAAATGAGCGGTCTGCAACAATAGCAGTAAGAACAAATTCATACTCTGGAAATGACTTTATCATACTGTGTATCCAGCTTGATACACCACCAACAACATATGGATAACATCCTTCTGCAATGATACAAATTTTCATATGTCTATCCTCTCTCATAGTTATTTGTACTGCTTAGTCCACATAATAAAGGGAATCACATTTTTTAACCTTTATCTTTGTTTTCTCTGAAGATGTCTTTATAATATAAGCACCCTCTTCAATCTTTTTACAACTGCCATTTTCAACTTCTTCTATTTCTTCATTGTGAAGTCTTAATATGAAATATGAATTGTAGAGTCTTTTGTCAACATCAAGTGTAATAGTATCATCAGTCCTTGTATCAGAATAGTTTACATTATAATAGTTTCTGATTCTTAGGTCACATTCGGATGCTGTAGTATTATCAAATACCTTAAATGGTTTTTGATAAGTTATTATATTTCCTGATATTTTTCCTGAAACAGATTCCCACCTGTCTGCCTCACTTTCAGGCCAGGTTATATTCTTAAGACTAACAATAGTATTAGAATAAGCCAGTGCTGTCTGAATACATTTCATCCTGAAATCATCTCTGTAGGTATGATTATTGCCAGTCAGGGTTGCTCTCTGCAGAGTAGTTTCATTATCAATATATGATATTACAGGCTTATCCTTTCTGTATTCAGATAAAATTGTATTAATATCCTTTCCATATCCTTCGTTAACATAGGAATTTACATTTTCATCCGGTACATATGCCGTATTAAATTTATAGGATATACCTTCATCTTCAAAATATTTTTTATCAGCTTCTTTTTTCTGGGCAAATCCATTGGTATATTTATAGCCTTCTGATATTCCTGTTTCAAATTTACGCTCCTTAAACTGCTTCAAATAAAACTGGAATACGGACTTTTTAGGAAAAATATCATCTGTATAATCCATCTGTGGAGTGATATAACATGTAACAGCTGCATTATTTCTTACTGAAACAGAATACAGGCCCGGCCATATTATATCCTGGAAAAATGATGACATATTCCTGCTGTAGAGCTGTCTGATAACACCATCATTTTCCTCTGACGCCGGTGAAAAGTCTGTAACTGAAACATTCTGTGAATTAACAACCGGATAAATATAGTAAGGCATGGCATCTGCAAGCATGGCATCAAGTATTCCCATTCCCATGCTCTCCTTCATATAATCGCCATTAATTGCGTATACTTTTCCCTCACCTGTTGCTGCGCGCCATATAATGGCCGGCAGATTTTCATCTTCAACATCTTTTCCTAAAAGACCTACCATAAAGGTTTCACTTCTGTTGCCGGTGAGATACCATGGAACTGTGGTGTCCATATCCTGTAAGGTTTTCTCTTCCCTGTCAGTCTTGGCCTCATATATTGCACTACCGCCAATCAAAAAACCTTCAAAAAGACTTATTCCACTTAAGTTTACATTGTCAGCAATAACACTTTTTATATCTAACAGTTCTGAAAGCTTATTATCTATTCTCATCCTGTCAAGTTTTGGAAGGGCAGCAAATATTATAATTGCACCATTTTCAGCATATGAATAGAGCTTTTGTGAATCAGCGCCGCTCTGTTCCATATAATCCGGATCAATAATAAATACAGTACCCTCAGCCTTATCATATGGTATTGCAAAACCATCAAGTGTATTTTCAATATTTATTCTTCTTTTTGTTCCTTTGCTCCAGTTAATTACAGCATTGGCATATTCGCTTTCCACACTACCGAGAAAATAAACCTGATCATTGCCAGGCCTGCTTTTATCAGGAGTCCACGCATCTGTTTCTTTTAAATCCGCAGTTTTAATATTACTGTTTGTATCATAATCATTGCCGCCTTCTTTCATAACCTGCGAAAACTGGAAAAGAAACAGCAGTACAACAAACATGGTAACTATCGAAAAGTATTTTCTGTTGGAAACCAAATTCCTTCACCCCTTACCAGTTATATCCATAATCAATTCCAAAATCAATTAATCTATATACGTTCTGTTTTACCTTGTAACATACAAAATTATCATTTTCAAAATATGTGATTACTTCATTTGGATGAAGCTTCTTAAACTGCTCTGCCCAGTAATATAGCTTTGACATTACAATAAAGCGCTTTTCACCCTTGTACATTTCAATTCCGCCAATATTAGGCAGCTGTCTTATCGCTCCATCTTTAGAAACCATTTGTCCACTCTTACTATAGGATTCTGTATAGTCAATTGGCTTTTTCTCAATAAAAATATATACGCTTGGCGTAGGAATCTTTATCCTGTATTCAGAATCCTCAGTTTCTGTATCAATATGCTCCATTTCCCTCAAAAAAGTAATAAGCTCATAATGATAACCATGGTTTTCTACCATCTGTCTTTCATCATTGGCTGACACAATTGTCCACATATCATCCTTTTCATCATGAATAATATTGGTAAGACATGTTATGGCTTCATTGGTAACAAGTCTTGTTGTATCCATATCAGGCTTTATATTATTGCCTGCCGCAAAATAGCACACTATAAGCAGTGCAGACAAGCCTGATATAAGAGTGCCTGCAATGCGAAGCTTTTTATAGGCAAAAACAAGGCTTATAAATGAATCTGCTGCAAATGCAGCCAGCACCACCACCATATACGCATAATATATCCTGCATCTTCCCGCATCCATAAGTTCTGGAACGCCAAGCTCTTTTGCATTAAGAAGTAAAGACATAAGGAGCATAAATACAGCTGTGGACACAAGCATGGCGCCGTACATTTTCCGTTTTTTGCTTATGAGATGTATTACTCCCATTACGAATACAGTGGCCTCCATGCCAATAACCACCAGATAAAACCATGGTAATGGATTTACAAACAACATGCTCTGTATACCGTCACATACTATTTTGAAGACTCCAACTATAACCTGTCCAAATGATGCTTTTTTCACATCTGTGGCCACATCATTTTTATCTGCTCTGCCTGTACCGGAGACACTTGTGTTACCCTTATCTGATAAATGATTTTTACCTGCGTTGATTGCTTCAATATCTTTTATATCAAGCAGATTACCCTCTGCATCATAGTATTTTACTCCATTCTCTGTCAGATTTTCGCCTGCTGCCTCTTCTTCGCTTGTCACCCACTTTTCTCCGTTGATAACACTCATTCCCCATCCAAGAGAACCCTGCAGAGGTGTACCAAGCACAAAGGCAATTCCCATAGGAAGAACTGCTGCCATAACACTTATAAATCCTGCCACAATAATCCTGAAGAAATACTTTTTATTAACAAACCATACAAGATAGCCTGCTGCAATTCCAATACAGAAAAGCCCCGCAATCATAGTGTCATAAAAATGAACCGCAAGAGTCATTGAAAAGCTCATGGCAAATAATGTAAGATCATATTTTGAATTCTTATCCTTATCATTGCGTCTGTTTTCAAAGAACCTGAAAACATAGTATATAGATGGAAGAATGAAAATCATTCCATATTCCTGTGGCAGAACACTGCTGTATCTTAAATATGTACCTGCATCCCAGTATTTTGAAAGAACAAAAAATAAGACAGGACCATATGCAAACAGCTTATTGCTACAGCACATTCTTATAAACATTATAAGTACCAAATGCAGCATAATAGCCTGCACAAAGCCAAACACACGCATAAAAATATAGGTGTCAATGTTAAAAACCTTATGAAGATAATATATTACATTATGGTATCCAAAAGGATAAACTCCATCTACAAATATATTGTTTTCATCCATGGCATTGATCCAGAACAAATGAACCGGCGTATCAGAAGCTCCGTAACCATAGCCCTGTATAATAGGTCTGCCATAAATCCAGGTTATTGCCACAAGTGTAACAATAAGAAGCAGGCACTCAACTCCATGTTTTAAAAAAAGCCTTGCAGTTTTAGCAAAAAGCTTTTTAATACAATCCCTAATATATTCCCTTATATGTAAGAGTAAATTCTTACCGCCATAGCTCTTGTTACAAATTCTTTTTGCAACGTCCAGGGTGTTTTGTACATATGGTTCCAGCTTAACCCTATTCATTTTTTTCCATGCAATAAGGCATACTACAATTGTAGACAGTATAAGTGTGGCTCTGTTCGATATTTTTAAAAGCTGAAGGGCAAATACAAGGTTCATTATAAAGAAATTACCTGTAATATAGCTTATAAGAAATCTGTCACAAAAACTTTTTCCCTTAATTCTGGTATTCAAAACAATTGAAGGAACAATTGTTGTCATTAAAATATATACACCAAATATTTCAATAAATTGTAGTATTGTAAGCGTTTTCATGGTCATGATAATCATCAGTTCCTTTTATCTTTATTTTCAAAAACCCTGATCATCTCTAAGGTTTCATTATCAATGATTACATTTGAATTACGGAGTTCATTTAATACTTCAAAGAATTTGCTGCTTTCACCTGTTGAAAAATAAAGCTTCATACGGCATGTATATGCAGCCAGTGTATCAGGATAGCTTTCGACGTTTCTTTCGCACCATTTTTTGCAAAGCCCGTACTCTTCTGTTTCCAAAAGCCTCATTGCTATATCTGAATACCTTTTTCCAGTAATTCTGTCAGCTGCTTTTTCATAAAGTATTTCTCCAACCTCATCCATCTGGCAGGCATACTGCTTCTGCTCCATTTTTGTCAGAACCTTCTGCTCAAGAAAAGGATTCATATAGTCTAAAAAGAGCATAATAAGCTGCAGATATTCATTATACTCTTCTTGATTCTCTTTTTCATCCTCTTTGTAATTTTTAATTTTACTGTACATTTTCTGGGCTGTTGCCCTGAAATCATTGAGACTGTCCTGTAAAACAGATGCAGCATAATGTGATGTTTCCGAATCTGAACTATCAAGTGCAAGAGCTATTGAAGCAAGAGTGTTATTAACATCTCCCCTTACTACATTAAGCATAAAGGCTCTCAGATTGTTCTTATCAGTAACAGCAAGGGCTTCCTCCATAGACACAACATTTGTTTCTCTTTCTTCATCTGCATGAAGATATGTTTCAACCCTTTCCTTACTGAATATAACGTCTTCAAGGTCAGGTGTATCCCTCATAATATATTTATGGACAAACCAGGATAACGTCACAAATATAATGCCTAAAACAGGACATACAAACATAACAAGTGCCTTACCGATATAACTTACATGATTACTTTTTTCACTATTTTTCTGCCATAATACATACAGCACTACGCATACTGTATTGATAAGCAGCACAGTTAAAAATATTATTACATCCCTTGTCATACTTTCAAATTCTCCACATGGCATCCACTGATACCGGCCTTCTTTAATCTGTCAGTAACAATGGTAACCTCTTCCTTCTTGGTGTTTACTAACAAAATATATAAATATCCATCATTCATAAATCCCATATAGTCAGACTGTCTGAGATTGCTCTTTAGTTTTTCGTAATAATCCTTCATATTGTCTGCAACAACATCTGTTCTTAATATCACACAGTCTGTAAGGTTTTTCCTTCCTGCATCATAAAATGCATATACAAGGCTTGAAAATGCCTGAGGCTTTAATACCTGTGTATCCTCCGTATAACGTTCTTCCTCCAGCGCTGCCATATATCTTGTTGCTCTAAGTGTTGCATTCTGTATAAGATAACAGATAACAGTAAGGATATTAGCCTGGCCTAAGGTCATTCGCTCCCAGGTTATTCCCCATACCATAACGATCATTTTCATATCATCCTGCTCATATATGGCATTGGCCATAAGGGGATATCTGGCATCAAGGCTTCTGTTAATAAATACCCTGTGCTCCTTAAGATCATCATACATATCCTTCATTTCTTTATATTTTACTGAATTGCCAAGCTCCCTGGCCTTTTCAGATGTGGCTGAAAACATTCTCGCATAATCCCCATGCACATTATACAGGGCAACATCACCACTTTTAAACAGCTTTGAGATCATCTCTACTGCATAGAAGCCGACCTCCTCCGGAGTATATTTATCAAGCATGGAGGTAATACTGTAGATTTTTCCAATACTATCCTGCTGGTTAATAACCTGATTTTCCAGAACATCCTTAACTCTGATATTACTGTTATTAATGTCTTTTATCTCACCAATCTGCCTGTTTAGATGCTCACTTGTTTCCTTGCTTTCCTGCCTTAGCATCTTTATCTGGTCACGCATATATCCAACTACCAGTCCTACTATAAATAACTGGGCAATCCATATATATGTGGAATAATCTAACATGACATCAAATCCGGTTCTGGTATACATCTGCCTGAATATGTAGCCCAATACCGCTAATATTGCAGAAAATATTGCCTGCTGCTGTCCATAAACAATTGCAAATATGAGAACATAGAAGAGAAAGAAATCGATTTTTCCAAAATATTCACTTCCCACTGCTCTGTTGTTCAGCATAAAAAAAGGAATGAAGCATACCACATTTTCCAAAAATGGTATAAGTGCCCTTACCACCCACATATTTGCATCAAAGACGCGCTTGTAGAATGGCACTTTTTCTTCAATCCCGCTTGTGAAATATTTTTCTCTTTTTATCATCTGGCTGCACATTTTCCCAACATCTTCTGTCCAGTTATTGCGCGCAGTCATTCCAAACTCACTGAAAAAACGTTCTCCTGAAAGAACACATTTTTTACCTGTTTTATCTATTGCAGTCAGTCTTACTTCGTCCGGACACTGTTCTTTTATGAATTCGCCAAGCTCGTACTCAGTCAGTCCTTTGCCGGAGGTAATATTATAAATATGATGTTTTACATCTTCTGCTGATGCAACCTTATATATAAATTCTACTGCATCATCTTCATATATCATTGAAAATTCTGAGTTTCTATCTGCCAGAATATATTTGTTACTTAAGGCGCTAAGGCACATCTGACCACATATATGAGTCAGATCACTTAGCTTTGAAGGTATATTGTACAAATGATCAAGTCTTAATACAAATATGTCAAGTCCCCAGTTTTCACGATAATTGGTACATATATTTTCAGCCTGTGCAAGTGTCATTCCTTTAAAGCTATCGGCAGAAGTCATAATATCCTCTGTAATAGCCTCTCTGCTTCCATGTCCATAAACCTCTTCCGATGACAGATATATAAATCTTCCCTTTTTAACCATGGAGTATGACATCATTATATTCATCAGGCTTGATATGTATTTAACCGCGGTACGTTCCTCATCCTTCCAGTTAAATACAGAATCATAGGCCCCAAAATAAACCGTCACATCCGGACGCACACTCTCAAATATATCTCCAAGCTCGTCGCTATCATATGAAAAATCATATCTTTCAAAGGTTTTTTCATATTTTGACTTGCGAAACTGCTCCCCTGTAAGAAGGTATACTCTGTGTCCTTCTTTTTTCAACTTTATTATCATTCGGTCCATCAAATGACTGGAACCGCCTATCAACAAATAATTCATACAATCCTCCATCTGTACCGGTCATTATTTGAAGCTTTCTAACAATTGTTTTTTAAAAGCGGTAATATCCTTAAGTATTTCTTCATATCCAATGTCAAACATACTGCTGAATTCCTCAGCAATCTCCTCATCAGTCATACCACTCTGGGTATACTCAACTATTCTGGCCCCAAATTCATTGGTTTCAACTGGCTGGATATAAGGTACTCCCTCCTGTTTCATCTTGATTATCCAATATGAATCTGCAACCTGACGTACTACAAATTCTTTCATATTATTCTGCATGGTTTGTGGTCTCTTTCTAATTGTTTTTTATTGGTTTTAACAGTTTTCGAATTATTATACAATGAAAGGGGGTGTCTGTAAAGGTGAAGGTGAAGTTAATGCTTCCCACTTACTCTCGCCTGCCCGTATCTGACAGACGCTGGTCTATCTTCATTTCCACAAGAAATTTTATGCCAGCTCCTATAAAGCTATACATATGCAGGCTCATTCCCAGTGAAAAACCCCACAGCATTACAGGCCACAGGCCACCTCCAATTTTTGTTATCCACCAAAAGCCTGCTATCTTTTTGAAATAATAGGCTGCTAAAGGATATGAGGCATATTTTTTAAGAACCTGCTTTACAACCCTGATTTTTTTGCCTTTATTCTCATAGAACATTTTTCCATCAAAGAAACAGCCAAAAAATATGGTAAATGCAACTATGTCCCTATGGTCTCCGGGCCTCTTTGCATCCTCACAGTGCAGGGCAAGGTACTCAGACACAGCCATCCAGTTTTCTATTGTATTTTCCTTGAATCTGTAGGATATGGAATCATCATTTTTTCTGTACACATAAACAGCTTCATCCACATAGGCATAGACAGCTCCGCAAAGATAGCACATTACAGAAAATGCTTTATCCTCCGCATAGATGAAGTTTTCAAAATGAATCTCATTTTCTTTCAAAAAGGATCTGCGATACATTTTTCCCCATAAATATGACATTGTGCCAATCGAGTAAAATGCGCCGAATTTGAATTTTTCGCTTTCAGGTGGATTTTTAGAAAAATGAGCATGCTCTCTTGCCGGCAGTAATTTTTCGTTCCACAGCCTCGAATAATTGCCAGCTACAATATCTGCCCCTGTTTTTTCAAGCTCATTTACCATTATATATATTGTTTCTTCTGAATATACATAATCATCCGAATCAACAAAAACAATATAATCTCCTGACGCCTCGCAAAGTCCTGCATTTCTGGCAGCACACAACCCCTGTTCTCCTATATGAAAGGTCCTGATATTATCATGTTCTTCCATGTATTTGTCGCATATTTTGCCACTGTTGTCGCTGCTTCCATCATCAATAAGAAGTATCTCAATATTCTTGTAGGTCTGACATAGCAACATTTCAAGACATTTGTCAATATATCGCTCAACATTGTAAACAGGAATTATAACAGAAACCTTTTTGATGGTGTCTGTTTTATCCGGCGTAATGGCTTTATCCGGTATGGCTGCTTTATCTGGCGTAATGGCCTTATCCGACATGTCTGTTTTATCCGGCAGGTCTGCCTTGCTTATATTATTTGTCATAGTTCCCTATTATTCCTTTCCATTATGTAGTTACTCATTGCATCCCTGTAACTGTAATCCTTGTATCTTCAAATATTTTTTCTAATTATTTCTTCTAATTGTTTCATTTATATATTTCTTCTGAATATTACTTTATAACAAAATGAGACATTCTGCCACTACTTTGGCAAAATGTCTCAAAAGTATATACGATTATATCTTTTTAAAATGCAGCCTTAAATATTTCAATAATATCCTTTTCGCTTAGAGCTGCAAATGATCCCTTAGAGCCTTCGCATGCCTTTTTAGCCATAATCTCAAAGTTTTTATCATCTGTGATTCCAACTGCTCTGAGATTAGCAGGTATTCCCATTGTTTCGAAGAAGAACTTCTTAAGGGCATCTATTCCTTTGTGAGCAAGCTCATAATCATCATTACCTTCGAAGCCCCATACATTTCTGGCAAAATCAGCAAATTTAGGTGCTGTGTCATCATTCAGTATATGCTCCATCCATGCAGGTGTAAGTATTGCAAGTCCCTCACCATGTGTAATATCATAAAATGCACTAAGCTCATGCTCCATTGGATGGATGCACCATGCAGGTGAGCATCCGTCTCCAACAATACCATTAATAGCATTGGTTCCTGCCCACATAAGGTTTGCACGTGCTTCATAATTATCTGGCTCATTGAGGGCAACCGGTCCGTTCTTAATCATTGTTCTAAGAAGTCCCTCTGCCATAAATTTCTGGCAATCCGCCTCTTCCATTGAGAAATAATTCTCCATTGTATGACTCATCATATCTGCTGTTCCTGCTGCAGTCTGTTTTTTTGATACAGAATATGTGTATTCAGGATCAAGAACTGACATTGTAGGAATCATATATTTTGAACCTGTTCCCCACTTTTCATTCTTAGTAAGGTCTGATATTACGGCAAATGGATCCATCTCTGTTCCTGTTGCTGAAAGTGTTAACACATCAAATATAGGAAGTGCATCATTTACCTTGGAACCGTCCAATACAAGATCCCATGCATCATTATCATATTTTGCTCCGGCAGCAATAACCTTGGCACAGTCAATTGTACTTCCACCACCAATTGCAAGCACCATATCAATTTTCTCTTCCTTACATATGCGGACACCTTCTCTTACTGTCTGAATTCTTGGGTTTGGCTCAACTCCGCTAAGTTCAAGAATCTCAAGTCCGGCATCCTTCAATATTTTAATGGCATTATCATATATGCCATTCTTCTTTATTGAGCCACCGCCGTATACAAGAAGAACCTTTTTTCCGTAATCCTTAAGCTCCTCAAGATGTGTAATAGTTCCTTTTCCAAAATGAATAATTGTTGGAATATGAAATGAAAAATTATACATTATTATGCCTCCCTGGAATTGTAATTTTTATTATTTGGATTATATTACATTTTATTTTTATTTTCAATATTTTTTATAATTTTTAATATTATAATTGCTGCCATAACTGCAGTTCCAATGTCTGCCACCATCTGTGATATAAGCACGCCAAAATGCACTGACACGTTTTGCTTCCTCGTCTCTTTTTTCTCCAAATAGTCTTGATATAAGCGAGCTGCCACCGATACCAAATATATCACCAAAGGCAATCATCATAACCAAAAATTACTGTCTTTGCTTATAAACACAGTAATATCAAAGCATTTAACAATATACACAGTGTAGAGTAAGTAAAAAACATTTTAGAAATAACGATCCATAATTATACAATAATGATATCAATTGGATATCTATAATCAGCAAAAGATATCAGTGTGATATCACATATTAGATATATTTCATTTAGAACACATTTTCGAAATACGAGTTAAATGTGTAAGATACGCGTAAATGTCGAAAAATCAATCAACCACTTCAAAGACAGTTTCTGTGTTGCCAAACGAAAAACAACAAATGAAAAAACACTTCATGCCGATTTACTTCTCTCTGGTATAACACAGTTACTAACTGTAATCGTTGCTGATAAAATGAATCAGAAGCCTATCTGACACATTATGGGTTATCTATTTCTCGACAATCCCTTGTTTTTATTATTATATTTTACTAAATAATCTACGAATCAATGAACACACCAATATAGTTGTTCCTATTCCTATTGTAAATGCAAAAGACTGAATAACATCAATAACAGACACATTAACTGCATCCATATTATTTCCCAGACACAATATAATTATCAATCCAAATATAAAACCACCAAACGATATAATATAATATCTCTTAGCAATTTCATTTACCTTTTCTAAAAACCTAAAACCACACAAATCCCACGATTTAAATAATGTCTCTCTGTTTCGAAGCCATATAAATGTAACAAGCACTGTACTTACAACAAAACTTATAAGCATCATTATATATACCGTATCCATTATGACTTCTTCTGAAAATAGAAAACTAACAAACGTTGTTGCTCCTGAATAAGAATTTTGTGACATAAATAACTGCCCCATACCCTGAAAACTCTCATTTATATATTGTCCAACATCCGCTAAATCTTCTTTATCTTTTACATCATATGTATAATCTGTATTTATTCCTGTAAAATTTAATGCATTCTTAAAATCCATAACAATCATATGGTTAATTCTGCTGTCTTTTTGCGTTCCCATTATTCCTATCACTTCACACTGTGTTTCGTGATAGTCATAATACTTTTTACCATCTCTGCTAATAATATTAGATTCATATTCTTTTCCAAGAACTACAGTTGGTTTGCTACTACCTGAAGATGTCTCGTCAAAATATTTTCCTGATATCATAGGCGGAATTACCACCTCTCCTGAAACATATATTCCACGAACAGAAATCTCTGGATCAGGCAAATCAACATACAATGCAAAATCATCATGTTTTTCTGTAAGTCCTGTCAAAATCCTATCCCAACAAGACTCATCCTCACACTCACTTATCTCAAACCATTTTTCATGTCCTGTAAATAATCCTTTTCTAATAATATTATTTATTTTTTCCTGTCTTGATAATGAGATAACCATAATAAGACACAATGATATTGCTGCAAAACTAATAAAAACCAATGCATTACCTTTTGGAATTCTTTTTCCTGCTATTTTCATATAAAACCTCATCAAACTTCGTTATCAACTACGCCATCTTTAATATGAATTATCCTATCACATATACTTGCAACTTTTTCATCATGAGTTACAATAATTACCGTTTTTCCGGAATCATTAAGTTTCTTAAAGATACGCTGTACTTCCTCTCCCGTTGCAGCATCCAATGCTCCCGTCGGTTCATCCGCAAGAATAAGCTTAGGCTGTTTAACTATAGCCCTTGCTATTGCAACTCTCTGCTTCTGTCCACCGGAAAGTTCATTTGGATATGCCTTAACTTTATCCGAAATTCCAAGTTCCTCCAAAACTTCCATGACCAGTTTTTTTACCTTTCTTCCTGAATATCCTTTATACTTCAAAGGGAGTGCAACATTATTGTATACATTCAAATCTTCTGCAAGCGCAAAATATTGTACTACAACACCAATATCATTGCGCCTCAACTCAACAAGCTTCTTATGATTTTTATAATCAATTGATTTTCCATCATATATGTACTCACCTGAATCAAATGACATCATTCCGCCTATTATATTTAGAAGTGTTGATTTGCCCGAACCACTCTTTCCCATTATAGAAACCATTTCCCCGTCTGCTATAGAAAGATTCACACCTCTTAACGCTTCTACTCGTCCATTATTCTTTCCAAAGCTCTTATAAACATTTTTCATCTCTATCATTAAGTGCACCATCCTTGTTTATCACTCAGTTATACTTCTTTCCCATGTAGGATTAAGAAATAGATACTCATCTTCTTCTGTATATTCTACACTTTCATGATTAACATATTTGTATTTTCCAATCACATTATCAGAATTACCTTCACAAAATAATGCAAAGCATATATAATCTCTATCCATTTCCCCAAGAATCTTTCCTGTCGCTTCATCATGTTCTGCATTATTAATCAATTCTTCATAATCAAGGACAGATAACATCTCTTTTTCTGTCATTTCTTCATTCACATTATATGTCACTCTATATATTCTTTCTTCATTATCACTAAGAGACATCTCAGCATATCGCTCCGACAATACCCCATCTTCAAACATTGCAACTGCTTTATGTTTTTTTACCTTATCAGCATAACTTCCACATGCACATATCAAAACTGTCATGCAAATCATCATACATAACAATACATTTTTTTTAATAGAATTTATCTTAATATTCTTCATATTATCTTATTCCTCTCTAATTAATTGTTCTGTATCAACTTTTTTTATCATATACATTGCATATAATGATACAATCATAATAACTACTGCGCCTATACCATATACTAATGCCAATATCGAAGTAATATTTCCAACCACATAACCTAATTTATACGGATCAAATATATATATTCCTGTCATTATTGACGGAAGTACTATAACTATTATCTCCATTATATACGAAGCCACAATCATTTTTAACGAACATCCGTTAACAAGATATATACCATATATTTTTTTATTTGATTGTATTTTATCATACACCGCAGAAAAAAGACTATATAGTGTAAAACATATTAAAGCTATGGTAATCATAAGCATAATCTGTACTCTTTCTTTCGATTCATTCCTAAGCATCTTAAGACCTAATGAAACTCCATCCAATTTCAATGATGGAAGAGAGTATTCCTGCGATATTGCGTAATATTTTTGTACAATCTCCGTCAAATCACTTCTACTATTACCTACTAAAACATTAGAACCATTAGTTAAAGTATGCATATCCCAAACCGCATATTTACTTATATCTTCATATTCTCCATCAACATCACGAAATCTAATTCCGTATGGAAAAAGAATATAATTATCAATATTTATCTGTTCCACATTTGTATTTCCATATTCATAACAATATGAGTTTTCCTCCAGTATTCCTATAACTTTACACGGATAAACATTCCCGACAATTGATAATCTCAATTTATCGCCCACCTCAATTATCCCCTTATATGCATTTCCTAAAACTATAGGAACCTCTTCCTTTAATGAAACAAGCAAAGTATTCTTATCCGTAATTCCTTCTCCTTCAATAGTTTTAAATCCAAATATCTTATATGCATTATAATCAACATGAATACATTTTAAATCAATAACCGTATGTATTTCCCCATCAATAACAGCACTAAATGGTAAAGGATTATCTTCTGTAGTAAATTTTTTATAATCATCTTGATTGAATAAGTTTTCCACTTCATCCGCAACTGCATTCATACTCTGTTGTGTATCTACAAAAAACATCGGATTTTTTTCATCATATGCAATTTTCTCAAAATAATTAATTATGTTATTACATCCTTTTATACTTGATAATTGTTCATAAAAAGACTCATCATCATTACCAACAAATCCTGCACTATACCAAGTACCATCTTCAATTCTCTGAGAATTCAACAAATCGTTTTTTTCATTTAAATCCAAATAATATGAACATAAAATAACTGACATAACTGAACCTATGGTAATCATCACCATAAGCAAAATATCTTTTAGCAGATTTTTTCTGAAACTCCTAAAAAACTCAGACAATACAAACTCTATTTTTCCCACTGTATTACCTCTTTTTCACAATAGCTATTGGGTCTTTGCGAGACTCTTAAGATATATTATCTTATAAAGTATACATCGTAAGAAGTCTCGCAATTCACCAATTATATATTCACAATTTAATTAAGTATTATATACGAAATAATCCCATTGAACATATGATTTTTTTGTTCCTTTAAATACCCAATGCTGATCTGGGTAACCATATGCTGAATATTTTGAATAAACACTCACATTACCTGTGCTAAAATTATCCTTATACGTATCACCACCCATAGAAGATTTCACCCCTATACTTAATCCCACTCCTTTGCTATCATATCCTGAAGCCGTAGTATAACTCCTGTAACCATATGACGAATACGTCCTACATCCATCATATGATATGTTCCCCCTTTTCAGTGCATCTGCACTTATACTTGTTGCTGTAATAGCAATTGCACTTAATGCAACTACTGCAACACATGTTTTTAATTTTTTAATCACTTTCATATAATATCTCCTTTCATTTGTAAATCCATTTAGGCGTTTGCGAAACGCCATAAGCCGCATAAATACGGCTTTTTTGTTGCTAAAATTAAAAATCTCCTCACGGTTTGTGGTATAATGGAGTTGACAAGAAACCATAAATCACGCCCCGAAAGGAGATATATCTATGATAACACAAAAACAACTCACTTTGGCAGATTTTTTTGAAGAATGTAAAGATATCTATGAATCTGACAAACCTCAGTTTCTTACTCTGCTTGAAAACCACATTGACCTCGATGAAATTGTTCCGATTTCTTTTCGTCGTCATTACTATGCATCCACTGGCAGAAATCGTAAGTATCCATTGAATGCCACGCTTTGGGTTTTGATTATTCACCGCCTCCTTCGAAGAACAATTATATTCATTAACAGATTGTCGTTATACTATCTAAACAAAAACATAACATCAAATGCATAGCAAACCATTATTCGTATGAATAAATACAAATAATCCTAGCAAACCTTCCGCCAATTCTCCATTTATACTTTTTATATAGGCACTATTATAAAACATTTAATAACAGCCTTTATATAACACTTCTTTTTAACATTTCCAACCCCTATATCACAAACAGCATTATCTCAACACGAACAGCATTAATATCACTGCATCATCTTCTAGAACATTAATGCTTTAACCGACTAATTTTACTTAATAAAACAGTTATACAAACAGAAAGCTCCGCATAATAACATATAGAAAAATAAAATGTGAAATTATTAAAAATATATAGAATAATATATATTATAAATAAAATAGACTGTATAATAAAAATTTTGTGTTTTGCGTTAACAATTTGTTCAGTACTTAAAGGTTTATTCTCACTCTCTATTGGTGCTATTAGCCTTAGTATTACAAAAGATATTATTATAATAAACATACATGCATACTTTTGTTGCTCAACAAGTATTAATGCTTCAACAACTGTTATACCAAACAAAATAGTCGAAAACAGTATACATCTAAAATGATTTTTTGCGTGATATCCACCTGCATACAATCGCATTGGCACATATACAATTGTAAAGGGGAGAAATGAATACGGTTTTGCAAGAACTACTGAGACAACAACTGTCAAAATAAAATTGAATATTGTTGAAATCATTAGCTCTAATCCATACCTATAACATTCAACATCTTCTGTTGTAACAACACCATTTTCTCCCCAAGCATTTGATAACCTTATTGCTATTTTTTCAATCATCTTATTTTCTTAAAAGTTTTTCAGGAACCTTAGGCTGATAAGAATAAAAGAAACATGTTGAATTAGCTGTTACTGTAGCTAAAGCAAGTGCCAATGTTGCCAGTCCCATCGATGATTTTGATTTAGAAATAAATAACTTTAATTTATTCATCTGCTCGCCTCCTAGTATTTCGTATTTCCGATTATAACTTATTAATATTATGATTCAATATGTACAACACTAATTACAATATACGAACCCCAAATGCTTGCAATAACAGTGTGTCTATTATATAATAATAGCAGCACTTCGTTCATTATGAACAACTCTATATTTACAATTATTATTGTTATTGCTAATAATTATAAATGGGGTGAAAAGTATGCAATTTGATTCCAAACTCAAAATAGGAGCTGTTATTAAAGATTTCAGAAAAAGAAATGGCTACACCCAAGAGCAACTTGCAGAATTAATAGAGATTACACCAGGTTTTTTAGGACAAGTTGAACGCGATGAAACTTATCCAAATATAGAGAATCTTAATAGAATCATTCATATATTAAACATTGATGCTAACTATATATTTTATAAACAAGAGATACCAGATTCTGACTCAGAATTATTATTAAATGAGATTAACGTAGTGTTAAGAAATTTATCTTATTACGAACAGGAATATATATTGTCAATGTCAAAAAAACTGAAATCACGCGATCGTAGTAAATAGAAAGGAGCCTTCTTATGAATATCGCAATATGTGATGATTATATACAAGATTTACAATTATTACAGGAATATTGTGAAATGTATAATAGTGGCTATACGATTACAACTTTTTCTTCAGCACACAAATTATATCATGCATGTAAGACTGTTAACTATGATATAATACTTCTAGACATAGAAATGGATTCTCCCAACGGTTACGAGATTGCTAAAAAACTAAAATCTGACAACTACAAAGCATTGATTATCTTTACCACTAACTCCCTTGACTATGCAATACGTGGGTATGGAGTTGCATTTCGCTATCTTCCAAAGCCTATATCATATAAATATTTTTGCGAGACAATTAAATCCGCAGAAAATCTTATAATACAAAAGCATATTGAAATCACTGGAAACAATCATACAAATATAGTTAGTATTGGTAAAATAGTATATTTTGAATCATTTAAACATGATATTATTTTTCATTTAGAAAACAATGAGACCATTGTCGGATACGGAACTTTATTGGAATATATAGACAAAATTAATTCACAATCATTTGTATTCATACATAAAAGTTATTGCATTAATATGAAATATATATCTTCAACAACGACTAATACAGTAATATTAAAAAATGGTATTTCGCTACCAATTGGAAGAAGTAAGAAGGACAACTTTTTTAATGAATTACAAAAGTATATAAGGAGTTATTAAATATGAACATATATGTAGAGTTAATAACAGTTATAACAGAAATTTTCCTTACCTGTTTCTTTTTTTATAAATGTCTTCCACTTACTAGTATTCCATATATAGAAATAATTATATATTACGCCACTTACGCTTTAACATTAGCTATTGGAACCCTATTTCTATCAATAATTCCCAGAATTACTCTTATTGTAGCTGTCCTTTTGATAGGTAATCATTTGCTTTTACATATTCCATATTCAAAACTTGTGTATACTATTATTCTTTTTTTTACAAGTGCAATTATTGCAGATATTTTATGTGCAATTATTCTTCCTGCTATGGGTATGCAATATGAAATGATGGCAAATACAGATACAGGAAGAATATTGTATAATAGCTGTTCAAAAATAATACACCTTATCATATTACTCATCATAATCTCATTGATCGAAGTAAAAGATGAACATATATTTTCTATTCGAATCATTCCATTGATAATATGTCATATTGCAACCTTTTTTGCATTTGATGTAAATTATCATTATCTTACTAACGGCGGTAGTCTAACCAAAGTTACTATATCATCTTTATGTCTATTATATATTAATATTATGTTATGCATATATTTTGAATACCTACGACTAAATCATGAAAAACATGAAAAAGATGTTCTTATTGCACAACAATTAAAAATAAACAACAAGTTTTACACAGATATGCTTTCACGTCAGGAAGAAACAAGGGCATTGTGGCATGACATAAAAAAATATACCTTAGCTGTAGAGGCATTAGTAGCAGATAATCAAATCAATAAAGCACGCGATGAATTTCAAAATATAGAATCCGCTTACGAAAAAATCAAATATACTGTTGACAGCGGTAATTCAATAATCGATGGGATACTTAACCATGAAATTAATCTCGCAAAAAATAATAATATTACAATTAACCTAAACATATGGATTGATAATAATTTTTCAATAGATGCTACTGATCTTTATATTATCATTGGAAATACTATTGACAATGCCATTGAAGCTTGCTCTAACATTAAAGATACCGAAAAGCGCATAATTAATATATCATTAACACAAAAAGAACATCTATTACTATATGAAGTCAACAATCCTTACATTCCAGATATAAAAATTCATTCAAAAAAGCCATTCCACGGATATGGACTTACCAATGTAAGAAACTGTGTTGAACGAAACAACGGGACCATGACAATTGATAAGACAAATGATATATTTTCTATATCAATTATTCTTAATGTATAAATATAACGCTTGCTTATTTTAAAATATTTTTCATAAAAGCCTAGATTAATATGACCTACGACACACATGAATAATGGCAATATTACATATAAACACCTAGAAACTAAATTATCATGATAATAATTCCTTCTCGCATCCCTGCGCCCTATCATATTCAGTTAAGTTATACATTCTATTGCCGGTTAAGTTAAGCATTACCGG
>DEDL01000025.1:98473-98838 GCA_002349525.1 Lachnoclostridium sp. UBA2905
GAGTTTTCGTCAAGAGTTATTATATTGGCAGAATGATCTTCGTTTCTATTTTTCTTCCTAGCAACGCCCACAGTTAACACAGGTTGTGCAACCCCCTTTTTTGCGGACTGTCTTAGGTACAAATGGCTTTTCTTCTACTATGACATCGCCACATGCCAACTGCTTTTCTTCCACCTGCAAAACACAATCTCTGCTACGGTAAATCCTTTTTATTCCATCAGTGGTGACCTCAACTGGTGTTATGTAAAATTGTCCAGGCTCCATGCATTTTTCAACAGCCGTTGGTTCAATAACAGTTTTAGTTCCATCATTTATGTTTGTTATTAAAAATGAGCGATCTGAATATTCTTTACTGTTCATTTTCC
>DEDL01000030.1:0-371 GCA_002349525.1 Lachnoclostridium sp. UBA2905
ATTTGGTTTTCCGGCTTTTCAACTTTGCATACCACGCGCCTTTCATAAGACCATGGACCCGCTTTGTACATGAATTCACCATAAACTACCGCATAATCAACTTTGTTATTTCTGGTGATCTCATCAAGCTCATCCACAAGATGGGATGCTTTTTCGCGGAGAATGCCATTCTCCTTCAGTCGGATAACATAGCTTGTGCCATTTTCCTCGCACTGCTTGTAAAGGTCAGGCGTAGCAAAACCGCTGTCACCACGAAACAGAATACGGATTTCCGGATAAACATTCAGGTATTCATCAAGTATCGGCTGCAGGAAACTGGCCACTCCGGTGCAGGAATACTGTGTTCCGTCACGAAGCTGGATTTTTATCAG
>DEDL01000030.1:445-862 GCA_002349525.1 Lachnoclostridium sp. UBA2905
TCCTGTCTGCCGTATGCATCAAGGAGAGTGGAATCCAGATCCAGAATAACAGCCTGTGGCATCTGAATACTGTAAATTTTCTTCCGAAGTATTCTGCCAATCGTAAGGAACTGGTTTAAGGTATCTTCATCCATACGGTTAAAGAATCTTGATACAGTAGGCTGTGAGGCAAGGGCATCTTTTTCAAGTATAGACTTGAATACAGGGTCGTTCGTCAGTTCGTCGGAAGCATCATCTTCGAAATAACCGGCAATAATCATATATATTATCTGGAGCAGGTTTTCCTGATCCGTATGATATCTGAATAATGCAGAATCATTGGTATAGATAAGCTTTGCCAAAAAGCTTATCTATACCAAGTTTGCTTACGAATTCTTTGATGAGAAGTAAGCCTGCATCGGAGGATAAATCTCCTCC
>DEDL01000030.1:975-5433 GCA_002349525.1 Lachnoclostridium sp. UBA2905
CAGTTAAAATACAGTAACTATGCAGTTTTCAGCCAATTTTTCGGCTGAGACGTGAATAATCTAGGATAGATATTCACCATATCATGCAAATACACATTATTCAACAGGAGAATTGTGTGCACCTATTAACTTCCTGTATGAGTTAGCAAGAAGAAGGATAGTTCTTGGAGAGCAGTTATCAATGAATTCTTCATCCTATAACAATAAAGATGAATATAAGGGTGTGTATATTCCTGTTGATATGAAGAAAAAAATAGTGGACAATATGCAGCATCATTATATGTAACAAAATCTGTATTGCAGGATATGAAAGATTCCAAAAATAATACACCTTTATATGGTTTTGATTCATGGGGAGTACCATTATTTGAAGATAAATTTGTTTATGATTTTGGTAGTCAGAGTTGGTAATTACATAATATGTAAGAAATACGATAATTGTTCGAACTAAGTATATAATACAAGAGTCGAAAAATATTTTTGGCTCATGTATTATAAAAAATTAAATTGGAGGAAATTTAAAATGATTAAAACAGTAAAAAAAGCATTGTGGGGTATTCTTGGATTGGCATTTATGGGAGGATTGTTCTTTTGTGGAGAAAGCAAGTCGAGTGCAGAAGGAACAACTAATCCATTGCCAACGCAGTCAGCTGAGGTATCAGCATTAATAGTTAAGAGTGGAGATTACGGTTATGAGGTAACAAACGAGGCTGCTAAAACAGCAGCATTAAGGAAGATATACTCATATTCTTCTGAGGTTGTCATTCCTGCAGCAATAGATGGTTACAGTATAGTACAAATTGGAACAATTAACACGCCATATATTAATTCAGATAATTCTGTCAGGCTTGACTATGACAATGCAGCCGTTTTCACAGAAAAGGACAGTATTGTTAAAAAGCTGGTTATTCCGGAAGGTGTTACTGCAGTATGTGAATATGCATTTAATGAAATGAACAGCCTTGCTGAGATTAATCTGCCTAATACACTTAAGCGGATTGATGGGTATAATTTCATGAACGCGACAAATCTGAAGAAGATAACAATGCCTGATAATGTAGTGGTAGGCGACCGTGTGTTTGATAATGCAGTATTTGACGTGATGACACTTAAAGGAAGTCTGTTTACAGGTGAAGAAAAATATATGTATGGAACAGCAAAGAATGTTATTGTTAATTCTGATAAAGCATATGTAAGTCTTGGGAAAATGAAAGCAGGCAAAGTAACAATTGGTAAAAAAGTTAAAAAAATAAGACTGGAGCATATTAAGTGCGATAGTATTGTACTTAAGAATCCGGATACTAAAATTGAGATCGAACCGGATTTAATTGAAGCAAAGAAATTAACAACTACAATTACAAAGAACATTAAGTGCAAGAAAAATTCAAAGAAATACACATATAGATGGAATCCTGTAAAGATCAAGGGGCAAAAATATACAGTTCAGTACATTGTAAGCGAAAAAAAAGATAATAAGAAAATTAAGACTCTGAAAAAGACATCTATCAGGCTTAATAAAAAGAAAAATATAAAGGTTGAGGTAAAGGTTAAGTTTCAATTTAGGATTGGATAAAGGGCTTTAAAACGTTATTTGCACGTAGGCACCAGCCAAGGAGAGCAAAGATACTTACATGTTCATCTAGCGATGTCCATGGTTTAACTATCTGGTACAGCATAAAAAAGATAACAGCAGAATTCAATTTTGTGAATTGAAAATAGTGGCTTTTGCCGATGCCGGTGAACTTGTGGAGGATGACAGAATAGAAGCAAGACAGTCTATGCTTGATGCATATCCTTCATTACAGAAAATGTATTCAGCAGATGATGGTAACACAGAAGTATTCTATTTTAAGGATGCAACAGCAACATTTTCATCATTTACACATGCACCAGAAGTAGTGAAGTTCTAGAATTAAACATATAAGCATAATAAACATATTGGAGACAAAAATATATGAATATCAGACATGCAACCATGTCAGATTTAGACATGATAGCTGCTGTAGAGGCAGAGTGCTTTCCGCCAGCTGAGGCGGCAACAAGGGAATCATTTGTAGCAAGAATCAGGTATTATGGCAATCATTTCTGGCTTATGTTTGATGAAGATAAGCTGATTTCATTTGTTGACGGTTTTGTTACAAATGAGCCGGATCTTACAGATGAAATGTACGATAAGGCCTTCCTGCATGATGAAAGCGGGGAATGGCAGATGATATTTGGGGTAAATACAATACCAGAGTATCGCAGACAAGGATATGCCGGACAGTTAATTCTTTCGGCTATTGATGATGCCAGGACCCAGGGAAGAAAGGGTCTTGTCTTAACCTGCAAGGAAAAACTGCTTTCGTATTATGCGAAATTTGGTTTTGTTGATGAGGGAGTATCTGATAAGTCCACACATGGAAATGCTGTATGGCATCAGATGCGACTTGTCTTTTGAGGTTTTACATTCATTTTACACAAGTATATACGTAGATTTGACTTTCACATTCTATAATATCCACATTGTAAAAAATATTTAGTAGTTATTTCTAATTGATTAGCAAGAAAGGAAACGGATATGAACGAGAATGTGAAAGTTATTTTTGGCCTTATTGGAGGCCTGGCTTTATTCCTTTATTGAATGAACAGTATGAGTGATGCGCTTCAGAAAGCAGCAGGAGAACGAATGAAAAAAATTTTCGGTTTTCTTACAAAGAATCCAATTATGGGTGCTTTGGCAGGAGCACTTGTAACAGCTGTACTTCAGAGCAGTTCAGCAACAACAGTTATGGTTATTGGACTTGCAGGTGCAATCCCAATACTCTTAGGAGATAATATTGGAACAACAATTACAGCACTTCTTGCATCTATAGGTCAGTCTAAAAATGCAAAACGTACTGCAATTGCACACAGTATCTCTAATATTAGCGGAAGTATTGTATTCATTTTCCTTATTCCATGGTTTTCAAGATTTGTTCAGTTTATTTCACCAGCAGGCAATGAGATTGATGTAATCTCAAGACAGATATCAAACGCGCATACAACATTTAATGTTGTCTGTACACTGGTATGGCTTCCATTAATCCCATTGATGGTGAAAATTGTTACTACAATAATTAGTGTCTGCTGATTGACGCTAGAACACTTGATTTTACTGACTTTTCCCCTGATATCTGGTATAATATTTGCAAGGGTTTTAATAAAATGGATACATTTTCCTTGCAGATTTTTTGAGGATTATACGAGTAAAGGGGCTAAAATCATGTACAAACCAATTGACAAGTTACAACATTCGTTTCTGGATTTTAATCAGCCTATGGGGCTGCATATGAATCCGAACAATCGCTGGATTAAAATGGCTGACCGTATCCCATGGGATGAATTTGAAATAAAATATGCTGAGTTGTTTCCAAGCGATACCGGCAACGTTGCTAAACCGCTTCGTATGGCGCTGGGGGCATTGATTATCCAGACCAAGTTTCAGTTTTCTGATCGCGAACTTGTGGAACAACTCACAGAGAACCCATATCTGCAGTACTTTATCGGACTTCCCGGCTATCAGGAAGAGGCTCCGTTTGATGCAAGCACACTGGTTCTTTTTCGAAAACGTATTTCTGCCGAAATGCTAATGGAAGTAAATGAGTATCTTCTTGCCCATAAAGATGATGACAACAATACGCCGCCATCTTCTGGAAACTGCGATGATAATGACACTTCAACAGAAGATGAAAATAAAGAAACATTAACACTGGATGCAACCTGTGCACCGGCAAATATCCGTTATCCCCAGGATATTTCACTCTTGAATGAAGCAAGGGAAAAACTGGAAACGATCATTTATCGTTTTTGCAAATCTTATGGTTTGCCACTGCCACGGCGTTATAAAAAACGTGCCAGAAAAGATTATCTGGCATTTGCCAAAAGCAAAAAACATAGTGCAAAGAAAATCAGGAAGGCAGTCCGCAAACAGCTTGGTTACGTCGCAAGAGATATTGGGTATCTAGAGAAGTTCATGAGTGACGGATATGCGATGACAGAAAAAGAAATTAGTTTGTATTTGACTATCATCACGCTGTATGAACAGCAAAAGTACATGTACGATAACAAAGTACACTCAGTGGAACATCGTATTGTAAGCATCTCGCAGCCGTGGCTTCGTCCTATCGTCAGAGGGAAAGTAAAATCCCCTGTTGAATTTGGTGCAAAATTTGATTTGAGTCTTGACAGTGAAGGATATGGACGCATCGAAAAAATATCGTTCGAAGCGTACAACGAGAGCACCTGTCTGATTGAAGCAGTGGAACGTTTCAAGAAGCGCACCGGTTATTATCCGAAACGTGTGCTGGCAGACCAGATATATCGGACCAGGGAAAACAGGAGCTATTGCAGGGAGCATGGAATCCGGTTGTCAGGCCCAAAGCTTGGACGACCAAGTGTTACAGCAAAAGTTGATAAAAAACAAGAGTATCAGGATAA
>DEDL01000030.1:5499-15312 GCA_002349525.1 Lachnoclostridium sp. UBA2905
ATCGCATTATCTGTATTCGTGACGAATCTGTTTAAGATTCAGAGGCGAATACTTTGTACTCTTTTGCATCTGTTCCAACTCTGGTATGGCTGGAGCAGATGTAAGAGTTGGAAACTGCAAATATCTGCTTAATCAGCAGACACTAATTAGTGGAAATGATAAGGTGAGGAGAGTGTCATATGCACCTCAGTTTGCCGGTATTAATGCAAATGAACAGCAGGTAGCAGAGCAAGGTACTGTTGCTGTAGTAAGCTTTGAATCTGAAAAAACCAGGAAAGCAGCTAAAGGCAGTGCGGCAGCGATATAAGTCAGATATAAGTGTCAGATATAAGTCAGATATATAAGTCAAAGAAATATGGTAGAGAAAAGATCTGCGATATAAGTAAAAGATATATGTCAGCGATATAAGATATTCTGAAATATAATGATAAATATAAAATTTTGTATTTTTGAAAATTTAGGGGTTACATAAGTCGTTTTTTTGTGTTACGATAGGCAAACGACTGAATATGGTTATATTGGAAACGCACAATCCTCCTAGGATGATAACGAACAACACATACAGTAGAGTTCATTATTATTCCAGGAGGATTTTTTATGCTAAAAAACAAATTTCAAGAAGTAATTTTCACAATCATCATGGCAACAGTAATGGTTTACGGAATGGTAGTTTACAATGTTGCCCTTAACATGGGTGAGATGACAAACCAGACATTTCTTATTGCACTTCACGAACTGCCAATTAAAATGCTGGCAAAATGCCAATTAAAATGCTTGTATAATTCTAATAAAAATTGAGGTGCTTTTCTACAAGCTTATCACCTTCATATACGAGCTTAAGAGTGAAAAAGCTTTTTTCATCTTCAAGGAGATATTTTAGGAAAATAGCATCTCCTTCCCATGTTGGGAGAGTTGGAACAATGGCTTTGTCTACCCATTCAAGCTCTCCCTCATCGCATGTGGAAAGCTCACCGGTAAAATCATCGGCAGTAAAAAGACACATCATTTCAGGATCGGCCTTATCACATACAAATGTTATTAAAGCCCGGAACTGATATGATGTAAGTGTCAGGCCAGTTTCTTCTTTTACTTCTCTTAAAAGGCATTCTTCCGGAGATTCATTGCCTTCGGCATGTCCGCCTACACCTATCCATTTATTTTCATTAATATCATTTTTCTTTTTTGTGCGGTGAAGCATAAGATATTTATCATTTTTCTCAATATAACAAAGAGTTGTTATCTTCATAGTAAAAATCCTTTCTAATAATCATGTAAAATAATCACGTAAAAAATCACGTAAAACAACCATGTAAAACAACCATGTAAAATAATCTGTAAACAGACTTTTTTTTATCTTGCTTTTGTGCTAAAGTATAGTACGAAGATATAATAATATCAATTAATTTCTTACAAATATGAAAGAAAAATGCAGAGGCATTTTCATTATCAGGAGTGACAGATTATTATGGAGCATATAGAGAGAAGTAATGCGCTTGATTTGTTGATAAAATATAATAAGGATTCATTTCATATTCAACACGCTTTTACCGTAGAGGCAGTTATGTGTTGGTATGCAAATGAGCTTGGATATGGTGCTGATGCAGAGTATTGGGGAATTGTTGGTCTGCTTCATGATATAGATTTTGAATTGTATCCGGATGAGCATTGTCTTAAGGCACCGGAGCTTTTAAGGGAAGGCGGAGTTGGTGAAGATATTATTCATGCAGTATGCTCACACGGATATGGAATAACTGTTGGCTGTGGAAAGACAATTGAGGTGGAACCGGTCCATGAGATGGAAAAGGTTTTATTTGCTGCAGATGAGCTTACAGGACTTATATGGGCAGCTGCTCTTATGCGTCCTTCAAAGAGCACTAAAGACATGGAATTGAAATCTCTTAAGAAGAAGTACAAATCAAAGGGATTTGCAGCTGGATGCGACAGAGGTGTAATTGAAAGAGGAGCCGATATGCTTGGATGGGAGCTTGAAAAGCTTCTTGATATGACACTTAAGGCAATGGCCGCATCAGAAGATACAATAAATGATAATATGAATGAATATACCATATGAAAGCAAATGCATTTACCAATTTCAGTGAAATGAGTGAAGAATAACAGAAAGGAAAATCCAATGGAAACATTATATTATGAAGTAGTAAGTATTGATGGTGATTATGCAAATCTCAGACTTGTAGACAAGGCAGGCGGAGAATGCAAAATAGTTGCAAGAGCACTATTACCGGAAGAAATATACGAGGGCTGTAAACTTAAGTATGAATTATTGCAGTACAGCTTAATGAGTTGACAAAATATATATCTGATATATCTAACAATAATACTGGCAAAATCATATAATAAGTGTTAGAATACATAAGTACATCCGTGCTAAAGGCGTGTGGCATATGCCATATTACCCATGACTCTTTTTTCTATTGCGTAGGCTGTGTGGAGTTATCATGAGGTAGCGGGTGTATTTTTTTTTGCCCCATATAGTATATTCTTTAAGGGCGGGATACTAAACTATATAACTTCAAATTGCATCAGGCTGCCCCATATGTTTGATATGAAAAAGGCTCCATACGTAAAATGTATGGAGCCTTTTGTGTATGTAGATATGTCATGGTCATTACAGAAAAAAGGATGGCATATATGTTTGCAGCCCTTTTTTTCTGTAGATATGTCATGGTCATTACAGGCTAAAAAGCCGGGATAATATTTAATTACAGTGTCTGAAGGTCTTGTCAGTAAGTATTCGTGCAAATATAAGTCCTAAAGGCAGGGCTATTATAATCATAACTGCAGATATAAACCATGTAACCGCATCAGACAGTGACATTATTCCAAAATTATATATTGCCTTGTACAGATAAAGTCCAGGTACCATAATGACAATAGATGGAACGGTTAATGTTATTCTTGGATATCCACTGTTTTTCTTAATTACAGATGCTAAAAGTCCGGCAGTGAGAGCACCGATAAATGCAGCAGCTGCCGCAGGCATGGCTGTGAAGTCTACAAGCTCAAGACGAAGTGTGTTGGCAAGGCAGCCAATCAGGGCAGCAGTTCCTGCCATTTTAAGTGAGCTGTTAAACATAAATGAAAATCCTAAAACTCCACAAAAGCTTGCAATAATGCGAAGTACAAGTCGAAGTACAGCATTCATATGGATTGGAGTAAAATCACTTGGTGTAAGATTAAGTATCAGTGCCATAATCCACGCAAAAACAGTTGCTACAAGAACAATTATGCTTGAATATGTGAGTCTTTCAATTCCAGAACGCAGATCAAGCTTTGCAAGGTCAATTCCACTTGTGATAAATGGAAAACCTGGGATTATAAATAATATAGAGCACATATAACCGGGCTCATGTACCGAGGACACATTAAACATAACTTGTGCAAATTTCAGACACAAAGCATATATAAGACATGCCACTGATATTGAAACGGATATATTGAGCAGTAAGGTAAAATGCCTGTGTATCATTTTAGTTCTTATATAATTACCTATTCCTGCCGCGATAAAGACTAAAAGCATCTCTATAACACCGCCACCAAGTAAAAAAGTAAAGGCTGCGCAGGCAAGAGCTGCTGCAAGGCCTAATTTTGCAGAGGAATAAAATGATGGAATGTGTTCAATGGTATCAAGCTCCTTGTGAATAGAAGCAGTAGTCATGTTACAGCCCCTGGCTTCTTTTTGAGGCCTTGCATCATTTTGAGTCAATGATTCATTATGTATTAATGCATCATTATGCCTTGCTGCATTATTTTGTGAAAATACGTGTTTTGTATTATCAATGTCATATGAAGATTCTAAAGTATTATTTTTATTGACAGTATCATCAGAAGTATCAGAGTGATCATATTCTGTAAAATTCTTTACAAACTGCTCTATACGATACAGCTTAGACGTATTAACACCAGTATTGGCAAGTGACAGAGACTGGGCTATACATTCGCTATTGTCAAAACAGTTAAAATGAATTGACATAAGACCAACATCAACGGAGCAGGTTACTCCAAGTTCCTTTGCAAGACGGTTCATGGAAGTACGTACACGCCATGCTCCAGTACCACAGGATAGCATTATAAGTCCCACTCGTCCGATTACTGATGCCTTATTAGCAAGAGAACTGTCTTTGATTTTTAACTTGCTATCACTGTCGGAATAGTTGTTCCATGGTATTTCCATATGATTTTTTTCAAGAGAAGCTGTGAAGTTTTTGCCTAACATAAAAAATCTCCTTTGGGGCATATTTTTATATATGTGATTTAAATTGTATAATCGTATGATTAATAAACGAATTTACGTAAAGTATACTATAAAATCATCAAAAATACAAAGTTGCCGTATAAAAATAATGGTTGATTAATAAACAAATCTACATAGAGTATACTATAAAATCATCAAAAATACAAAGCTGCCGTATAAAATTAATGGTTGATTATTAAATTTAAGCATGATATAATCTCAAGTATATGTTAAAGGCGTTGAAGGAAAGAGTACCTTGTGTGGAACGGACAGAGAGAACAGCATTTGGTGGAAGCTGTTTGCGGGAAGATAAGGGAAGACCACTCCGGAGCTGTACGAGCAGGTTATATAATGTAATAGAATAATATGAATATTGTAATATTATAATCTATATAACTGAAGCGTTACCGTATTGTCACGTTACAGACTGTCTGAGTAAAATATAAGGTGGAACCGTGTTATGTAAGCACCCTTAGATTTCCGTTGGAGGTCTTTGGGTGTTATTTTATTCATTAATTATTTTATGTTATATTGAATTTATTTGCTTAAGAAAGGAAGAAAAGTAATGGTTAATTTTAAGGAAAATGAAGAACTGAACACACTGAATCATTCATGTGCACATCTTATGGCACAGGCAATTAAGCATCTCTATCCACAGGCTAAGTTCTGGGTTGGACCTGTTGTTGCTGAAGGCTTTTATTATGACGTTGATCTTGGAGATGCTGTTATTAATGATGAAGCAATAGAAGCAATTGAAAAAGAGATGAAAAAGGTTGCTAAATCAGGAAAGAAGATTATCCGTAAGGAGATTACCAAGGAAGAAGCTCTTGAGATGTTTAAGGGTGACGAGTACAAGCTTGATCTTATCTCAGGACTTGATGATGGAACAATCACATGTTATGAGCAGGGTGATTTCACAGACCTTTGCAGGGGACCTCACGTAGATAATGTCAAATTATGCCGTAATTTCAAACTTATAAGACATTCAGGTGCATATTTCAAGGGTGACTGCAAGAATAAGGTTCTTCAGAGAATATATGGTGTCTGTTTCCCAACTAAGGAAGAGCTTGAAGAGCATCTTACTCTTTTACAGGAGGCAAAAGAAAGAGACCATAGAAAAATTGGTAAAGAAATGGGCTTATTTATGTTAGACGACCTTGTTGGACGTGGACTTCCAATGTTCCTTCCAAAGGGATATACAATCTGGCAGGAGCTTGAGAACTATATTAAGGAAAAGGAAAGAAAGCTTGGATATCTTCATGTTATGACTCCATGTGTTGGTACTGTAAATCTTTATAAGACATCAGGCCATTGGGATCATTACAAGGAGAATATGTTCCCGGCAATGGAAGTTGAGGGAGAGTCATTTGTATTAAGACCAATGAACTGTCCACATCATATGATGATATATGCTAACAGAATGCATTCATATAAGGATCTTCCAATACGTATCGGTGAGATTGCTCATGACTTCAGATTTGAGTCCAGTGGAACTCTTAAGGGCATTGAGAGAGGAAGACATTTCTGTCAGAATGATGCCCATCTCTTTGTAACACCTGAGCAGATCAAGGATGAGTTTACAAGTGTAGTTAAGCTTATATTTGATACTTACAAGGATTTTGGAATAACAGATTTCCGTTGTGTTCTTTCACTGAGAGATCCTGAAAATAAGGAAAAATATCATGATGATGACGAAATGTGGAATAAGGCAGAGAATGCTCTTAGAGAAGTTATGAATGATATTGGAATTGAATATACAGAGGAAATCGGAGAGGCTGCTTTCTATGGCCCTAAACTTGATGTTAACGTAAAACCTGCTGTAGGTAATGAGTACACTCTTTCAACATGTCAGTTAGACTTCTGTCTTCCTGCCAAATTTGAACTTTCTTATATTGATAAAGATGGTGAGAAGAAGACACCTGTTGTTCTTCACAGAGCAATACTTGGTTCTCTGGACAGATTTATGGCTTACATCTTAGAGGAGACAAAGGGTAATCTTCCTACATGGCTTGCACCACTTCAGGTAAAGGTTATGCCTGTTAAGACTGATAATGAGGATCTTATGGCATATGCTGATGAAGTATGCGAGTTATTAGACAGTAAGAACGTAAGAGTAGACCTTGATGACAGAGCTGAGAAGTTAGGATACCGTATGCGTGAAGCACAGATAGAAAAGGTTCCATATATGCTCGTACTTGGATTTAACGAGATGGAGCAGAAGACTGTTTCATTTAGACTTCATGGTGAAAAGGATACAACAGTTCTTCCTCTTGACGAGTTTGTTGATATGATTACTAATGAAATCGAAACAAAGGCAATAAAGCAGGGGAAATAGGTAAAACAGTATAGAAAAATGTAGAAATTTGCAGTCATTTGATGTATGATACACTGTATAGCGATTATAGTTTTACAGATACATTTTGACCGGATATGAAAGAAGGTAAATATGGCTGCAATATACATTAATAGTTCATTTTTCATGATTTTGATACTGACTATTATTCTTGTTAAAATTTATACTGATATTAATTGGAAAAGCGCAAAAAGAAGCTGTATGACATTTGTGCTCATTGTTATGCTCTATGTCATATTTGATGCTTCTTTTGTGCTTTGTTTTCTTAATGGAGGGAAGAATGTTCCATTATACAGGATCATCGTTCTTTTATTCTATCTTATCTATGTGATCATGCCGTATAACTGGCATCTTTTTATGAGAAAGTACATTGGTGAATATAATAATAAATTTTTGCAAAGGATACAGATTATTCCGCTGATTGTGCTGATCGTAATGGTTCTTATATCTGTTCCAACAGGAATACTCTGGAGTATTGACGATAGTGGTTTATACAAAAGAGGAAGCTTATTTTTTGTGTTCGCCATTATTAATCTGTTTTATTATATTACAGCATTTTTTAGAGCTGTATCAGTTCTTGTTTTTAATGAATATGAAAAGAAGGATTATCTTATCAGGGCAACATTTTTTTCGGCGGTGCCATTGATAGGAATAGTGCTTAATACCTATGTAATACCTGTTTATGAGATATATCCTGTACAGCCCTTCTGTCTTGTGGTTGGAACGATTTTGGCATATCTGTTTATGATAGACAGACAGAATAATATAGTAGAAAAAAGGCAGAAGGAGAGATTGTTTGAAGCCTTTGAGAGAGAAAAGGAAGCCACAGAAAAGGCCAGAGATGCAGAACGTGCCAAAGGCATTTTCCTTACTAATATGTATCATGATGTAAGGACTCCTATGAATGCTATTCTTGGTTTTGCGGATATTATAGAAAAGAATCCTACAGATGTAGAGTGTGTTATAGATTCGATATCAAAAATACAGGCATCAGGAGATGTTCTGATGAAGATAATAAATGATGTTTTGAGCTTATGTGAAATTAATAATGGGAAAATAAGCATTGAAAATAAGCCGGTTTATTTGCCAAAGCTTTTAAATCAGCTTGAAAATGTAGTTGAAGGAAGGCTTAAGGGCTCTGATATTGAATTCAGAGTGGATACTGAAATTACTAATCCTTATGTAATGTGCGATGATACCAAGCTTTTACAGATAATGCTTAATCTGCTTAGTAATTCAGCGAAATTTACTAATAAGGGTGGAATAATCATATTAGAAGTAAAGCAGGGCATGGTTACAGATGGTAAAAGTGGCCTTACCATCTGCGTCAGGGATAATGGAATAGGTATGAGTGAGAATTTCATAAAACACGCCTTCGATTCATTTGAAAGAGAACGTACATCCACTGAAAGTGGCATTCAGGGGACGGGGCTTGGCCTTGCCATTGTTAAAAAGCTTGTTGATATGATGGAAGGAAATATAAGCATTGACAGTAAAAAGGGCCTGGGTACAAGTATTATTATTAATCTTGAGCTTGATCTGTGGGATGAAAGTAATATTAAGAAGGCTGATTTTGCAGGTGATTATAAGAAACCGGTGGCAAATGACAGCGAATGGCTGAATGCTGCCATTAAAAAGTGCCAAGGGAAAAAAGTTCTCCTGGTAGAAGATAATGTACTTAATGCTGAAATTGCCATGACTATGCTTCTTGAACTGAAAATATCAGTTGAATGGATGAAAAATGGAAGTGAGTGTATCGACAGACTGAATATGTGTGAGCCGGGGACCTACGATATAATTCTTATGGATATTCAGATGCCTGTTATGGATGGCTGCGAAGCAACTGAGATCATACGTAATATGAAGAATGTCAATTCAGAAATTCCTGTAATAGCCATAACTGCCAACGCCTTCCGTAAGGATGTGGAAAAAGCCATGATGTCAGGAATGAATGGTTACATATTAAAGCCTTTTAGTGTTAAAGAGTTTATAAGTCAGATTGAAAAATTATAGAATGTATATAATGTATAATTTAATAATGTACAAAATGATTAAAAAATGATAAACTGTGTGTTGGGTAAACGAAAACCCTTGCTTATGAGGCATTTGAGGTAAGAAAGCTTGCAGATGACATAATAACTATGGGTGAGCTGACAGCTTCAGAGTCAGGAATAGCTGTTGTACATGAGGACTGTACCAAAAATACAGAATATCCATTTATTTTTGATGTCAATCCTTCAATCACTATTGAAGATTTTCAAACTCTTGTAGCTTAACGTGAAGGTGTGATAGAAAAATTACTTAATATCAAAAACAGCAGAAATATTAAATGCTAAGAGCAGTCAAAATAAGATTATATCCAAACAAAACACAAACTGAACAATTTAACAAATTGCTTGGGTGCTATCGTTTTGTTTATAATCAATGTCTTGCTCGTAAAATCAACTCCTACAAGGAAAACAAAGTTTCTGAAAACCTTTCTACTTTAGGGCATTTTGTTCATCATGAACTACTCAAAGATGATAACTTAATATGGCTCAGAGAACAAAATACAAAGGTTCTTAAACAAGCAGTCAATGATATGCTTTCCGCATATAAGAATTTCTTTAATCAGCATAAAGGTTTTCCAAAATTCAAGTCAAAGAGAGATAATAAACAGTCTTGTAGATTTGAACTTGGAGCAATTTCAAAGAAGAATGATTACACCTCTTATCATCTTTCACTTGCTAATATCAAGAATATTAAGTTCAAATGTAATAAGAAGTACGCTGAATATTTACAAAAACATAAACCAAATATCAAGCAAGCAACGCTATCAAAATTACCTTGCGGTGAATTTTACTTATCAATCCTTGTTGATGGTGATTTAACACATAAAGGTTTAAGAGATACTGATAATGCTGTTGGTATTGACCTTGGAGTTAAGGATTTTGTAATTACATCCGATGGTGAAGTATTTGATAATCTTCATTTCAAAAAATCTCAATCAAATAAGATTAAGAGATTACAAAGACAACTTTCAAGAAAAGTGAAAGGCAGCAACAACAGAAACAAAGCAAGAATAAGAGTTGCAAAAACATACAAGAAGATAAACGACAAGAAACAATACTATTTGCATCAAGTATCCAATACATTGATTAACGAAAACCAAGTTATCTGTATGGAAGATTTGAATGTGAAAGGAATGTTGAGAAACCATAAACTTGCT
>DEDL01000030.1:15378-15602 GCA_002349525.1 Lachnoclostridium sp. UBA2905
AATGGTACAATAGAAAGATAGTATATGTTGATAGATTTTACCCATCATCAAAGACTTGTCATAATTGTGGTTATATCAACAAACAATTAAAATTAAATAATAGACAATGGGTATGTTCTCAATGTGGTGAGGTTATTGAAAGGGATTACAATGCCGCATTGAATATCCTTGATGAAGGATTAAGAATCTTATCTGCATAACTAAAAGAAATATAGTAGGTAGCA
>DEDL01000012.1:0-2047 GCA_002349525.1 Lachnoclostridium sp. UBA2905
AAAGTTATTAGAAAATGTATTGCGAAAATATTTTGCTAATGCTGTGTGCTGGCAGACATTTTCATATATATGATATTATTAAGTGAATAATTCTTGATAGATAACATATAATATGATAGTACAGATGTAAGAAAATCTTACCGAAGGAGTGGTTTGTATGATAGATATGATTACGGATGTGACAGCATTATCATCAAAAGGACAGGTTGTATTGCCAAAAGTGATACGAGATTCTTTGGAATTGCTGCCAGGGTCACGCTTGATGGTTTTTAGTGATGGAGAGAATATACTTTTGAAACCAATAAAGCAGCCGGATATTTCAGAATTTAATATGCTAATGGATGAGGCAAATGCATGGGCAAAAAATATGGGAATGACAGAAGAAGATATTAATGAAGCAATTAATGAGGTTCGAAAAAACAGGAGAGATTATAGAAGAATATAGAGAAACTGTAGATTACATGAAAAACAAATATTCGTCAAAGCCATTACAGATTCCTTTAACGCACATAATTTCAGCATGTCGTTTAATTGAATCAAATACCGTGGTGAAAGTGTGTTTAGCGGGAATAAGTCTCTTGTATATATCAAAACCGGAAAAGGGGGAACTGTGTATGGCAGAGATAATAAGTATCTGCGTATTGCAAAGAGAATAAATGAGCAATATGGTTATTCAGTTGTTGTCTCAGCTAATCCGGTTGAATACGATTGCGATCTGGAACTTGAAATAAATTATATTTCAGATGAGTTAGGGGCATATGATGAAATGTATTTTATTGATATATCAAATGGAGCAATAATCGGTGCAACACTGGGATTTGGGATAAATGGAATTCAGAAAATGCTCTTAATTAACGGACCACTTATGATAAACTATCACAAGACAATAAAAGGTATAAAAGCATTTGGAGCTAAACCGATAGATGTTGTATATGGAGAAAATGACCCGTCTGCAATGTATACTGTATGGCTTGAAAATGAAAAGATTAGTAATTGTGACGTTAGAATAATTCCAGGTGCAGACCATAATTTTTCGGGAATAGAAGATGTATTTGAGGATATTATTGTGAGATGGGGTGGCGAATTATCAATATTTTAGGCAATAAGTTTCGATGATTTTTTAATGGAACTGGCAGTTTATTTTATACTCTCTTATCTCATCTGTTAACTTAGTGTCTTTAAGATTTACGTATTCAGGTACGTTGATATTTTGTGTAAAGTTCTTCAAATATCTTTTTATAATTATTGTTATTTTTTGTCCAACCAAGTGTTCCAGGATGATACATACCATATACTGGTATTTTACGAGAGCCATAAGTATAAGTTCCTGTGTATAAGTGACATATATGATTATCTATATTGAAATCAAAAGGTGTGATATCAGTAAAGAGGATGTTTTTAATTTTATTTTTGTTGGGACCAATACAGGCAATAATAATATCCGGATTAAGTATTTTATTTCGGCATTTATATAGTTCTTAAATATATTAATGTATCCTATCAGTTTTTTATCTTTGGAGAAACCGTCTCCACCACGTTTATTTATATTCATATGAGCAGTTTAGTCAGGATTAACACCAATAACTTCGCACATGATTATCAATTTATTTAAATAATTGTCAGCTTTGTAATTATCTCTGTCTACTTCATTAATTATATGTTTATACCAATGGTCATCCATGTAGCATTCTAAAGGGGTATCTATTCCCACTCTTAAATTTTTTTTCTTTTCACTTAGACCAGCTTCTTTTAATAGAAATAATAACAGATAATAGTAATGTAAATAAGGAGGATAATGTTATGGGAAATGAAATCATTAACGCTAAGTCACCTGAAGAAGTTAGAGAAAATTTATTTTATTTTGTCTATCGCTTTCTAGTGATAAGGTGTTTACAATACTCATAAAGGGCTCCTTTGTTTGTATTATTAATGGCTTTGGACACCTTAATTATACCACATTTGGCAGCTCTTTTTTTATTCACTTGATAAGTGAATAGCAATATTCAGTTAAAATACAGTAACTATGCGGCTTTCAGCCACTTTCACG
>DEDL01000012.1:2159-11693 GCA_002349525.1 Lachnoclostridium sp. UBA2905
CGGAGAAATATTGGTAAGGAGCATTGATGATATGAAGAAAAAAATTTTAAACACAGTTTTATTGCTGGCAGGAATATTGATTTTGCTGACTTTTGGCGGTTTTGGGCAGGCTGCTGCTAAGAATGCAGTTAATCATAGCGGGTCAGAGGACGTATGTGATGCAAAAAATATGTCCATTAAGGAACTTAAAAATGAGGGGTTTTATTATACAAAATTATCAGATGAGATAAAGGATATTATAACAGGTGTTTCATACCATAAAAACAAATATATATCTTACAGGGATCTTCGCTATGTGACAGTGAAATATGTTAATTACAAGGGTAAGGAAAAAGAGGGGAACCTTATAGTAAATAAGGCAATTGCCAAAGATACGGTAAGAATATTTTATGAACTTTACAAAATGAAATATCCAGTGAGAAGAATGGAATTAATCGATGAATATGATGCTGATGATAATAAGTCTATGGAGGCTGATAATACCACATGTTTTAATTACAGGGTAATAGCCGGATCGGCAAAAAACCTTTCCATGCATGGACTTGGCCTTGCAATTGATATTAATCCTAAGGTTAATCCATGTGTGGGAGGTGCCCATGGACTGCTTCCTGTAAATGGTAGAAAATATGCCAACCGAAATGTGAAAACATGTAAGGGAATGTATAAAAATATTATGATTCATAAGAACGATAAGGTATATAAAATCTTCAAAAAATATGGATTTTCCTGGGGTGGTGACTGGAAGAGCATGAAGGATTACCAGCATTTTTATAAGATTCCTGCTGCATATGCAAAGACAGGCAGATATGAATGGTAGAATCATAAGATGTAAATGGTAAAAGTATTAGAAATAATAACGAAAAGAATAACAAAAGAATTACAGAAAGAATAATAAAAGAATTACATAAGAATACATAAGAAAAAACTTGAAAAAAATATAAACGATAAATGTCAAAAAAATACTTGTTAAAGAATCATTTAATTGCTATACTATAATTACTTATTAAGTGCACAATGTGCAGATTAAGAAAGGAATGTAATATAGGTTATGTTATCAGAATTAAAAGAGAAAGTTTATGAAGCTAATATGGAGCTTTGGAGAAAAGGTATGGTTATATATACCTGGGGTAACGTAAGCGGTATTGACAGGGATAAGGGACTTGTTGTAATCAAGCCAAGTGGTGTTGATTATGATGTTATGAAACCTGAAGATATGGTTGTTGTTGATCTTAACGGTAATGTTGTTGAGGGTAAGCTTCGTCCATCATCAGATACACCTACTCACGTAGTGCTCTACAATAAGTATCCTGAAATGGGCGGTGTTGTTCATACACATTCTACACATGCAGTAGCATTTGCACAGGCTGGTAAACCAATTACCGCACTTGGAACAACTCATGCAGATTATTTCTACGGAGATATTCCTTGTACAAGAAGCCTTACTGATGAAGAAGTTCATGATGCATACGAAGTTAATACAGGAAAAGTTATTATTGAAACATTTGACGGACTTGGAATTGATCCTATGGCTGTTCCAGGTGTTGTATGTAAGAATCATGGACCATTTGCCTGGGGTAAAACACCAGATCAGGCTGTTTATAATTCAGTAGTTATGGAAAAGGTTGCTGAGATGGCATACATTACATATGGAATTAATCCAAGTGTAGAACGTGAGCCACAGTATATTCTGGACAAGCATTATTTCAGAAAACATGGACCAAACGCATATTATGGACAGGGTGGAGAACACTAATCCTTCTATATATGAGCTAATAATAATTATGAAAGGTGAATTAAAATGGATAATTTAGAATTAAAGAAGACGGCTAATGAAGTCCGTAAAGGCATTGTAACAGCAGTATATAATGCAAAGTCCGGTCATCCGGGCGGATCACTTTCTGCAGCAGATATTTACACATATTTGTATTTTGAAGAGCTTAACATTGATCCAAAGAACCCACGTAAGGCAGACAGAGACAGATTTGTTCTTTCAAAGGGACATACTGCTCCTGGTTATTACTCAACACTTGCAAACAGAGGATTCTTCCCGGTAGAAGACCTTAAGACACTTCGTCATACAGGTTCATACCTTCAGGGACATCCAAACATGAATGAGATTCCTGGTGTTGATATGTCAAGTGGATCACTTGGACAGGGTATTTCATGTGCTGTAGGAATGGCTCTTTCAGCTAAACTTTCAGGTGATGATTATCGTGTTTATACACTTCTTGGTGATGGAGAAATCCAGGAAGGTCAGGTTTGGGAAGCTGCTATGTTCGCAGGACACAGAAAACTTGACAACTTAGTAGTAATCGTTGATAACAACGGATTACAGATTGATGGAAATATTGAAGATGTATGTTCACCTTATCCAATCGATAAGAAGTTTGAAGCATTTAACTTCCACGTAATCAATATTGATGGTCATGATTTTGATCAGATTAGAGCTGCTTTCAATGAAGCAAGAGAAACTAAAGGTATGCCTACAGCAATTATCGCTAAGACAATTAAAGGTAAGGGTGTTTCATTCATGGAGAACCAGGCTGGATGGCATGGAAAAGCTCCTAATGATGAACAGTATGAAATTGCTATGGCAGATTTAGAGAAAGCAGGTGAATAAAGATGGCAGAAGTTAAAAAGATTGCAACAAGACAGAGCTATGGTAATGCACTTGCAGAGTTTGGTGCAGAATATGATAACCTTGTAGTTCTCGATGCAGACCTTGCAGGAGCTACACAGACTTGTATATTTAAAAAAGCATTCCCGGAAAGACATATCGACTGTGGTATTGCAGAATGTAATATGGCTGGTATTGCAGCAGGACTTGCTACAACAGGTAAGATCCCATTTATGAGTTCATTTGCTATGTTCGCAGCTGGACGTGCATTTGAGCAGGTTCGTAACTCAATCGGATATCCACATCTTAATGTTAAGATTGGTGCTACACATGCTGGAATCTCAGTTGGAGAAGACGGTGCATCGCATCAGTGTTGTGAAGACGTTGCTCTTATGAGAACAATTCCTGGAATGACAGTTATCGTTCCATCAGATGATGTAGAAGCAAGAGCAGCAGTTAAGGCTGCAATTGAAATGGATGGTCCTTGTTACTTAAGATTTGGACGTCTTGCAGTACCTGTAATCAATGACAATGATGATTACAAGTTTGAAATCGGTAAGGGTATCGTTCTTCGTGAAGGTAAGGATGTAGCACTTATCGCATCAGGTCTTGAAGTTGCTGAAACTCTTGAAGCTGCTGAAAAGCTTGCAGCAGATGGAATTGATGCAAAAGTTATTAACATTCATACAATTAAGCCTCTTGATGAGGATCTTGTAGTTGCAGCAGCAAAAGAAACAGGAAAAGTTGTTACTATCGAAGAGCATTCAGTTATTGGTGGTCTTGGAAGTGCAGTTTGTGATGTTCTTTCAGAGAAGTGCCCAACTCAGGTTCTTAAAATTGGTGTTAATGATACATTCGGTGAGTCAGGTCCAGCTAAGGAGCTTCTTAAGAAGTATGAACTTGATGCAGAAGGTATCTACAAAAAGGTTAAAGCTTTCATGGCATAATTGTCAGTAAGCATGTAACCAGAATATAATTTGAATTTTAGTGCGTCACATCGCAAGATGTGGCGCATTTTGTACTTAAAAAAAACACAATTGTGTGTTATAATGCACTAAGAAGAAAATGTTGGTGAATATGGAGGATGAAGAATGCCAGATAATAATGAAGCAGTAAAGAACAATATGAATACTAAAAATGATAATGCTGCAGGTAAAAACAATAATAAAATTATAATTGCAGCAGTTGCAGCCCTTGTTGTCATAGCAGCGGTTATTGTAACAGTTATATTTGTGAACAAAAACAGGGATATAAAGGATATTACCATAGGTGCAGCATATGATTATGAAGATGCTGGATTTCTTAAACTTGGAGATTACAAGGGTATTAATGTATCTGTTGCTGTAAGTGATGAAGATGTTGAAGAGGGTGTGAATGATGCCCTTGATAGTGTTGAAACATATGTACACAAGGAAGGAACACCAGTACAGGGTGACAATGTTAATGTTGATTATACAGCAACACTTGATGGCAATGATCTTGAGGATTACGCTTCTTCTGATGAAATACTTGAGGTAGGTTCAGAGGATAATTTTACTGAATTTAACAATGAACTTGTTACTATGAAAACAGGTGAGACAAAAAGTGTTGAAGTAAAGGTACCTGATGATTATGGCGATGATGAGATAGATGGAAAAACTGTAGTGTTTAACATTACTCTGAACTATATCTGTGGTGATGAAATTGATGCTGAGCTTACAGATGAATTTGCCAATGAATACTCAGAAGGTGAATGTACATCAGCTGCTGATTTTAAAGAATATATGAGAAAGTCACTTTATGAAGAAAAGGTAGATTCAATTGCTGATGATGCATGGGAGAGTGTTGTTGACAATACAGAAGTTGAAAAGGTTGCAAAGGGTGAACTTGACAATGCTGTTAAGGAAACAATGGACAACTATAAGAGCTTTGCTGAGCTTTCAGGCTGCTCTGTTGAAGAACTTTTAGAATCATTTGGTATGACAGAGGACGATGCAAAAGAGGTTGGAGAAGATACAGCCAAAGACAGAATGATTGCAAAGACAATTGCCGCAAAAGAGAATATAACAATGGATGATGCAACTTATCAGTCACTTCTTATAAGCAATCTGGCTGATGACACAGATGGAACAGATAATATGTCAGTAGCAGAGCTTGAAGATGCGTATACAAGCCAGTATGCAGAGAATCCAAAGGAAGCAATGTTCCTTGAATGTGTCAAAAAGTTTGTGGCAGATAATGCTGTTGTTGAAGGACTTGAAAATTAGGAATAACAAGTAAAATTATTTACAATAATTGCCTGGAGGTATGGACATGGATGCCATTAAGATACTTGTAGTTGATGATGAAGCGAGAATGAGAAAGCTTGTTAAGGACTTTCTTGTTAAGGATGGATTTGAAGTACTTGAAGCTGCCAATGGTGAAGAAGCAGTGGATATATTCTTTGATGAGAAGAATATTGAACTTATAATACTTGATGTCATGATGCCTAAGCTGGATGGATGGGGCGTTTGCAGGGAGATACGACAGTATTCAAAGGTCCCTATTATAATGCTTACTGCAAAATCGGCAGAGAAGGATGAACTTCTTGGATTTGAGCTTGGGGTAGATGAGTATATTTCAAAACCCTTCAGCCCTAAGATTCTTGTAGCAAGAGTTGAGGCAATTTTGAGAAGAACTAATGCTCTTGATGACCAGTCCATTGAAGTAGGCGGAATTAAAATTGATAAGTCAGCACATGAAGTATATGTTGATGGTAAAAAACTTGAACTTAGCTTTAAGGAATTTGAACTTTTAACTTATTTTGTTGAAAATAAGGGTATTGCCCTTTCAAGAGAAAAGATACTTAATAATGTGTGGAATTATGACTATTATGGAGATGCAAGAACGATTGATACACATGTTAAGAAGCTTAGAAGCAAAATGGGTTCTAAAGGTGACTGTATAAAAACCATATGGGGAATGGGTTATAAATTTGAACCATAACTTAAGAGAACCGCAAGGTTCTCTTTTGCTTATATTGGAAAGGAAGATTCAGGTGAAAAAATCTATTCGAAAAAGACTGATTCTTATATTGTTAGTTTTTATTGTTGGAATATTTGTAACAAATATCGTTATGAATTTTACACTCCTTGAAAAGTATTATACCTATGAAAAAGAAAAGACATTTGGAGTTTTGTATAAACAGGCAAATGATATATGTCTTTCAGATGAATTGACGGATGAGAACAAATATTATGCGCTTGATAAAATAGCTGCAAATAGTGGTGTAATGCTTTATGTATTTTCTGTGTATTATGACGGAATATATAACAACTATTCATTTAAATATCCGGATGTAAAAACTGAATCAAAACCAGTATCTCTGGTCCTTAATCAGGTGGATGATTATGTAAATGATTATTATGGCTTCAAGTCATTAGACAAAAACCATGAACTCATAAAATCTACTGAATACTATAACGTGTTCAGAACATTTGATAATCGAATTGATTCTAATTACCTGGAACTTTTTGGCAAGATGGACAAAACCACCTTTGTATTTATAAGGGCCAATTACCAGAATATGAAGGAAAGTGCAGAGCTTACAAACAAATTTGCAGTATATATTGGAATTATAGCGCTGATTATAGGTACAATTGCCATGTCATTTATCGGAAATGGCTTCACAAAGCCAATTCTGAGGCTTGCAAAAATAGCTGACAGAATGGCAGACCTGGATTTTGAGGTAAAATATGAGGGAAGATCTGATGATGAGATTGGACAGCTTGGTAAAAACATGAATGTTCTTGCAGAAAAGCTTGAAGAAACTATATCGGAGTTAAAAGGTGCCAACAACGAACTGCAGCATGATATTGAAAAGAAGCAGGAAATCAATGAAATGAGACAGGAGTTTTTGTCAAATGTTTCCCATGAGCTCAAAACACCGATTGCGCTTATACAGGGATATGCAGAGGGACTGTGTGATGGAATAAGTGATGATCCTGAGGACAGGGAGTTTTATTGCAACGTAATTATGGATGAGGCTAAAAAAATGAACAGAATGGTTAAGCATCTCTTAGACCTTAACCAGCTGGAATCAGGAACAGACAAGCCTAATTTTGAAAGATTTGATATTGTGCAGGTTATAACAAGTGTTGCTAATTCATCTGAAATCCGTTTCAGACAAAAGGGTGCAGAGTTAATAATGTATGAGCCAAATCCTGTTTATGTGTGGGCGGATGAATATCTGGTTGAACAGGTACTTACCAATTATGTAAGCAATGCCCTTAACCATGTTTCAGGTGATATGAAGATTGAGATATATACTGAAAAAATGGCTAATGGAATCAGGGTCTGTGTAAAAAATACCGGAGATAAGATTCCTGAAGATGATATAGATAAAATATGGGATAAGTTTTATAAGGTTGACAAGGCAAGAACCAGGGAATATGGCGGCAATGGAATAGGGCTTTCAATTGTAAAAGCAATAATGAATAGTTTTAACAGAGAATGTGGTGTTAACAACTGTGATGACGGCGTTTTGTTCTGGTTTGAACTTGACAGCAGCAATGCATAAAATTTCCATGTAATGCATTAAATGTTTTTGAACTTTATTGTATGATGTTTTAAAGCATGATAAGATATTGTATGTAGTTAAAACGTGATATGAATAATAAAAACCAGAGGTACAACTATGATAGCAATTGTTGATTATGATGCAGGTAATTTGAAAAGTGTAGAGAAGGCACTTATATATATTGGAGAAAATCCAGTTGTTACAAGTGATGCAGATACAATTCTTAATGCAGATAAGGTTATTCTTCCAGGAGTTGGGGCATTTGGTGATGCCATGGAAAAGCTTCATGCAAGAGGACTTGTTGATGTACTCAAGAAGGTTGCCGCAAAGGGCACACCTTTACTTGGAATATGTCTGGGAATGCAGCTTTTATTTGATAGTAGTGAAGAAGCTGCAAGTGATGTTAGTGGTCTTTCAATTCTTCCGGGAAAGATTTGTCATTTCCCAGAGAACACAGATCTGAAAATTCCACATATGGGTTGGAATTCTCTTGAATTTCCAAAGGAGAGCCCATTATTTGCAGGAATAGAAAAAGGCTCTTATGTTTATTTCGTACATTCATATTATCTTAAGGCGGATAAGGAGTCAGATGTTGCCGCTACTACAGAATATATAACTCATGTTCACGCTGCCGTTGCAAGAGATAATATATATGGATGTCAGTTCCATCCTGAAAAAAGTGGCGAGGTTGGTCTTAAGATTCTTAAGAATTTTGTAGAATTATAATGAACTTATAATGAGGAGACGGATATGTTTACAAAAAGAGTAATTCCATGTCTTGATGTACATAATGGACGTGTTGTTAAAGGTGTTAATTTTGTTAATCTGAAGGATGCGGGAGATCCTGTTGCTGTAGGTGCTGCCTATGGAATGGCAGGCGCCGATGAGCTTGTATTTCTTGATATAACAGCTTCTTCAGATGCAAGAGATATTAAGCTTGATATGGTAAGAAGAGTTGCTGAGACTGTATTTATTCCATTTACTGTTGGTGGTGGAATACGAACAGTGGACGATTTCAAGATGATTTTGAGAGAGGGAGCAGATAAGATTGCTGTTAATACAGCGGCAATACTTAATCCTACACTTATATCAGAGGCGGCAGACAAATTTGGAAGCCAGTGTGTTGTAGTTGCAATTGATGCTAAAAGAAGAGCTGATGGAAGCGGTTGGAACATATATAAGAATGGTGGCCGAGTAGATATGCGCATTGATGCCGTAGAGTGGGCAATGAAGGCCAATGAACTTGGAGCCGGCGAGATACTTCTTACAAGTATGGATTGTGATGGAACCAAGGATGGATATGATTTGGAGCTTACAAAGACTGTTTCGGAAAATGTATCGATTCCGGTTATTGCGTCAGGTGGCGCCGGAAAGAAGGAACATTTTTACGATGCACTGGAGTATGGAAAGGCTGATGCAGTATTAGCGGCTTCACTATTTCATTATAAAGAGCTTGAGATTATGGATCTTAAGAAATATCTTCGCGACAGAGGTGTCAGTGTGCGAATGTAAATAAGATGATAAAAGTGTTAGTGTTCGAATGCATATGAAGTGATAAAAGTGTCAGTGTTCGAATGCATATAAAGTGACAAAAGTATCAGTATGTGAATGCATATAAAATAATAAAATGACATATGGAAGTGATTTTATGGGAGCTATTACAAATGACTGGCTTGAGGTGCTGAATCCTCAGTTCGGAATGCCATACTATAAAAAATTATATGATACTGTAAAAAGAGAATACTCTACTCATGTAGTATACCCTCCGGCAGATGATATTCTTAATGCACTTAATTTTACACCATTAAGTAAGGTTAAGGTGGTTATCATTGGTCAGGATCCTTATCACGAACCGGGACAAGCCCATGGTTTGTGCTTTTCAGTTAAAAAGGATATTGACATTCCGCCGTCACTTGTTAATATATATAAGGAGCTTCAGGAGGATTTGGGCTGCTATATTCCTAATAATGGTTATTTGAAAAAATGGGCTGACCAGGGTGTTCTGATGCTTAATACAGTATTGACAGTAAGAGCCGGAGTAGCTAATTCACATAAGGGAATCGGCTGGGAACAGTTTACAGATGCCATAATAAGCGCCGTCAACAATGTTGACAGACCGGTGGTATATCTTTTGTGGGGAAGACCGGCAAGAATGAAAAAGGAGATGCTTAACAATCCAAAGCATCTTGTTTTGGAATCTGCCCATCCAAGTCCACTGTCTGCTTACAGAGGTTTTTTTGGATGTAAGCATTTTAGTAAAGCCAATGAGTTCCTGGTGGCTAATGGACTTACACCTATTGACTGGCAGATTGAGAATGTGTGAAATAAGTAAATATATGAAACATGTAAATCTATGAAATAGGTAAATTTATGAAATAGG
>DEDL01000012.1:11744-17114 GCA_002349525.1 Lachnoclostridium sp. UBA2905
AAATAGGTAAATCTATGAAATAGATAAATGGATAAAATAGGAAAATGGATTATTTAATTTATAATTTAATTTATGATTTAATTCAGTTGTTCTAAAATTTATTTATTCTAAAATTCATTTGTTCTAATAAGTAAGTAATTATATTTAAATAGAGAAAAAACAGGAGGATATCAACCTATGTATGAGAATGAGATTGAAAAAGCCAAAGAGAAGTTTGGCGAATTACTTAAGAAACAGCTTACACGTGTTGAAGAGATGAAAGCACAGGGTGACTTTGTTGATTACAAGTCACTTGATAAGATTGTTATCGGTGTTTGTGGTGGAGACGGAATCGGTCCTGCAATTACTGCACAGGCACAGAGAGTCCTTGAGTATCTTCTTAAAGATGATATTGAAAAAGGAAAGATTGAGTTCAAGGTAATCGATGGACTTACAATTGAAAGACGAGCAGCAGAGATGGCTGCAATTCCTGCGGACGTTCTTAAAGAACTTAAGCAGTGTGATGTTATTCTTAAGGGACCTACAACAACACCTAGAAAAGGTGATGAGTGGCCTAACGTTGAATCAGCTAATGTTGCAATGAGAAAAGAACTTGATTTATTTGCAAATGTAAGACCTGTTAGAATTCCTGAACTTGGAGTTGACTGGACATTCTATCGTGAGAATACTGAGGGTGGTTACGCAGCAGGTAAAGAGGGTGTTAACGTAACTGATGATCTTGGAATAGATTTCACTGTTGTAACATCACCTGGATGTGACAGAATCATTCGTGCTGCATTTGAATTTGCAAAGGCAAATGGCAAGAAGAGAGTTACAGCTGTAACTAAGGCTAACATCATTAAGACAACTGATGGTAAATTCCTTGATACATTCTACAGAATTGCAAAGGATTATCCTGATATAATGGCAGATGACTGGTACATTGATATTATGACTGCCAAGCTTATTGATGAAAAGCGTCGTAGAGATTTCGAAGTTGTTGTACTTCCAAACCTTTATGGAGATATCATTACTGATGAAGCTGCTGAGCTCCAGGGTGGAGTTGGTACAGCAGGAAGTGCTAACATTGGTAAGAAATATGCTATGTTCGAGGCTATTCATGGTTCAGCACCTCGTATGGTTAAAGAAGGTCGTGATAAGTACGCAGATCCTTGTAGTGTTATCAGAGCAGGAGCTATGCTTCTTAATCATATTGGATACATTGAGGAATCTGACAAGTTATATAAGGCTCTTGATATCTGCACAATTACAGAGAAGAAGCTTACTATGACAGGTAGAGATACAGGTGCTACAGGCGAAGAGTTCGCTGATTACATTATGGAGACAATTGCTAATCTTTAATATTCATTTTATATGAATTAATCTAATATGTAACACAAACACGGCAGGACATTTTTTAAACCTTAACTGACAGTTTGAAAATGTCCTGTCTTTAAGTTAAGGAGACAGATTTGAACAACAATTCCAAGTATATATTTGAAAGTAATGATAGTATGAAAAATGTTGATGTGATTTATCGTGATATAGAAATTGAAGATGTGAATAATGACGATATGAATTACAGCAAGACAGAAATTGAAGATATGAATAATGACGATGCGAATTACAGTAAGATAGAAATTGAAAATATGAAAAATGATAATATGAGCTACAATAAGATAGACAATAAAAATATAAATAATGATGATATAGAAAATGACGATATGAGATATGATGAAACCTCAGGACTGGATGTCAGGATAATAAGAGCCGTTAAGGAAATGGGCTTTGAAAATATGACTCCAATACAGAAACAGGCAATTCCTGTTTTTATGGAAGGAAAAGATATAATCGGCCAGGCCCAGACAGGAACAGGTAAAACAGCTGCATTTGGAATACCTGTACTTCAGATGGTTGACCCTAACATAAAGAAATTGCAGGCACTTATACTGTGTCCTACAAGAGAGCTTGCAATACAGGCAGCAGAAGAGATACGTAAATTCGGTAAATATATTGAAGGTGTTAAAGTTCTTCCAATATACGGAGGACAGGATATAACAAAACAGATTCGTTCACTTAAAGGTGGAATTCAGATTATTGTGGGTACACCGGGACGTGTTATGGACCACATGAGAAGACACACAATTAAGCTTGCGCAGCTTAAAATGATAGTGCTTGATGAAGCTGATGAGATGCTTAACATGGGATTCAGAGAGGATATTGAAACTATTCTTGAAGATATTCCAGGTGATCATCAGACCGGTTTATTTTCTGCTACAATGCCAAAGCCTATTCTTGATATTACTAAGAAATATCAGAAGGAAGATGCGGTTATAGTAAAGGTTGCTGCAAAGGAGCTTACAGTACCTAATATTAATCAGTATTATTACGAGGTTAAGCTTAAAAATAAAGATGAAGTAACGGCAAGACTTCTTGATTATTATAATCCTAAAAGGTCTCTTATATTCTGTAACACTAAGAAAAAGGTTGATGAACTTGCAGAGGCTCTTAAGGGAAGGGGATATTTTGCTGAAGGATTTCATGGAGATATGTCCCAGGCACAGAGAGATAAAATCATGAATGGCTTTAGAAAGGGCTTTGTTGATATTCTTATAGCTACTGATGTTGCAGCCAGAGGAATCGATGTGGATGATGTTGAGGCAGTTATCAATTATGATATTCCACAAGATATTGAATATTATGTTCACAGAATCGGACGTACAGGACGGGCAGGCAAGAAGGGAAGATCATTTACTCTTGTAGTTGGTCGTGAAATATATAAGGTAAGAGATATTGAAAGAGTCTGCAAGACCAAGATTAAGCCTCGTATGGTTCCATCTGCCGGTGAGATTAACAATAATAAAGCTGAAAATGTACTAAAAGAGGCAGTGTCCCTTATTCAGGATGAAAAACTGTACTCTATGATAAAGGTTATTGAAAATAAACTGGATGAAGAAGATTTCAATGCCATTGAGCTTGCTGCTGCACTTCTTAAAATGCAGGTAGGAGAAGAAGTGGAAGAGATGAAATTAGACTTCTCCTGGTTTGACAGCGATGAATACAAAAACAGAAAGAAACGTTCTGACAGAAGAGATGGTCGTGGAAGAGATGGCCGTGGCAGAGACGGTCGTGACAGAGACGGCAGAGAATCACGAAATGGTAAAGATGGTCGCAGCAGAGATGGAAGAGATAGACGCGGCAGAGATTCACGAAGTGGCAGAGATGGCAACGGCAGAGATTCAAGAAATGACAAGGATAGCCGTGGCAGAGGCTTTAGACGCAGTGAAAGAAATGGTGACAGTTTCAAGAAAAACAGTAGGGACAATTATAAGAATAATAAAGGTGAAGAAAAAAAACCACGCCATTATCATCCACCAAAAGCATCACGTCGTGAACGCGATGCCTTTGGCAGGTGGCAGGGTAAAGAAACTGAATAGCAGGCCAGGCGTACTTTATCTGGCTTATATGTTAAGCTTTTTCTTAAACATATGATTACTTATAAGGAACAGTATTATTGTTAAAAATGAAGAAAATGCTATCAAAAATCCGAGATACAGCGATGGTACATTAGAGTACATTATTGAAGAATCATCCAGCTCAAGCTTATCATAGAAATCTGTGAAGGAAAATGCTGTTATAGCTAAGGTCGATATTATCTGCATGATAAATGATAATACCATGTAAGATAATATTGCACCAGCTATCGGATGGCCTGTAAAACGCTGTCCTACTGCAAAGCATGTAAAGTAGGTAGTATAAGATGATATTAATCCAACAACTATAAGTAAAATAAATAAAATGATAAATAGCGGGGTAATACCAAGTTGATTTAATACTATCTGAATCTTTTCTAAAGTAATATCACCCTTATGCCATACACCTATTATTCGTGTGAAGCTTAATATGGAGACAAACATAAGAACAAGAGCTATAATGCTCCATATGGCAGCTACAAGAGTTTTTGATATTAAGAGTGAACTGGTTTTGACTGGAAGAGTATGAGTAAGATATGCTTCCTTTGAAACCATTGTCTTATAAAACATATAAAGTATTACTATGTATGATGCTGTAACCATTGCTATATTTGCAATAATATACAGGGCCATGCATAATCCTGAAAGAACATTGAAAAACATTGAGTCTTCAGGAAATAAAGATGTTCCGTTAAGTCTGAGATATACTGCAGTTATTGGTGTTATAATTATAAATGCAATATAGATTGGTAACAGAAGTCTTCCTGTAGCCTTGAATTCGTGCTTTAAAAGTTTTCCTAACATCTGAATACCTCCCTGAAAAATCCATCTACTGAATTGTTGTGTTCCATACGAATATCATCAACTGACTTATGAAGGTACATACATCCATTATTTATAAAAACAACCTCGTCAAGTATTTTTTCAATATCTGTTATAAGATGTGTAGATATAAGTATTGTTGAATTTTCGTTGTAATTCCCTATTATTGTATCAAGTATATAATCCCTAGAAGCAGGATCTACTCCCCCTATTGGCTCATCCAGACAATATAAATCAGCTTCCCGGCTCATTGTAAGGATAAGCTGTATCTTTTCCTTGGTTCCCTTGGACATTGACTTAAGCTTCATTGAATCGTTAAGATTAAGTCTTTCTAACATGTCATATGCCTTACGCAGGTTAAAGTTAGAATAAAAATCACTGTAGTAGTTGAAAAGCTCCCGTACTTTCATCCACTCAGGAAGGAAGCAGGCATCTGGAAGATAAGATATATTAAGCTTGCTTTCAATTCCAGGCTCCTGTCCATTGATTAATATCTCACCCTGTGAAGGCTGGATAAGACCATTTATAAGCTTTATAAGTGTTGTCTTACCACTTGCATTAGGTCCTAATAAGCCTACAATACGTCCTCTTTCTATGGAAAGGTTAACATTGTTAAGAGCAAGCCTTGAACCATATTTTTTGGTTAATGAGTGACATTCTATTAATGCTGGCATTTTAATCCCCCTTTATATATCTATTCATTCATACATTCACTGATAAGTTCCAAAATCTCTGCCTGTGTAATGCCAAGTGACTTCAGTTTTATAAAGAAGTCGTTGCAGTAGTCCTTGGCAAGATTTTTCTTATTCTCATGTATAAGTTCTTCATTGTCAGTAACAAATCTTCCACTTGTACGATTGGAATATATGAGTCCGGTGGACTCAAGTTCGGCAAGTGCTTTTTGCATTGTGTTGGGATTAACTGCTGCAATAGATGCTAATTCCCGTACAGAGGGCAGTTTCGATCCTGCCGGATATTGTCCTGATATTATGCCAAGCTTTATATAATCCATAAGCTGCATATATATAGGACGGTCATTAGTTAATTCCCATGACATATTGTTCCTCCCTTCCTAAGCTGCATTCCTAATTAATGA
>DEDL01000012.1:17155-22218 GCA_002349525.1 Lachnoclostridium sp. UBA2905
ATAAGTGCCATTAGTAATGCATATTATTAATCCTACATTATCGAGGCCATTTTCATAATTAAGAATGCTATGAATTGTACTATTGTATTATTGTACTAATCCCTTAATACAATGATACAATACAACATATTTCAACTTTTGTCAAGGGCTTTTTGCAAAAAAATGACTGGTAATCAGTGAAGCATGTCAAGATTCGTCTTAAGACATTTATCACGGATTACCAGTCGCATTTACTTATCAATAAATATCAAATTGTAATATCAGATATCTGTATCTCCATCTTCACCAGGAACTGGTGTCTGTGAAGGAACCGGTGTTTCACTAGGTGCTGGTGTCTCAGCAGGAGAAACAGTAGCTGAAGGAGCTGGTGATGCACTTGCTGATGGATCAGTAGGAGCAGCAGAAGCTGATGGAGTAGCTGATGGTTCAGCAGATGGGCTTGGTGTTGGTGTAGCAATAGTGTATGAAATCTTAGAACTATCAAACTTGTACTTAAGATACTTTGTACTTGTTGCCTTATTTTTACCACCAACATAATAACGAATCTCATTTGCAGTCATCATGTTAATAAGAGTGTTATTAAGCATATCTGAAACATTCTTACCAGTCTTCTCCATTGAATCAAGAATTGTATTTGTTTTAGGGTAAATCTTGTCAGGCTGCTTTGAATCACTGTTATCAGTTGAGTTAAGTGTAATTGGGAGCTTAGCAAGCTCAATTGTATTTTCTGTAATAGTTGGGTTTACTGCACCACTCATGTAAATAGCTGTTGTATTACCATTATTTACATTATTGATTGTGTTTCCTTTTATTATGCAGTCCTTCCAGTTAATACCACGGATAGCATAGCTTGTAGTGTTCTTGATAGTGTTATTCAGAATCTGAAGACCCTGATGGTAAACCTGTGTCATTCCGTCATATAATGAAACAGAATATTTGTGTGAACCAATAGCACGAAGAACATTTTCAAATGAATTGTTTTTAATTATAACGTTGTTGATTGGTGTACGGTCATGCTTAACCCATGCAAGATTAAGTCCACCGGTATTGCTATCTGGAGTATCTATGTTAATTGCTTCCTTGTGATCGTCAGAATCACCTGTAAACTTGGAACCTACGAAGGTATTATTTTCAACTACAACATTCTGTGATGAGTTGATTTCCATAAAATGATGTCCAAGGTAGTTACGGAAGTTGATTCCCCTGACAGCTACATTGTTATTGTGAGCCATAATAATGGCAGTAGCACCGTAATAATACAGCATATCCATTACAACATGGCCTTCACCTGAGAAGGTTACATCATGTGAGCCCTCATAAAGTCCAACAGATTCTGTCTTTGTAGCCATTGTAGGTGGAACAAGCTGGAAGACTGACTGTGATGGGACAAGGACATTGGAAGGGAAACCTGTATTTGTTCCCTTGTTAATAACTGTACCATCTCTGAAAATAATGGTTGTATTGGATGGAACATACAGAGAGTTTGTTATTGAATAAGTTCCGGCATTAACGTAAAGAGTACCGCCACCAACCTTTTCAAGCTGCTCAAGGTATGATCTGAATACATAATAGTCTTTTGTGTAATGGTTATACCACACATTATCAGTGTAATGCTCACGATATGGAGCCTGTCCGGCTGAAATAGTATATTCCTTAGTCATAAGATCTGTAAAATAACCAAGACGTGAAACACTGTTTGTATTAAGTGATGACTGATATGGAATATAATAAATTTGGGCATTAGTTACACTGTTAGTTGTAAGAGTTGCCTTGTGGGCATCGTCAATATTGTTAAATGTTGTTGCATATGTCTTGCCCTTACCCTTATTGGTTGCAGGTGTAAACTTGATTGCAATTGCTATTTTATCAAATGAGTTGTATGAAAATTCAGGATTGTCAACTCCACTTGCAAGGATACCTACATATGAACCGGCACCGTCAGCAATATTTGAAAATGTATTGCTCTGTATAACAGGTGACATCCAGTTAAGTGCACGTATTGCATTATTTTTAAGTGAGATAAATGAGTTGTTCTTAATTGTAATTCCTGACTGATCTACACCCTCAGTATATTTAACAGAACCTATGGCACTGTTAAGAGACTTAAATTTGTTGCCTGTAATTGTTATTACAGAGTTGGCATATTTGTCAGTTTTACTCCATGGGTAAGCAAATTCAGCCGTTTTTGAATCAGGTGTTTCGAGTTTGATTGCATACATACCTGAATTGGCTTTAACCGTTTTTGCTTTGTAGAAGGTACAATCGTTAATGTTAAGATTATTAACTGCGGCAGCAGCAATAAATGAACCACCATTTGACTTGGTGAATTTGATGCCGGATATTTTTACATTGGTGTTATGTCCGGCAACAATGGCTGTTGTTCCTTTTTTATATGAAAGGTTTATTTTTGCTTTGCCCTTACTTTTAATAGTAACATTCTTGGAACCGTTATATTTCTTAACTTTCTTGCCGGCAGCAGCCTTTGAAGGAGGAACAAGTTCAAACATAGTTTTTGATGCTTTGAGCTTCTTGTTGCCGGTTTTTAAAGTCTTATTAAGTACAACACCCTTTTTAAGGTTGATTGTTACATTGGAAGGAACGTAAAGAGTACAAGGAATATTATATGTACCTTTCTTAAGTGTAAGTGTTCCACCACCATCTTTTTCAAGTTTTTCAAGATAAGACCTTAACATGAAATACTGCTTGGTTTTTTTGTTGTAGCCGACAGCTTTTTTGTATTTTTTGTTGATAGTTACTGTGCTTGCCTTAACAGTATATTTGCCTTTGGCTGAAGCAGTGGTACCCATTGTAAATAAACAGGCAGCCATCAGAACAAATAACATTAAGAACTGTTTTAAATGTTTCTGTTTCATTTTTTGACCCCTTTTCCCTTAATATATTATATGAATTTTTTATTAGTTAATTGCAAAACAGAGTTATAACCGGGTGCATTCCTAAGGCACACCTGAAAAACATCATTTCACAATTATCTACAAACATGGTATACATTTAACATGTTAATGAGATATATATTTTAATATGTTAACATGATATACATTTTAATATATTAATGAGAAAAGTTGTCAAAAATTTGCCATATTAAAATATGATTGTATTTATTCTTATTTATATGAAGAAAGTTTGACAATGTCAGAATGTTAGTCTATAATACTGAAATGGTAATTTGTAAACTTAGCTGACTAAGTATCGATTTGGAGGGTTTTTAATATGGCAGAGAATGCAAAAAAAGTAGTATTAACGCGTGAAGGATTAAGAAATCTTGAAAAGGAAATAGAAGATCTTAAAGTTAATAAACGTAAAGAAGTTGCTGCAAAGATTAAGGAAGCAAGAGAACAGGGAGACCTTTCAGAAAATGCTGAGTACGATGCAGCTAAAGAAGAACAGGCAAAGATCGAAGCAAGAATCGAAGAAATAGAGAAAATGCTTAAAAACGTTGACGTATTTGATGACGATGATGTTGATGAAAGCAAGGTAAGCATTGGATGTAAAGTTGTTATCAGAGACATTGAATATGATGATGACTTTGAATTTAAGATTGTTGGTTCAACAGAGGCTAACTCTCTTGAAGGAAAAATCAGCAATGAGTCACCTGTAGGAATTGCCCTTATTGGTAAGAGCGAAGGAGATGTAATTGAGGTTGAAGTTCCAGCAGGAGTAGTTAAGTATGAAATACTTAAGATTGTTAAGTAGGATAGAGCATATAATCGGATCATTTTAAGAATCGCATTTATAAAGCTCGTATAGTTAGATCATTTGATAAATCGTATAATTAAGAGCATATAATCAGATAAAGGAGTTTTAGTTGTGGCAGATCAGAATAAGGAACAGGGAACACAGGATATTAATCAGCTTTTAAAGGTAAGAAGAGAAAAGCTTGCTGATTTGGTTGAGAATGGAAAGGATCCATTTGTTATAACAAAGTATGATGTAACAGCTCATTCAGATGAGATTAAGGATAATTTTGAAGAGTATGCCGACAAAGAGGTATCAATTGCCGGAAGAATAATGTCAAAGCGTGTTATGGGTAAGGCTTCATTTTGTCATATACAGGATAAGCAGGGCTTGATCCAGTCTTATGTACAGCGCGACCTTCTTGGTGAAGAATCATACAAGGATTTCAAGAAGTATGATGTAGGTGATATCGTTGGTATTAAAGGTATTGTATTTGAGACAAAGACAGGAGAAAAGTCAGTTAAGGCTCATGAAGTAACTCTCCTTTCAAAGAGTCTTCAGATTCTTCCAGAGAAATATCATGGTCTTACAAATACAGATTTAAGATACAGACAGAGATATGTCGATCTTATTATGAATCCTGAAGTTAAGGATACATTTGTTAAACGTTCACAGATTATAAGTACTATCAGAAGATATCTTGATGGTCAGGGCTTTATGGAGGTTGAAACACCAATGCTCGTATCTAATGCGGGTGGTGCGGCTGCAAGACCATTTGTTACTCATTCTAATGCCCTTGATGAAGACTTTAAGCTTCGTATATCTCTTGAGCTTTATCTTAAGAGACTTATCGTTGGTGGTCTTGAGAGAGTTTATGAGATTGGTCGTGTATTCCGTAATGAAGGTGTAGACACAAGACACAACCCTGAGTTTACACTTATGGAATTATATCAGGCATATACAGATTACAATGGTATGATGGATCTTACAGAGAATATGTACCGTTATGTAGCAAATGAGGTGCTTGGTACAACTAAGATTTCATATAATGGAATTGAGATGGATCTTGGAAAGCCATTTGAGAGAATTACAATGGTAGATGCAGTTAAGAAATATTCAGGAGTTGATTTCAACGAGATTAAGACTCTTGAAGAAGCAAGAAAGATTGCTGATGAAAAGCATGTTGAATATGAAGAGAGACACAAAAAGGGTGACATCCTTAACCTCTTCTTTGAAGAATTTGTTGAGGATCATCTTATCCAGCCAACATTTGTTATGGATCATCCAATTGAGATTTCACCTCTTACTAAGAAGAAGCCAGATAATCCAGAATATGTTGAACGTTTCGAGTTCTTTATGAATGGATGGGA
>DEDL01000012.1:22246-22800 GCA_002349525.1 Lachnoclostridium sp. UBA2905
TGCCCAGGAAGAAATGTTTGCAGCAGGAGATGAGGAAGCAAACCATACTGATGAGGACTTCTTAAATGCCCTTGAAATTGGTATGCCACCTACTGGAGGAATTGGCTTTGGAATTGACAGAATGTGTATGCTCCTTACTGACTCTGCAGCGATCAGAGATGTTTTATTGTTCCCGACGATGAAGTCGCTTAATTAGTGTACGGATTTATGGAACCTTATGGTAATCCATAGAAGTCCAATCGTATCCTATCGCGCCACGAAAATACCACATTTCTTAAGGATTTCTGTGGATTTCAATGGTGTTTAATGGATTCAATTAAATAACTCAACTTACCTCTATGGATTGTCAAAGACGTGGCAAATTGAGGTATAGCCGGTTCGAAAATGAACATTTTTAGGCACTCGTATTTAGTAGAAATACTGAATATGGGTGCTTTTTTACGTTTATCTAAGCTTTTTGATTCGTACACAACAATACATCCTCTTTACACGAAAGACTAACTATTAGAAATAGTCAATAAAAAGTTTTTGAAACAGAAATGTTTTGAATATAG
>DEDL01000012.1:22857-23222 GCA_002349525.1 Lachnoclostridium sp. UBA2905
AAGATATGATATTGGAATGATTAATTAGCTTTTATGTATTGCTGACCAGATGATTCAAGCTGATATATGACTCGAATGAGCTTCTTTGTGGCATGAGATAATGCAACATAATAGTGTTTACCCTCGAATCGTTTCTTGGCTAAGTAAGCCTTGAATGTTGGATCCCATAAGCAGACATACGCGGTGGCATTATACAAAGCATATCGTAGATATCTGGATCCACGCTTTTCCATACGGGCATAGCAATTATCTAGTTGTCCAGATTGATAAGTGGAAGGCGACATACCAGCAAAGGCAAGTATCTTATCAGGAGAATCGAACTTACTAAAATCACCTATCTCGGCAATAATCATTGCTCCCATACG
>DEDL01000003.1:0-166 GCA_002349525.1 Lachnoclostridium sp. UBA2905
CGGTCCCTATCCGGCGTGGGCGTTGGAATTTTGAAAGGAGCTGACCCTAGTACGAGAGGACCGGGTTGGACGGACCTCTGGTGTATCGGTTGTCTTGCCAAAGGCATGGCCGAGTAGCCAAGTCCGGACGGGATAAACGCTGAAGGCATCTAAGCGTGAAGCCCCC
>DEDL01000003.1:418-609 GCA_002349525.1 Lachnoclostridium sp. UBA2905
GTTCGAGCCCTACTCGGGGAGCTCAAAGCTTGCAAGTCTTGTGCTTACAAGCTTTTATACTTTATAGGAAGCAAAGATCAAAGTGAAAAAATACTTGATTTTTTCTTGATTTTATGATATCATAAATATCGTTGTCAGAGGCTTTGCGACTGATAAGTAGAAGTTTAGTATGCCGACATGGCTCAATTGGC
>DEDL01000003.1:742-7769 GCA_002349525.1 Lachnoclostridium sp. UBA2905
TGGTTAGAGCGCCGCCCTGTCACGGCGGAGGTCGAGGGTTCGAGTCCCTTCTGGGTCGGAAAGGTATCCTAATATTAGGATACCTTTTTTTTCTATATATTTTTATTGTGTAGATTTTATATCTAGATTTGCTGTATAGTTTGTTGTATAGATTTATTGCATATTTATTTATAGATTTTATAAGAGCAAGAAGTGAAACGGACTTCGATTATTGATTGGGAGAGCATTATGATATATATTGATTCAGGCTCAAAAATGGCTTTATATGAGCAGATATATGAACAGATTAAAGAACAGATTATTTCGGGGGCTTTAGCATCTGATGAAAAACTGGATTCTATAAGGAATTTGTCAAAAAAGCTTGGAGTATCAAAAAATACTGTAGATCTGGCTTATAGACAGCTTATTTCTGAGGGGTATATATATTCGAAGATGAATTCTGGCTTTTATGTAGAGAAATATGAAAGCTATAAATTGAATGTCACAAGTAGTACTACAAACGTTACAGGTAGAAATTTAAGCGTTACAGGTAGAAGCTTAAATGGTATAGATAGAACTATAAGTGGCACAGGCAGAAGCTCAAATGGTACAGATAGAACTATAAGTGGTACAGGCAGAAGTTCAAACAGTACAGATAGAACTATAAGTGGTACAGGTAGAAGCTCAAATGGTACAGATAGAACTATAAGTGGTACAGGCAGAAGTTCAAATGATACAGATAGAGCTATAAGCGGTACAGGCAGAAGCTTAAACGTTACAGGCAGAACCTTAAATGGTGCAATAGCGTCTGCAGCTTCTTTCAGAACACAGAACAGAGTCAGGAATTTCAAGTACAGGTTTGTTGCAGACAGTATTAATCATGAGGAGTTCGACTGGAAAAAGTGGAAAAACTGTCTTAATGAGGCACTATATGAAGAGGAACTTGATTTTACAGGTTATGAGGATCCAAGAGGCGATATAAAACTTAGAAGAGAACTTAAGAAGCTTTTATTTGAGAATAAAAATATAGTGTGTAGCGAGGAACAGATTGTTATATGTGGTGGTTCAATGTATGCACTTGACATCGCTATTAAGCTTATTAATTCTTCAGCTTCAGATAAAATTCATGCTGTTTCAGACAGTTACGTTCCAAGAACGGTTTTTAATGCATTTTTAGCATATGGAATAAGGCTTAATGAAAGTGATCTGAATGACGACACGGATGTTATATACTGTTCGCCTTCGAACCAGTTTATTACAGGCAGACGTATGGGTGTGGAAAGTAGAAGGTCAATGGCAGCCTACATTGATGAGCATGATGTGTTTTTTATTGAAAATGATTCGGATAATGAGCTGCTTATAGGGATGAATTGTATTCCTTCTGTCTATTCATTTGTAAATGATTCGGATAAAATGTTTTACATTGGTTCAGTTGCTGGAGTTATGTCACCTATGATAAGAATTGCCTACATGGTTATACCGGAAAAGCTTATTAAGGTATTCTGCGATATGTACGAAGGTTTTAGAACATCAATCCCGATGCTTCATCAGAGGTCTTTACAACATTATATTGCAAGTGGAGATATGTATAGACACGTGCGCAGGATGACAGTACTTGCAGAAAAGAAAAGAAAAAATGTTTATGAGGTTTTGCATGAACTTGAAAATGATAGGTATATACAGATTACAGGAGATTCAACCGGAGGATATTTTGTAATAAGTATTTGCGATGAAAAACAGCCAGGAGGATTTGTTGCATATGCACGTGAGTGTGGCATAGAAGTCAAAGAATATGAAGGATATTATTTTATAGGTTATCTTTCCATAAAGATAGAATCCTTGGGTGATGCTCTTGATGTATTGAAAAAATGTATCATTAACTATAGATGATTTATCATTAAATTTATAAAAAGTGGTATTTTTATGAAGAAAATATAGAACGTCATGGAGAAGACAAGTAGCCTGATGCGTTATGTTTTGTAGCATTGGGAGATATAGTTTTTTATTAAAAACAGAACTGTACCCATATAAAAAACAAAAAGTGTCACTTTAAAAAGAGGAAATCATAATATATTATTAGTGCATCAAATAAATGACACATAAAAGTCAATGAGGACAATAAGCGAAAGTTACGCTTCTTGTCCTTTTTTTATTTCAGGAATGTGCAGCCTGAAATTGTTATCAGTGTGTGAGCCCGCACAACTTACATAGAGATAACGTGTAACTATTATTTGAGAAGATGATTTAAAAGTGATCTAAAAATACTTTAAAAACATTTAATGTCTGGAGGAATAGTTATGGGTTATGAATTTGCAATTTGGTTCCTGATAGGAGCGGCGTTAGTATTTTTCATGCAGTGTGGATTTGCAATGGTAGAGACAGGATTTACAAGGGCTAAGTCAGCAGGTAACATTATTATGAAAAACCTGATGGACTTCTGTATCGGTACTGTTGTATTTATTTTTCTTGGATTTGGTCTGATGTTGTCAGAGGATTATGTGATGGGAATTATTGGTGTTCCTAATCTTGATATTTTAACAAACTTCAGTGAGTTCGCAAAATCCGGAGCAACTTCTAATTTTGTATTTAACCTCGTTTTCTGTGCTACAGCAGCTACAATTGTTTCTGGTGCCATGGCAGAGAGAACAAAGTTTTCAGCTTATTGTATTTATTCAGCAGTAATCAGTGCTGTTGTATATCCGATTGAAGCCGGATGGGTTTGGAACTCAAATGGTTGGCTTGCTCAGATGGGATTTGTTGATTTTGCCGGTTCAGCAGCAATTCATTCTGTAGGTGGTGTTACAGCACTTATTGGTGCAACAATCGTTGGACCACGAATTGGTAAATTTACAAAGGACAAGGATGGAAAAACAGTAGCACATGCTATTCATGGTCATTCTCTTACACTTGGTGCACTTGGTGTTTTCATTCTCTGGTTTGGATGGTATGGATTCAATGGTGCAGCATGTACAACAATCGAGCAGCTTTCTTCAGTATTTGTAACAACAACTATTGCACCTGCAATAGCAACTGTAACATGTATGATTTATACATGGATTAAGGATGGCAAACCAGATGTTTCAATGTGTATGAATGCTTCACTTGCAGGTCTTGTTGCAATTACAGCAGGTTGTTCAAATGTAGATGCATTTGGATCTATTATAATAGGTATTGTATCAGGTATTCTTGTTGATTTTGGTGTAGGTTTCCTCGATAATATTCTTCATATTGATGACCCTGTTGGTGCGGTTGCAGTACATCTCTTCAATGGTGTTTGGGGAACTCTTGCAGTTGGTTTATTTGATGTAAATACTGGTTTGTTCTACGGCGGCGGTGTTCGTCAGCTTGGAGTTCAGGCACTTGGTATTGCTTGTATTCTTGTATGGACAGCAATTCTTATGACTGTTGTATTCCAGATCATTAAGCATACAATGGGTCTTAGAGTCAGCAAAGAGGAAGAAATTATTGGTCTTGATATTAGTGAGCATGGTCTTGCATCAGCATATGCAGACTTCGTTCCTTCAATTCCAAACTATATAGAAGAAGAAAATTATGCAGTTGATGTTGATGGAATTAAGCCTGCTGGAATTAGTGTTGGTACTGAGGCAATTGGTAAATATACAAATATCAGCATTATATGTAATGAAGAAAGATTCCCAGTTCTTAAGGATACACTTGCAGCCATTGGTGTAACTGGTATGACAGTAAGTAAGGTAATGGGTTGTGGTGTTGAGAAAGGAAAGAGCGGTATCTACAGAGGTGTTAAGACAAGCATGAACCTTCTTCCTAAGGTCAGAGTAGATATTGTGGTATCAACTGTTGATCCTGGACTTGTAGTTGCAGCTGCAAGAAAGGCTCTTTACACAGGTAATGTTGGAGATGGAAAGATTTTCGTTACAAACATTGATGATGTAATGAGAGTCAGAACAGGTGCAACTGGAATGGTAGCACTTAATGATGAGAAATAATATAAAAATGATGTATGTAACAATGTATAAATAATGCATGTAACAATGCATAAAAACTAAGTCTACTTCCTAAAAATAATGACGTGAAGCTCTGGCTGGCAAGTGTTGGTCAGAGCTTCTTTTTTTCGTAATATTGTAAAGAATTGTTAAAAACTAAGTTGTTGATTTTTAATACCATGTGCCTTAAAATGTAATGAGTACATGAAAAGGAAGCACCATGCGAAGCATGGAATTTACTTTTTTAAAAATATATTTTGTAGCAGGGAGTTAGTGATGGTTGATATGAAGTCGGAAAAAACCAATTCAAGGATGGCAGGAGAAGACAAAACATTGCAAAAGAGCAGTTGTACTACAGGTGCTTTTTCAGATAAGGGGTTTGCAAAGTTACCAATAATAATTGGCTGTATTGCAGGGGTGTTGCTTCTTGCATATATTGCAGGGGTGATTTTCTATAAAAGTCATGTATTTGCTGGCACATCATTTAAGGATATTTCACTGTCAAACTGTAGTGCATCGGAGATTGATACAAAGCTCAATTCAATGTTAGATGATTATACACTGACTATTAATGGGCGTGATAATATGAGCGTATCATTTGGCAGCAGTGATATTGATCTTCGTTATGAATTGAATGAATATGCGAACAATCTTATAGGAGAACAGAATGCCTGGGCTTGGATTGCTCATTTATTAAAAAAAGATGTGATAGAAGAGGAGTTCAATGTTGTATATGATGAGGCTAAGTTAGAAGCAGTTGTTAATGATTTTGATTTTATGCAGCCTGCTTATATTAAGAAGCCTGTGAATGCATATATATCTGAGTATAAGTCAGGTGAAGGATACTCTATAGTTGAGGAAGAGCCGGGCAACACACTTGATACTGATAAATTGTATAAGGTAATTGGAAATGCTGTAAAGAATATTGATAATGAGGTTGATCTGGAAGAAGAGGGACTCTATATAGACCCAGAGATAAAGGCTGATAATAAGAAGTTAAATAAGCGCGTAAATTATCTCAATAAATTTGTGAAATCCAGGATTACATATCATTTTGGAGATGATACCGTTGTAGTGGACGGCGATAAGATATATAGCTGGCTTAAGGTCAAAAAGAATGGAAAAGTGGAAGTTCTTGAAGATAAGGTGAAGGCTTTTGTTAATGAGATAGGTTCAAAGTATGATACAATTTTCAGACCACGAGTTTTTATGACTTCTTATGGAAAAGAAGTTACTATTGATCAGGGTGATTATGGCTGGTGGATGAACAGAAGCAGTGAGGTAACAGAGCTTTTGAAGCTTATAAAAAGCGGAGAAGAGGTTGAAAGAGAGCCTGTTTATTTCCAAAAGGCTGCACAATATGGTAAGGAAGATTATGGCAATACCTATGTAGAGGTTAATCTTACTGCACAGCATTTGTTCCTGTATAAGGATGGACAGGTTGTTTTGGAGTCTGATTTTGTATCAGGAAAGGATGTTAAGAACAGAAAGACACCGGCTGGTGTTTATGGCATTACCTATAAGGAAAGAGATGCAACACTTGTTGGTGAGGATTATGAGACGCCGGTTTCCTACTGGATGCCATTTAATGGAAATGTTGGTATGCACGATGCGACCTGGAGAAATAAGTTTGGTTCTAATTTTTACAAATATAGTGGTTCACATGGTTGTATTAATCTTCCATTTTATGTCGCAGAGAATATATACGGTTATGTAGAGAAGGGTACACCGGTTATCTGTTATTATCTTCCGGGCACTGAATCCAAGTCAGTTACACCACAGGGAGATGAGGAAATAGCTCATTTTGTTGTAGATGCCATTGAAAGAATAGGTACTATATCAAAGGATAGAAGGGTGTCACTTGAGAAAACCTTTAAGCGTATTAAAGAGTGTTATAAGGGTCTGACAGCCAACCAGAAAAAGTATGTTAAAAATTATGGTGATCTTGCCAAGGCTGAGAAAAAGCTTGCCGAGGCAATAGCCGGAAAATGATAAATAAGGCAGAATGGAATGTATTTCATAGTCTCGTTTGTTTCAAGGTGACAGTGGATGAAAAAACATTTCATTCTGCTATTTTTATTTTGTAAGATAATCAGTTATCTCGCCAATATAAAGGTTGTGATAGTCCTTGTCAGCATACCATTTTGCATCGATTTCGCTATCTGTGAAGCAATCAGCAGGCATTGGACCACAGTACATTTTGCGGCAGATCAATGCCATATTTCCTTCGGCAATATAAGGTGTATTGTCCTGATAATTCACATTAAGACCTGCTTTTGCAATTTTATCTTCATCACGGCCTGAAGTTCTTCCAAGGTATTGTAGAAGCTTGCGGTTGTCATCATTTTCCATATCAAAAAATGTAAGTGAAAATGTGTCACAGGCATCTATAAATTCTTTTGTATAGCGGCTGTCTCTTACAACTACGAATACAACGTTTTTGCCCCACATAACGCCCACGCTTCCCCAGGCAGCAGTCATTGTATTGACCTTTTTATCGTCACCTGCTGTAAGTGCAAACCAGTCCTTGCCTATTTTTGTGAATGGGTTCAATGAGATGTTGTTAATATCTTCTGATTTAAATGAATTCATTGTATAACCTCCGTATATATTATTTATAATATGCTCAATAAAGTATATTCAGCTTAATAAAGTATATTCAATGTGAAGTTAGATGTCAAATTCATATAGGTAATTCAGATTATATAGTTAATTAAGGGGATGGGCTAATCTAATTGAACTATTCGGCAATTGAATAGCTGAGGATTTTCGACTCGTATTCTAAAAAAAGAGTCCAAGCAAAAAAGATTATAAGCAAAAAAAGGATTCCAAGTAAAAATAAGATTTAAAGAAAAAAGCTTACAAGTAAAAAAAGGGATTCCAAATAAAAATAAGATTTAAAGAAAAAAAGCTTATAAGCAAAAAAAGGATTCCAAGTAAAACTTGAAATCCTCGTACGTGCGTGAGAAGATTCGAACTCCCGACACCTTGGTCCGTAGCCAAGTGCTCTATCCAGCTGAGCTACACGCACATATTCAATTATTACATACCTTTGGTATGAATGCCCGCGACCGGAATCGAAC
>DEDL01000003.1:7785-21588 GCA_002349525.1 Lachnoclostridium sp. UBA2905
CAAAAAAAATGATAGAAAAAATTTCCCTGCCTTTATAGCATTCATGGTGTTATTTACATTAAATACTTAATATGATAATATTTTTACAATAATAAAGGGAGATGATAGTGATGCATAAGGTNNTTTTTTGTAAGGCATGGTCAGTCTGAATGGAATGTACTCAATAAAATATGTGGTGCAACTGATATTCCACTAACAGCAAAAGGACATGAGCAGGCGGTCATGACTGCTGCGAAGATTTTGGAAGAAAACATATCATTTGATAAAATATTATACTCTCCGCTTGTAAGGGCAAGTGAGACAGCAAGGCACATATCGGAGATTACTGGAGTTGAAGCTGTTTGTGAGGAGAGACTTAGAGAGCAGAATTTTGGAAAATATGAAGGAACTGAAAGAAACGGGAAGGAATTCCATGAAGCCAAGAAGAATTTTATATGTTCATATGATGGCGGGGAATCAATGTTTAAGATGGCACAGCGTATATATAACCTGCTTGATGAGATAAAGAAGGACAGGGAGACAACCTATATGCTTGTAGCCCATAATGGAATTGCCAGATTTATAAATTCTTATTTTTATGAAATGAGCAACGAGGAATTTGCATCATTTGGGGTTGATAATTGTACGATTGTCGCCTATGAATTTGGGGAGGAGTAGCATGATAAGAAATACAGCATTAACAATTGCAGGAAGCGATTGTAGTGGAGGAGCCGGAATACAGGCAGATATTAAGACTATGTTGGCAAATGGAGTTTATGCCATGAGTGCAATTACAGCTCTTACTGCACAGAATACTATGGGGGTAACAGGAATATTTGAAGTTACACCGGAATTCCTTGGGCAACAGCTGGATTCAGTATTTACTGATATTGTTCCTGATGCTGTTAAAATAGGTATGGTTTCAGGAACTGGGCTGATAGAGATAATATGCAAAAAACTTACGGAATATAATGCAAAAAATATAGTTGTGGATCCTGTTATGGTTTCAACCAGTGGTTCAAAGCTTATAAGTGATGATGCAATAGAAACCTTAAAGAACAGTCTGCTTGGTATGGCAACAGTTATTACGCCAAATATTCCAGAAACAGAGGTTCTTTGTGGATATGAGATAAGAGATGCACATTCAATGGAAAAAGCTGCGAAGGAAATTGGTGACAAATATGGGTGCGCCGTATTATGTAAAGGCGGTCACAGTATAAATGATGCGAATGATCTTTTATATTCAGATGGCAGATATGTATGGTTTGATGGTAGACGTATTAATAATCATAATACTCATGGAACAGGATGTACGCTCTCTAGTGCTATTGCCTCAGGACTTGCCAAGGGTAAAAGTTTAGAGGAAGCAGTCAGAGGTGCTAAGGAGTATATATCGAATGCTCTTGCTGCAAATCTGGATTTGGGAAAGGGAGATGGACCACTTGATCATGGCTGGAATGTGACTTCTTTATAAACGGAAAGCTCCCAGACATCTGAGTATGCCCGGGAGCTTTTCGTTTAGGGGGAGGATTAAGTAGTAATACTTCATCCCTGATTATTCACCAGATTGGATTGAGGGGGATATCCAAGTGGTGATAATATAAGTGTGCTCATTTTTTGAGAATATATACAAGGTAGATTGATAATATATATAGAAATGAATTTCCTATTTGTGCTACAGCTGCAATAAGCGTGAGGCATCAAAGTGGTTCTCCAATATATGTAAATGGTGGATATGCAATTGGGATTTTGCATGATGGTAATGGATATAGCACATTTGCAAGGCAGTTAGATTCGGATTTAACTGATTGGTTGGATGCACATGGTTATTTTGACTAAAAAATGTTGCGATTAGTATTTTATTATGAGATACTATAGTGGTGGAATGTTTTGGCACATTTGGGGCTTACTTAAGTTCTGTGTCAGAAATCAGGTTGAGTTATAAAAAACTTGATCGCAATTAACGATTATTAAGAAAGGGCGGAGATTTTATGAAAAAAAGATTGTATATGGCATTATGTATATGTTTATCAGTAATACTAATATGTGGCGCCAATAATGCTGCTGCAAAAAGTAAAGGAAAAACAATTACTCTGAATGTTAATGAGACAGTGAAACTTAAAGATTATAAGGTAAAAAAGGTAAAAAAAGTAGTTATCACTAATAAAAAAATAGTCAGTGTTTCCAAAAAAGGTGTTTTAAAGGCAAAAAAGAAAGGTAAAACAAAGGTTGTTCTCAAGTATAAAAAGTGTAGGAAAACAATAAATGTAATAGTGAATGCTAAAAAGAATAATGATAAAACATCAGTTAAGGATCCAATAGATCCTAAGCTTCCAACAAATACTAATCCAACTAAGCAGGAAACAAAAGTGACAATATCAGCTTACGTATGTGATATACAGAACGATACATTATATCTGTCACAGGATAAGTCATATTTGTATAGTTGTACTCTTGCAAAAGTTGCAGCAAATAATGCGATTATTTCTTCAAATGGCAGCACTATAGCATGGAGTAATATTGAAGTTGGAGATTATATTGAAGTAACTACAATGGAGCCATTACAGTACTCTAGTCCAGCTGTATGTTTAAGTGCAGCTACAATAACTGTTAAAAGTAAAAATCCTGAAATGAAAAACAAACAGTATGATTATAAGGTGACTGAGATAAATGGAACAAGCTATACCGTTCAGTCAGTAGACAATAATGCTAAGGTGACTATTGATAGCAGCCAGGTATTAGGTACAGATAAATGTCGTTTTTATCTGAATGACAATGAGATTGAATTTGGGGAATTGGAGGTTGGAGATACTGTAAGACTGTATCAGCTGGGAGAAATTCAGAGCAACCCTAATATTAAGTATTCAGTTGCCAAGGTTGTTGTTGTAAGATAAATATTATATTTAATATTACACCGAATTTTGTATCGAATATTATGTTAAGCCTCTGGTAATCCTAATTAGTATAATAAGGATTACCGGAGGTATTTTTTATGAGTGAGATAACAGATATTAAAGCAAGGGAGATTCTTGATTCCAGAGGAAATCCAACAGTGGAAGTAACGGTTACTTTAGATGGTAGAGTAAAGGGAACAGCATGTTCTCCGAGTGGTGCATCCACTGGGCAATATGAAGCACTTGAGTTAAGAGATGGCAATATAATATGTGATGAGGATGAATGCAGAGAATGGAAAAAAAGATATATGGGAAAAGGGGTTTTGCAGGCGGTATGTAATGTTAATTCAGAGATAAAGCGAGCCATTATTGGAAAGAATGTTAACAGCATCAAAGATATTGATGAGTTACTTATTAATCTTGATGGAACAAGTGATAAAAAAAGACTTGGAGCTAATGCTGTTCTTGCTGTATCACTTGCAGTGGCAAAGGCAGCGGCAAAGGCAGAGGATAAATGGCTTTACGAATATATTGGAGGCAGTGACGCTGTTATGCTTCCGGTACCCATGATGAATATTTTAAATGGTGGGGCTCATATTGCCTCTAAGGATTCGCAGGATTTTCAGGAGTTTATGATAGTGCCTGTTGGTGCCAGTTGTTTCCGGGAAGCACTTAGAATGGGGACGGAGGTATATCATAATCTAAAGAAGGTTTTGATAGAGCATGGACATTTTGTTGGTGTTGGTGATGAAGGCGGTTTCGCTCCTGCAATTCCAGAGGTAGACAGGGTATTGGATCTTTTGGTGGAGGCAACTATGGCAGCAGGCTATGAATGTGGAAAAGATATTTGCTTTGCACTTGATGTGGCAGCCAGTGAATGGAAACCTATGGGAAATTCAGAAATGATGGCAGATGAAAGAAAAATTACCGGGCTGTTTACCTATCATTTGCCAAAGAGTGGGAAAAATTATAGTTCAGATGAATTGATTGATATGTACAAAAATATAGTTGATAAATATCCTGTTATATCAATTGAAGATCCCCTGGATGAAGAAGACTGGAAAGGCTGGAAAAGGATTACCGATGAACTTGGGGACAGAGTGCAGTTGGTTGGTGACGATTTATTTGTGACCAATACGGGCAGACTTGCACAGGGAATAGAAATGGGTTGTGGCAACTCTATTCTTATAAAGCTAAATCAGATTGGCACTTTATCAGAGACAATTGATGCTATTACTATGGCACAAAAGGCAGGCTACACAGCAATAGTATCTCATCGCTCAGGCGAAACAGAGGATACAACAATTGCGGATCTTGCAGTGGCACTTAATTGTGGGCAGATAAAGACCGGTGCGCCTTGTCGAAGTGAAAGGGTGGCGAAGTATAACCAGTTGCTTCGTATTGAAGAGAGGTTAGGTGACAGGGCTGTATATGCGGGGATTAATGCTATGAAAGCACATAATGCATATTTTTAATAAATAATGGAATACTAATAATAAAAAGTAAGAGAGGATTTTATTATGAAAAAGCTTTATTTATTTTTAATTGCAGCAGTGCTTACATTATCATTTGCGGGATGCGGAAATTCGGGCAGCAACAATAATCAGACTCAAACCCAGACACCTGCGCCAAGTCAGTCAGCCACTGATGCAGCAAACGGCAATACCGGTATTGATAACAGTACTACAGATGGAGGTACAGCAGATGGCAGTACTACAGATGGCAGTACTACAAAAAATGATAACAATGTAAATGATGCTACAGCATCAGATAATCCTGGTAAGAAAGCAGGAAATGGGGCGGCAGATGCTGTTAAAGATGCAGGAAATGGAGCTGCGGATGCCGTTAAAGATATTGGAAATGGAGCAGCAGATGCTGTAGAAGATGTAGGAAATGGCGTTGGTAATGTTGTAAGAGATGTTACCAGATAAGCCAGATATTAAAACTGATATTTATCTCAGTCGAGAAGACTTCCGCTTCTGCATGTGGTGAGTAATAACAAATAATTTTAGTGAAAAAATGTACCGGATTTCACTTGTCAGATACAGGGTCTGACTTTTGAAAACCGGTACATTTAATATAAAGATAAACTTTACAGTTATACTATACAGATATAATGTTACTATACAGATATAGCACTACTATACAGATATAATATTAATTATTACTAGCACTTTTCAGCTATTTCATATATGAGTTTTTCAGTATCTTCCCATCCAAGGCATGGGTCTGTAATTGACTTTCCGTAGATGTATGGATCTTCGATTTTCTGGCTGCCTTCTTCAAGATAGCTTTCAATCATAAGTCCCTTAACCATCTTTTTGATATCATCTCTGTAGTTACGGCTGTGAAGCACTTCATTGGATATACGTATCTGTTCCTTATATTTTTTGTTGGAGTTAGAATGATTAACATCAACAATAACAGCAGGATTTTTAAGGTCCTTTTCGCTATATGCTTCAACAAGTCGCTCAAGATCCTCGTAATGATAGTTAGGAATGTTACGGCCAAATTTGTTGACACCACCACGTAATATGCAGTGGGCAAGGTCATTGCCATCTGTAGTAACGCTTTGTCCTCTGTAGATGAAGTCCTGTGATGTCTGGGCTGCAATTACAGAATTAAGCATAACTGAAAAATCGCCACTGGTTGGATTCTTCATTCCTACAGGTATATCCATTCCGCTGGCAGTAAGTCTGTGCTGCTGGTTTTCAACAGAGCGTGCACCAACTGCCTCATATGATAAAAGGTCATCAAGATAGCTTCTGTTTTCAGGGTATAACATTTCATCAGCTGCTGTAAGACCGGTAGCACTGAAGGCATGAAGATGAAGCTGTCTGATGGCAACAATTCCCTTGTAAAGATTAGGAGATTTTGTTGGATCAGGCTGGTGTAACATTCCTTTGTAGCCTATTCCTGTAGTACGTGGTTTGTTAGTGTATATTCGTGGAATGATAATAAGCTTGTCTTTAACCTTTTCGTTTACCTTAGCAAGTCTTTCTATGTATTCACATACAGGATCTTCCTTGTCTGCTGAACAAGGTCCGATAATAAGAATAAATTTATCTGTTTCTCCTGTAAAAACTTTTCTGATTTCTGCATCACGCATAGCTTTCTGTTTTTTCATGTCCTCAGAAAGTGGAAACTCTGACTTGAGAAACTCCGGACGTGGTAATTCATTATGAATGTGCATTCCCATGGGTTGTATTCTCCTTTTGCTTTATTTTTTAGATTTTTCTTTGGTTGTTTCCTTAGTTGTTACTTTATTTGTTGCTTTAGTTGTTTCCTTGACAGCTGTATGTTTAATGTCATCATTTTTACCAGTAATGAGATAAAAAAGCTCCTTTAGTATACCTGGTTTGCTGTCAGCAGGAAGTGTGGCTTCAAGCTCTTCCTCCATGGTCTTTTCAAGATAGTCATTTAAAAGTGAGACCTCTGCATCCTCCGGTGTTGGAATATAGCCGGTACGTTTGAGACCACGCATTATAAGTTCCTGTGCAAGGTGGTAGATAACTGCAAATACAGGAACTCCAACTAACATTCCTACAAAGCCGAATAATCCACTGAAAACCATAATGGCAAATAATACCCAGAAGCTGTTAAGGTTTGTAAGTTCACCAACAATCTTAGGTCCAATAATATTTCCATCAATCTGCTGGAGAATCACAATAAAGATTACAAACCAGAGACACTTAATTGGACTGACCATAAGTATGATAAAACCAGCAGGTATACCTCCGATGAATGGACCAAAGAAAGGTATTATGTTTGTTACTCCAACAACAACACTTATAAGCAGTGGATATGGCATTCTAAGAAGGCTCAATCCTATGAAACATAATACTGCAATAATAGCTGAATCAAGAAGTCTTCCTGATATGAAGCCGAGGAACATTTTGTTGGAAAACTGGATCTCTTTAATAATCTTATCTGCTGTATGTTCCTTGAAAACAGCATGTACAAATATCTTTGCCTGGGCAGCAAACTTGCGGCGGCTGGCAAGTACATATATTGATACGATAAGTCCAATGAATATATTCTTTAAAATCGAAAATACACCAAGTACACTTGATGATACATTTGACAAGATAGTCTTGGCATTAGGCAGAAGCTCTGTTTTGAGCCACTTCTCAGCAGTATCTGTAAGAGATGTGGTGATGCTTTCTGCATAATCATGAAGAAGACTGTTGCTTTTAAAGAATTCATTCAGCCATTTTGTAATGTTGTCATAATAGGAGTCAAAGTTATTCACAATGACAGTCAGGCTGACAATGAGCTGTGGTATAATCATTGAAAGCAGTACGTAGATTATTATGACTGCTATAAAAAGACCAAGAAATATGCTTAAGTATGTCACAAAATTCTCTGATTCTTTTTTTGAAAAATCCTTCTTCTTTGATAATATTTTGTATAGTAGCTTTTCTAGTCCGTTACACAATGGTACAAGTAAGTAGGCAATAATCGCTCCGTATATAAATGGTCTTATTGCTGAAATAAACTTACCAAAGCTTATTGTTCTGTCACCTGCATTGTCCATTATAAAGTAAAACAGTATGCTTAATGCAGCAGCAAAAAACAGTGCAAATGATATCTGGACAATTTTGATCTGGTAAAATTTTTTCTTATTCCCCTCCATGTACAACTTCTCCTTTAATATATTCTGATTGTTTATAACATACAGTATTTTACACCCGTTAGGCTTTATTAACAAGTGATTTAAAGTAATTAATGTCTGCATTACTATAATCTTCAAGTATTGCATCTGCAATTTCAAGGGTCTGATTGCCTGACAGGGGATTGCGGTAGCCTATGCAGGTAAGCAGGGCGCGGTGTGCAGCCAAAAGCCCTGTGTCAGTATCCTCAATGGCAATAGATGCCTCAGGAGTGAATCCAAGCTTTTTAAGGGCAAGATTGTATATATCAGGAGCTGGTTTTGGATTTATGTCTCCGTTAAAGCCTGATACCATTACATCAAAATATTTTCTGATGTCAAAATAATCAGTTACCTTATATATATCTTCATAAGGTGAAGATGATGCTATTGCAAGGGATATTCCTTCATTTGAAAGCATTTTGATAAGATTGACAACCCCTGGAACCTCTCTGAAGCCGTCACGTTCAAATATTACATCATTTTCACGGTCAGCTGCCCTGCAAAGCTCATCAGCAGTAGCATTCAGATGATGCTTTTCTATAAGTATTTCCATCATGCGGTATTTCGAGGTGCCTGCATATGACAGATAATATTCGGCGGGCATTGTAAGACCATATGGTACAAGTGCTATGGCATTAGCATCAGCATGCATCTGTTCACTGTCAACAATCACGCCGTCCATATCGAAAATTACTGATTGTAACATAGATTGTATACCTCTCATAATTTTATAATTTTTTATTCTATAGTAACAGGCATGGCTTGTCAAAACCATTTTTAAAAGATATAATGTTTTCTGTTAGAAAATACGACATTTTAACAGGTGATTTTATAAAAAGACAAAATCGGAGGATAAAGTATGGCGGTTGTTAAACCTTTTAGATGTATCAGACCGGAAAAGGGCGTAGTATCAAAAGTTGCAGCACTTCCTTATGATGTGTACAACAGGGCAGAGGCGAAGGAGGCAGCACTTAAGGAGCCATTGTCATTTCTTAATATCGACAGGGCAGAGACACAGTTTGATGATTCAGTAAGCACCTATGATGACAGGGTATATGACAAGGCACGAGAGCTTCTTGATAAGATGATTGATGAGGGCGTTTACGAGACAGATCCTGATGAAGCGTATTACATATACAGACAGGTTATGAACGGAAGGAGCCAGACTGGAATTGTTGCATGTGCTTCAGTAGATGATTATGTTAATGAAGTGATAAAAAAGCATGAAAATACAAGAGAAGAGAAGGAACTTGACAGAATAAGGCACATTGATACATGTGATGCCCAGACAGGTCCTATTTTTCTGGCATACAGAGCTAATGAGCTTATAAGTGCTGTTGTAAAAAAGACAGTGGAAGGGGCTCCATTGTATGACTTTGTTGCAGATGACGGAATTCGCCATGTTGTCTGGAAAATGACGGATAAGGACGATGTTAAGACTGTAAAGGACTCATTTGCTTCAATAGACAGCATCTATATTGCAGACGGACATCACCGCGCGGCATCGGCTGTAAAGGTTGGACTTAAGAGAAGAAAGGAAAATCCAGATTATACAGGTGATGAGGAATTTAATTATTTCCTTTCAGTATTATTTCCACATGATGAACTGATGATAATGGATTATAACAGAACAGTTAAGGATCTTAATGGTCTTTCTGAAGATGAATTTAAGAGTAAGATAAGCGAAAACTTTAATCTCTTAAATACATCCGATAATGAGATTAAACCGGAAAAGAAGGGTGAGTTTTCAATGTACCTTTCCGGAAAGTGGTATCTTTATGAGGTTAATGATGCTCTTATAAATGAGCTTATGGCTGCAGGTGATCCTGTAAAGATTCTTGATGTTTCAATTCTTCAGGATTATGTTCTTGCACCATTACTTGGAATCATGGATCCAAGAACTGATTCAAGAATTGATTTTGTTGGAGGCATCAGAGGACTTAAGGAGTTGGAAAAAAGAGCAGAGACAGATATGAAGGTTTCATTTGCAATGTATCCAACTTCAATAATTGAATTATTTGACGTTGCTGACAAGGGACTCTTAATGCCACCTAAGTCAACCTGGTTTGAACCAAAGTTAAGAAGCGGGCTTTTCATACACCGTTTGTCATAGGCTTTGGTATATTAACACTTTGTGATAGGAGATAAGGAATGAGTAATTTTTTTAATTCTGACAGCAGACTAATGAAGGTACTTGCAAAGCTGTTCGATATTGGATATCTCAGTATTTTATTTATACTGTTTTGTATTCCAATTGTTACAATAGGCGCTGCTTTAACGGCATTGTATTATACTACTGTTAAGGTTATACGACATGACAGGGGATATGTCTTCCACGAATTCTGGCATGCTTTTAAGCTGAACTTTTTCCCGGCAACAAAGCTTTGGATTGTGCAGGCAGTTCTTTTTATACTTATTGCATTTAACATATCACTTGTAAATGAGAATGTAACCACAACCTCAAGCTTTATGTTAGGCGCATATATTGTTATCGGAGTTATTATATATGCTGTTTCATGCTATGCATATCCGGTGCTTTCAAGATTTAATATGAAGAATATGCAGATTTTAAGAATGTCACTGTTTATGATTGCCAAACACATCATTTTTACAATTCCACTTGTAATTATAAGCGGGGCAGCAGTATTCCTTATTGTATTCCTGATTCCCTATCTTCCAGTGGTACCGATTCTTGTTCCGGGACTTGCATCCCTGGCATATTCCTACCCTATGGAAATTGTTCTTAAGAAATACATGGTACAGGCTAAGAAAAATGATGATGAAGACGGCGAAGCTGTAGATGAGTGGTATTTGGAGTAGTCAGTTAGTTACCTGAACAAGCAGTTGTACAGATATTCGAGTAACATTATATTTAAGTTAGAAATAGTGAAAAGAAGGGAGAATCTATATGAATATTGTTCAATTAACTGAAGAGATTGAAGATATAGATAAGAAGGTGTTCAGTCTGGTTGACTGGATTGTAAGCCACATTCCAAATATGTTATCTGGAATTCTTTTGGCAATTGTTGCAATAATCATATTTGCAATCGGAAGAAAGCTGATTAATCTTTTGGTTAAGCTTCTTGATAAGAGCTTTAGAAAGTCAAGTATGGATCTTGGGGTTATAAAGTTCCTTAATTCATTTATCAGAATAAGTCTTAATATTGTGCTTATTGTGGTAATTGCCGGTTTTGTAGGTTTGGAAACTACATCCCTTGCAACTATAATTGGTTCAGCAGGTCTTGCAATTGGTCTTTCACTTCAGGGAAGTCTTTCAAATTTTGCCGGTGGTGTGCTTGTACTGATTCTTAAGCCATTTACAATTGGCGATTATATTATATCAGGCAGCAATGAGGGTGTTGTAAAGGGAATTGATATTTTCTATACAAGACTGCTTACCGCCGATAACAAATTAGTTGTTATCCCTAATGGAGCACTTAGTAATTCACCAATTACCAATGTTACAAACCAGGATATAAGACGTGTGGATATTGTAGTTGGTGTGGATTATTCGGAAGATATCAGAAAGGTTAAGAATCTCCTGTCAGACATAGCCAACAATTATGAGCTTATTGAAAAGGATAAGGGTGTTGATATTTTCGTTGACGAACTTGCATCAAGTTCTGTAAACATAGGCTTCAGAGTGTGGGCAAAAACTGAAAATTACTGGAAGGTTAAGTGGGACATGAATGAAAATATCAAATATGAATTTGATAAAGCAGGAATAAGTATTCCATTTGACCAGTTAGATGTAAGCATAAAAAAAGAAGACTGATATTACAGACATGTAATTATAGATATGACATTGTAGAAATGGGAGCCTTCTCGAATGAGATAAAAAATGCTCCATCCGTAATTAGTTATTGTTACGGATGGAGCATTTTAATTATTATTGTTTTAAATGTTATATTTTAAAAATTATAGTTGTTATCCAGAAAGATATTATTCTAAAAGAAAATATTCTGAAATATTATTTTGAAAGGTATTCTTCGTTAAGAGCAATCTCATTTTTCATGGCTTCTTCGCCGGGAGCACCTTTAACATTACGTTTTTCAACACATGTTTTCATAGAAATTGCGTCATATATATCTTCTTCAAATACAGGACTGATTGCCTTGAACTCTTCAAGAGTCATGTCATCAAGAGCAATATTTTTGTCTATACAAAACAGTACAAGCTGTCCAACAATACCGTGTGCATCTCTGAATGGTACACCATGATTAACAAGGTAATCAGCTGCATCTGTTGCATTGGTAAATCCGTTCTTAGCACTTGACTCCATATTGTCTTTGTTGAACTTCATTGTTGCAAGCATACCGTCAAAGAGACTTATGCAGCCCTTAACTGTATCAATTGCATCAAATGTCAATTCCTTGTCTTCCTGCATATCCTTATTGTAGGCAAGAGGAATTCCCTTAAGTGTTGTGAGCATAGAAGTGAGGGCACCATATACACGTCCTGTCTTACCACGTACGAGCTCTGCAATATCAGGATTCTTCTTCTGAGGCATGATACTGCTTCCTGTTGAATATGCGTCATCAATATCTATGAAGCGATATTCGTTGGTATTCCATATAATAACCTCTTCACTGAAACGTGAAAGATGCATCATAATAAGTGATAAGTCACTTAAAAATTCAACAACATAATCTCTGTCAGAAACAGAATCCATACTGTTAGCTGTTGCACCCTTAAAGCCTAAAAGAGAGGCTGTATACTCTCTGTCAAGAGGATAGGTTGTTCCTGCAAGTGCGCCGGCACCAAGAGGACAGTAGTTCATTCTTTCATATGTATCATGGAGACGATCACGGTCTCTTTTGAACATTTCAAAATATGCTCCAAAATGATGGGCAAGTGTTACAGGCTGGGCCTTCTGAAGATGAGTAAATCCAGGCATAAATGTTGTAACATTATCCTTCATTATGTTATGGATTGTTGTAAGGAGATGTTTTAAAAGCTCATCTATTGTAAGAAGCTCACCACGAACATATAACTTCATGTCAAGAGCTACCTGGTCATTACGGCTTCTTCCTGTATGAAGCTTTTTGCCGGCATCACCAACTCTTTCAATAAGGTGAGCCTCAACGAAACTGTGAATATCTTCATGACCGTCATCAATTATAAGTTTTCCACTGTTTATATCATTAAGAATGCTTTCGAGTCCTGAAAGAATAGTATCTTTTTCAGAATCTGTAAGTATTCCCTGTTTTGCAAGCATCTTAACATGTGCCATGCTTCCCTCAATATCTTCCTTATAAAACTTCTTGTCAAAAGGAAGTGATGCATTAAAATTATCAACGAGTTTGTTAGTTTCCTTTGTGAAACGTCCTCCCCAAAGTTTCATGTTTCCTCCATTCTGCTGCAATGACAGCACATATATTTGTTTAAGACAATAAAAATAATACCTTTTTTCTTATTGAATTGCAATAGTAAGTTAAATGGACTATAATCATAATATTCAAGTCGAACGCAGGTGAGACTGGGTGCGTGATTCTGGTCAGCGTANNGTAAGCTGACATATTCTTCTCGATTGAGATAAAAGGGAATCTTATATTAGATTTTAAAAGGAGCAGCATAAGTATGGAAAGGAACAATATGTCTAAAAAAATCAGGGCCTTAATATATGTACTGCTTGCATTTATTGCAAATTTTATTTTACAGTTTTTCGTTGTAATCGGTATGACAGTTGCCAGACTTGTCTTTCTTAAGAATATATCAGATGATAATTTTATGGTACTTACAAATGTTGGATATAGCATTGTGGCGGCAGTAGTGGGAATAGTTGTTCTTATAGTTATGAAACGTATGGAGCAAAAGAAGAAGCTTGAATACGGTGCTATGGGATATGGCCGGCAGGACTGTGACCAGAAGGAATATGATCAGCAGAAAGATGGTACCACAGAATGTGCCAGGCAGACATGTGATGATACTTATTCAGATTCCAGGTGCTTAGCTTATGAAAAAAGGTATGGAGTATTTAAGGATACATTAAAGCTTCTCCTGTTTGGAATAATTCTTCAGGGTTTTGTATATTGTATTCTTAATTTGAGCTATCAGGTATTTGGTAATACAGCATTGTTTAAGAATTATGCTGAGCTTATAAGCAATCTTAATGGTTCAAAATCATTATATATTTATATATATACAATGTTTTTTGCGCCAATCTCGGAGGAGATATTATTTAGGGGAATTGTTATGAGGCTTGCCAAAAAAGGCGGTTCATATATGTTTGCCAATTTTGCTCAGGCCTTTGCCTTTGGAGTCTTTCATGGCAAA
>DEDL01000003.1:21656-49018 GCA_002349525.1 Lachnoclostridium sp. UBA2905
TGTTGCGTATAGCAGAAACAGTCTTTACAAGTCCATATGGCTCCATATGGTAGTTAATATTAGTGGAATTATTATTATACCGCAGCTTCTTAATATAGTATCAGCAGGTATTGGTGTAGAGAGTGCATATATACTTGGCTGTATTGTATTTACAAGTGCAGTTTCTGTATGGCTTATGGCAGATATGGGAATACTGAAAAAGGGACATATCACTATGTGATATGTCCCTTTGTTACAACCAATTCTTACATTAATTACTTTTAACTTTTACCCTATACATCTATATATAATAAAAATTAAAATGATTCATGCGATGATTATAACTTGATTACGTTTGCAGCCTGAGGTCCTTTTTCTCCGTTGACAACTTCAAATTCAACTTTGTCGCCTTCCTCTAAAACTTTGAAACCATCCATCTGTAATGCTGAGAAGTGTACGAATACATCTTTTCCTTCTTCGTCTGAGATGAATCCAAAACCTTTTTTCGCATTAAACCATTTTACTGTTCCGTTCATTGATATTGCCTCCTAAAAAATTAAAATGTTAACAACAGCATAACTTTACCATATTTGCCCTTAAAAGTCAATTGTTAAACAAAAATAAAGATTAAATATGTGGTTTTTTAATCCCTTTGGTGGTATAATACTAAAACTGAATTATATCAGTGAAGGAAAGGAATTATAGAATGAATAACAAGACAATTTTAAAGGAATCATTTTCAAAAGAGATATATGATGTATATGAGCTGGTATTATCTCAAAATATGTCAGATATTAACAGTACCGGCTATCTTTTTAAGCATATTAAAAGTGGGGCAAGAGTTGCCATTATTAAAAATGATGATGAGAACAAGGTGTTTTCCATTAACTACAGAACTCCTCCTAAGGATTCAACGGGAACACCACATATTATAGAACATTCGGTATTATGTGGTTCTAAGAAGTATCCACTTAAGGATCCTTTTGTTGAACTTGTTAAGGGATCACTTAATACATTTCTTAATGCCATGACATTTTCTGATAAAACCATGTATCCGGTAGCAAGCTGCAACGATAAGGATTTTGCTAATCTTATGAGTGTATATATGGATGCTGTTTTTTATCCTGCAATGAAGCACAACAAGTATGTATTCTGGCAGGAGGGCTGGCATTATGAGATGGAGAATGAGGAGGCACCGCTTACTGTTAACGGAGTAGTATACAATGAGATGCGTGGGGTATTTTCTTCACCTGAACAGCAGCTTGAAAGACTTGTACAGAAGACATTATTTGAGGATAATGCATATGGATTTGAGTCAGGTGGAGATCCTGATGATATTCCAGACCTTTCTTATGAGGCATTTTTAGATTTTTATAACCAGTATTATCATCCATCCAACAGTTATATATATCTTTATGGTGATATAGATATTGAGGAGAGACTTTTATGGATGGATAAAGAGTATCTCAATAAATTTAATGCTATTACAATTGATTCAACAATAAAGGAACAGAAACCATTCGATGCAATGAAGATTGTTAATGAAAAATATTCGGCACAGTCGGATGAGGATAAGGCTTATTTCAGCTATAACTGCGTAGTTGACAGTGGACTTGACAATGTGACACAGTTAGCCTTCAATGTTCTTTCATACGCTCTTATATCAGTTCCGGGAGCGCCTGTTAAGGAAGCTCTTACAGAGGCAGGAATAGCAGATGATATTAGTGGAAGCTATGACTGTGAGGTGCTTCAGCCGGTATTTTCAATCGGGGCAGGAGAGGCAGTAGCAGAAAAAAGTGAAAAGTTTGTTGCAATAATCAGGGAAACACTTACAGACCTTGTGAAGAATGGAATAGACAAAAAGTCTCTTGAGGCAGCAGTTTCATACTACGAATTTAAGTATCGTGAGGCAGACTTTGGAAGATATCCAAAGGGACTTATGTATGGAATCAACATGATGCAGACATGGCTTTATGATGATAACGATCCATTCTCATCACTTCTTTTAAATGATGCATTTGCCAAGCTTAGAGAGCTTGTTAATACGGATTATTTTGAAAAGCTTACTGACAGGTACCTTCTTAACAATCCGCATACAGCAGTTGTTAATGTATTTCCAGAGGCAGGCCTTAGCCGTAAAAAGGATGAGGCACTTGCAAAACGTCTGGCAGAATACAAGAAAACTCTTTCAGAAGAAGAGATTAAGAATATTGTTGAGGAAACAAGAAAACTTAAGGAATATCAGGAAACACCTGATTCTAAAGAGGCACTTATGACTATTCCCCTTCTTAAAAGGGAGGATATTAAGAAGGATATAAGTATTCTTCCTATTGAAGAGAAGGAATGTAATGGAATCAAGGTCCTTCATCACAATATGTTTACCAATGATATAGCATATGTAAGATTTGCCTTTGATGTCAGCGAATATAAGGAATATCTCCCATATATCAATCTGTTGGCTATTATACTGGGAAGCATTGATACAAAGAAGTTCACTTATCTTGAGCTTTCCAATGAGATTAATCTTCATACTGGTGGCATTAATATTGCTCCGGTTGTGAGAGCACGTAATCTAGATATTAGTAATACCAATATCCAGATGGAAGTGACCACAAGGGTTCTGTATTCATCCATGAAGAAATCCTTTGAGCTTATTGGAGATATTATAAATGAGTCCGTTTTTACAGATAAAAAACGTATAAGGGATATTCTTGCAGAGGTAAGGTCAGACTGTAAGTCATCAATGGAGGCAATGGGTAATTCTACAGCTGTATCAAGAAGTATGTCTTATTTCTCAGAAACAGCTTATTATAATAATATGCTTACAGGAGTCAGCTTCTACAGATTTATTGATCATTTATACAATCATTATGAAGAGCTTTGTGATGAATGTATTGATATTATGAAGGCTCTTTTAAGTAAAATATTTAACAGGGATAACCTTATTGTCAGCATTACATGTAATGCCGAGGGTTATGCTGAATACGAAAAGTGCGAGAGCGTGCTGATACAGAGGCTTTTCGAAAAAGATAATTCCAAGCTTCCGGCTATGCCTGAGGTATATGAGCAAAAGCGTGGAAAACTCAACGAGGGCTTTACAACACCAGGTAAGGTACAGTATGTTGCCAGAAGCGGTAATTTTATAAATAATGGTTATAAATATTCAGGTGGACTTAAGATCTTAAGAACCATCCTTGGCTATGGATACCTGTGGCAGAATGTACGTGTTACCGGTGGTGCCTATGGTGCGTCCTGTGGATTTACAATTACAGGAAATGGTTATTTCTCATCATACAGGGATCCAAAGCTGGCTGCAACAAATGATGTATTTGCCAATGTACCTGCTTATATCAGGTCATTTGACGTTGATGAAAGAGAGATGACAAAATACATTATTGGAACCATGAGTGATGAGGATGCTCCTATTACACCAAGTACAAAGGGCAGAGTTGCATTTTCACATTATATTACAGGTGTTACAGATGATATGCGTCAGAAGGAAAGAGATGAGATACTTTCGGCAGGCCCTGAAACTATAAGGGGTTATGCAGATTTAATCCAGTCAGTAATAGATGATGATTATCTCTGCGTTGTGGGAAGTGAATCTGCTATAGAAGAAAACAGTGACCTGTTTATGAATATAGAAAAACTTAGCTGATAAAATCATTTTGATATATTTAAAAGGAGAAAAAAGATTCATATGGAAAACAATTACAAGTCAGGCTTTGCAGCACTTATTGGTCGTCCTAATGTTGGTAAGTCAACTCTTATGAACAGACTTATTGGACAGAAAATTGCAATAACTTCCAATAAACCACAGACAACAAGAAACAGAATACAGACAGTGTATACTGACGAAGAGGGACAGATCATTTTCCTTGACACCCCAGGTATTCACAAGGCCAAGAACAAGCTTGGTGAATATATGGTTTCTGTTGCTGAAAGTACACTGAGAGATGTGGATGTTATACTGTGGCTTGTTGAGGCATCAGATTATATTGGTGCCGGAGAGCAGCATATTGCAGAATGTCTTAGAAAGGTTGATACACCTGTCATTCTTGTTATTAATAAGATTGATAAGGTTAAAAAGGAAGAGATTCTTGGATTTATAGATGCCTATAAGGATATATGCGATTTTGCAGAGATAATTCCACTTTCAGCCTTGAAGGGTGAGAATACAGAAAATCTTATTCCTCTTATATTTAAATACATGGAAGATGGTCCACAGTATTATGACGAGGATACAGTTACAGACCAGCCTGAAAGACAGATTGCAGCAGAGCTTATCAGAGAGAAGGCGCTTAGAAAGCTTGATGATGAGATTCCTCACGGAATTGCAGTTGCAATTGATATTATGAAGGAAAGACCACGTGGAAATATTATGGATATTGATGCTACCATTATATGTGAGAGAGATTCACATAAGGGCATTATCATAGGAAAGCAGGGCAGCATGCTTAAGGCAATAGGAACTGATGCCAGAAAAGATATTGAGGCCATGCTTGGTATGAAGGTTAATCTGAAGCTTTGGGTTAAGGTTAAGAAAAACTGGAGAGACAGTGATTTTCTGATTAAGAACTTTGGTTACAGGGAAGATGAATAATTAATCATTTTATGGCAATTCTAATTAGTAGAGCAGGTGAAGATATATTAGACTGGAGGAATTGTCATGGGAAACAGTGCATTTTGGAAAAGATTCGAAAAATCAGGAAGTGTAAAGGATTACCTTGAATACGCCTGTACCTTGGAGGCGCCGAAGGACTTTTACGAGGACTGTTTTGAAGATGAATGCTTTAATGATTATGATGAATATGATGATGAGTACGACAACAGATACGGAGAGTTTTAAGCTTCAGGGGTCTGATATTCTTATGTAATTGATAGGAGTGTGTTAAGATGACGCCGGAGAAATTAACCGGGATTGTATTATCCTCACGTAATATCGGCGAAACAGACAGAAGAATTGTATTGCTCACCAGAGAAAAAGGAAAAATATCAGCGTTTGCAAGAGGGGCTGTAAAGCCCCGCAATCCTCTGGTATCCTCAACCCAGGCCTTTACCTTTGGTGAGTTTTTTGTGTATGCTCAAAGAGATTCCTATTCGCTTAATGTTGTAAATGTTATAAAGCATTTTGACTCATTTTCCAAGGATCTTGATAAGTATTATTATGCATCGTATATGAGTGAAGTGGCTGACTATTATACAAGGGAGAATCTTTATGCAGGGGATGAGCTTTTGTTGCTTTTCCAGTCCTATAAGGCTCTTGAGGCAGGTACTATTGGCAATGAGCTGGTAAGGTACATATATGACTGGAGGATGCTTCTTCTTACAGGAGAATATCCCGACACCACCTGTTGTCTGAGGTGTGGCAATAAGGAAAAGCTTAATTTTTTCTCGGCAAAGCGGCATGGCCTTTTATGTGATGAATGTGCAAATGAGCTGAGGGGAGATATTGTCCCTGTTCTTCCGGGTACACTGTATACGCTGCAGTACATTCTGGGAGTCAAATTACAGAAGCTGTATACCTTTACATTAAAGCCGGAAATACTGGATAATTTGAAGTCTGTTTCAAAGGCATATCTGAAGGAAGTCAGAAATGTAAAGTTTAATTCCGAGTCATTTATTGATGATGAAGGTTTTTTCAAATTATGACAGGTTCATTAAGACAATAAAGAGAGATAATAAAGAAAGCTTATAAAGAAAGCGGATAAAGAAGGCTAATAAAGAAAGCAGATACCTTGCTAATAAAGTACTTGAAAATATTATCGTCTAATAGTAGAATAAATGTTAATGCTGATCGAAATTAGTAAATTTGAAAACACAAAACCGGAAAGGATGTTAACGATATGGAAAAAACAATGGACAAAATAGTTGCACTTGCAAAGTCAAGAGGATTTATATATCCTGGTTCAGAAATCTATGGCGGACTTGCTAATACATGGGATTATGGAAATCTCGGTGTAGAGCTCAAGAACAATGTTAAGAATGCATGGTGGAGCAAGTTCATCAGAGAGAATAAGTACAATGTAGGTGTTGACTGTGCTATTCTTATGAACCCACAGACATGGATTGCTTCAGGACATCTTGGAGGATTTTCCGATCCACTTATGGATTGTAAGGAATGTCATGAGAGATTCAGAGCTGATCAGATCATTGAGAATTATATGAAGGATCATGGTATTACAATTGAAGGTTCTGTTGATTCATGGTCACATGAGAAAATGAAGAGCTACATAGAGGAGAATGGTATCGAATGTCCAACCTGTGGTAAGAAGAATTTTACTGACATCAGAGAATTTAACCTTATGTTTAAGACATTCCAGGGTGTTACTGAGGATGCCAAGAACACAGTCTATCTCAGACCTGAGACAGCACAGGGTATTTTCGTTAACTTTAAGAATGTTCAGAGAACATCACGTAAGAAGATTCCATTTGGTATTGGACAGATTGGTAAATCTTTTAGAAATGAGATTACACCAGGTAACTTCACTTTCAGAACAAGAGAATTTGAGCAGATGGAATTAGAGTTCTTCTGTGAGCCTGGAACAGACCTTGAGTGGTTTGCATACTGGAAACAGTTCTGCATCGACTGGCTTAAGAATCTTGGTATTAAGGAAGATGAGATGCGTTATCGTGATCACGACGCTGAAGAGCTTTCATTCTATAGTAATGCTACAACTGATATTGAATTCCTTTTCCCATTCGGATGGGGAGAACTTTGGGGAATTGCTGATAGAACTGATTATGACCTTACACAGCATCAGAATGTTTCTAAGGTTGATATGAGTTACTTCGATGATGAGAAGAAGGAAAAGTATATTCCATATGTTATTGAGCCATCACTTGGTGCTGACCGTGTAACTCTTGCATTCCTTTGCAGCGCTTATGATGAAGAAGAGCTTCCTGATGGAGATACAAGAACTGTTATGCATTTCCATCCAGCTATTGCACCTGTTAAGGTTGGTGTTCTTCCACTTTCAAAGAAGCTTAGCGAGCAGGCAGAGAAGGTTTATGCAGAGCTTTCAAAATATTATAATTGTGAGTTTGATGACAGAGGAAATATTGGAAAACGTTATAGAAGACAGGATGAAATTGGAACTCCTTTCTGTATAACATATGATTTTGACTCTGAAGAGGACGGATGCGTTACAGTTCGTGACCGTGATACTATGGAGCAGGAAAGAATTAAGATTGAAGATCTTAGAGCTTATTTTGAAGAGAAGATGGCATTCTAATTGTTTTTTGTCTTGAGGATTTAATTTGAATTTCAAGTGATTTTTTGACAAGATTAATTAGATTGATTTCACGTGATTTCCTGGATAAGAATTAATTAGATTATAAGTTGGTTCTTGCTTAAGTACTAACTTATAATGTGTTAAAAAGCACCATATATGGCAGCTGATAAGCTGCTGTATACGGTGCTTTTTATATGGTTGTGTATGGTGCTTTCTATATGTTTTATATGGTGCATTATAAGGTTATATACGGTGCTTTATATGTTGTATATGGCACCTGCTTGTTATATATTTATATATTCTTATATTCCTATATTCCTAGATTTATATATTTCTTCACCCTTGTATTCTTATCTTAATTTTCATTCTTTTTACGTATTCTGTCTGTAAGATATGGTATGGTTGTTTCAAAGTTCACTCCATACCAGTTATGTTTATTATCTTCCATTGTTGCTTTCAAGGTTTCATTTACATAATCAACGGCAAGTGTTGCTGCCTCATAGGCGGTCATTCCATTAATAAGTCCTCCGGCAAATGTGCTTGCAAATAAATCTCCCGTTCCATGAAAAGGAGCATCGATGTTGTCACGAAAAACAGAAAAACTATCTTCGTTCTGGAGTCTGCAGACAATTCCATTTTTGTTGTTAGTCTGGATGCTTGTTACAATAACATTTTTAGCACCCTTATCTACAAGTATGTCCATTATTTTTTCAATGAAATCTATATCATATTCTTCTTTGTAAGGCACTCCGGCAAGGTAGCAGGCCTCTGTAATATTAGGTACGATGTAATCAGCTTTACTACAGAGGCTGCCAAGCTTATTGGCATAATCTATATCAAAACCGGTATACATGCGGCCTTTGTCTGCAAATACCGGATCAAGAATTATGATTGTGTTATCCTGTCGGAATTTTTCATATATATGGGAAATCATGTCAATTTGTCTGGCGGAACCAAGATAGCCTGTGAGTATCCCATCAAAATTTATGTCAAGGGAGAGCCAGTGATTGATTATGTCAGGAATATCGTCTGTTAAATCCCTGAAGGTAAATCCGGGGAACATTGTATGGGCTGAAAGTACAGCCGTGGGAATTATGGATGTTTCTATGCCCATTGCAGATAGTACTGGGAGTGCTATTGTCTGGGAACATTTGCCAATGCAGGATATGTCCTGGATGCTGAGAATTCTTTTCATGTGGGGCTCCTTTGGTTTTTGATGTAGTTTTCTAACTTGGATTTTTGTTATACAAATCTGCCTAAGCCATTCGCAGCACGCTCTCGCTCCGGCTCGTCGCAGTGGTCCTAAATTCACAGCTTCGTGAGCTCGCTGTTCATTAAGGACCAGCGACTTCACAGGGACTGCGTATGTCTTAGGCAGGTTCGTACAACCGCCAAACCCTAAAGGCGAAGCTGCACAAAAATCGCAGTCGCCAGGGAAATATGCAGGTGGCCACTTTATGCAGTTACTGTGAATAGTGGTTTTGTGGTCTGCCTTGTCATAAGAATACCACTGTGCTAATATAAAAGCAAATCGCAAGAGGAATCAGGTGATTTGATTCGCCTGAGATGTAATTGAGGTGAAAAAGAGATGTACTTTAATGTTTTTTATAGAAAATGTAGATATGTAATTTTTTTAACGTCTATTTTTCTGAGCTTGTTTTTGAGTGTATGTGTCGGAAACAGGTTTGTATTTGGCGGGGACTATACTGTTCTTGCAGCTGAAACAGATAGGTTTGTTCTTCTTATAACAACAGAGGGAATGGCACAGGATACTGTTGTAGAAAAGATAGGCGCTTGTTATGGAGTTAGTCAGGTGTCAGATATTGATATCTTATATTCTGATAATGAATCAGGGAGTGGTTTCACCTGTTATGAGGTAACTGTTGAGATTGAGAGTGGTGTTGGCAGGCTTAAGACATTTGCTGCAATTAAAAATGCAGGGATTTTTAAGGATGTATGTCAGGATGCAACAATGTATGTGGATGCTGGTAATCCAAATGCTAGTAATCCAAATGCTAATAATCCGAATGCCGGTAATTCGAATGCCGGTAATCCGAATGCTAATACTTCGAATGCCAATAATCCGAAAGCCGGTAATCCAAACACTAGTGATGTGGACACCGATAATTTGAATACCAGTAAGACCACGGAGGCGGTGGATTCTTACGATATAGATACATCTAAGGATTCCTACCTTAAGGATCAGTGGTATATTAACGCAGTTGATGCCAATAAGGCATGGGAGGAAACTGGTGGAAAAGCTGGAAAAGATGTTGTAGTGGCGGTTATTGACACTGGTGTTAATTATAATCACAAGGACTTGAAAAACAGTATGTGGGTAAATGAGGCAGAGTATAATGGAACACCCGGAGTTGATGATGATGGCAATGGAGTTGTAGATGATATATATGGTGCTAATTTTACTGGAGAGGATACTAATTCTTATGTTGCTATCTGGCAGAAGATAGTTGGTGGCATTGGAGATATCGGTGGTATAGGAGATATAGGTGGTATCGGCGGTATAGGTGGCATCGGCGGTATAGGTGGCATTGGCGGTATAGGTGGCATTGGAGGTCTTGGCGGACTTGGTTCTGTTAAAACCGCTGCCGAGGGTAATCCATATGATACTGATAAGGATGGACATGGTTCCCACGTTGCCGGGATAATTGCCATGACTGCCGGTAACGGCGGAGGCAGAGGAATTGCCTATGATGCTAAAATTATGGCCGTTAAGTCCGGAAAATCGGATGGAAGTTTCAAGGTATCTGATGTCATTGCCGGAATAAATTATGCGGTAAATATGAATGCAGACGTCATAAACATGTCATTTGGTACATATACGGAATCAGCGGTAATAAAGTCTGTTCTTTCAAATGCTTCGGAAAAGTGTATTTTGGTGGCGGCAGCAGGCAATGATGGGTTTGCCACTAAGGAGTCCGGTTTTGAAAACGCAAATGATGTCTATCCGGCATCATATCCATTTGTCATAGGCGTAATGGCAGAGGACAGTACAGGAAATATTCTACAATGGTCTAATTACGATGGAAAACCATACTCAACATCTGAATATGAAATAGCTGCGCCGGGATACAATATTTTGTCAACCACACTTGATAACAAATATGCCTACATGAGTGGTACTTCCATGGCTGCACCAATGGTATCAGCAGCGGCTGCCCTTGTAATTGGATCATTTGAAAAAGAAAATACGCCGGATTTTCTAAGATATGTCAGAAACAGTCTTATATATGGAACAACAAAGGTAGCATATAAGACACTTCCGAATGGTGAAACAGCCACATACCCTATGCTTAACATATATGATTCACTTAAGGCAAAATCATATGCAAATGTCAAGCTTGGCAATATAGCCTTGTATGATCCGGTAAGCGGCAGTAAAATTGGTAATAATTATTCTGTAGAAACAGGAAGTGAAAAAAATGTCCTGGCTTCATTTGTAGTTAATAACCTCTGGGATTCGGTTAAAAATGTGAAGATAACAATGGAGGTTCAGGCCAATCAGGGTATTGATATTACTCCGGTTAAAAATGAACTTGATATAAATGCCATGAATGCATCATCTTATATAGATGTAAGTCCCAATAATGTTGAAGCAATGCATTTTAAGTTTAAGGTAAATGATAATAGGACTGACTATATAACGGTTTCATTTAAGGTGACATATGAAGATACACAAAATAAAGAAAATACAGGCAATAAAGACAATGCAAACAATAAAGACAATATAAATGACAATGCAGGCAATATACATGAGGAAATATTTAAGAAAACGTTTGCCATTGAAAGCAGCCAGACTGCGCAAGAGGCACAAAATACCAACACAGGTGACAATGTAGTAACAAGCCGGACATATGACCTTACTGCGCCTGCTAAACCAAAAACTGTATCTGATACAAAAGCCATAAAAATAAAATGGAAAAACAGAAAAACTGCAACAGGAGTTAACATTTACCGGGCAAGAGGTAAAAAGGGTAAATATAAGCTAATAAAGACCGTCGGCTTATTAAAAAAAGGAAAAACAGCTGTGACCTCTTATAAGGACAAATCAGCAAAAGGTGGAAAAGAGTATTATTATAAAATAAGCTTTGTATATCCTGATAATACGGAAAGTGCTTTGTGTAAGCCAGTGCCGGGTATAAAAATATCAGCCATCGGGGGCGTGAAATATGTCCGATCATCCGGACAGCTTGTATGGAAAAAGGTGAGTGGCGCCAAGGGCTACAATGTATACGTATCGTATGGCAATAATAAGAAGTACAAGAAGGTATCTTACCTTGGAAAGAAGAAAACCAGTATAAGTCTGGTGAAGTTGTACGGAACTTCTACAAAAAATATTATTAATAATCTTGTTAAAAGTCTTAAGGCGGACAAAAAACTGTATGTAAAGATACAGGCTGTGTCTGGAGATAAGAAAGTAATTGCAGAAGGGAGCAAATCAATTGGCAGGTAAATTTTATGCTGTAAAAAAAGGAAAAAAGCCAGGAATATATAAAAGTTGGGATGAATGCAAGGCACAGGTGGATGGATATAGTGGAGCAGTGTATAAAAGCTTTAAAATTCTTTCTGAAGCCGAGGATTTTATAAATGATCAGAAGCAGGTTGTCTGTGACGTGGCCGAAGCTGATACCATGACTGTATATGTTGATGGAAGTTATGATAATACAACAAAAAGGTTTTCATATGGATTGATTGCATTTTATGGGGACGAGATTATAAGGGACTATAAAGCTTATGATGACAAAAATCTTGCCTCCATGCGAAATGTTGCAGGAGAGATAAAAGGCTCTGAAGCAGGCATTTTACTTGCTATAAGCAAGGGCTGTAAAGCGGTGAAGGTATATCATGATTATGAAGGAATTGCAAAATGGTCCTTGGGAGAATGGAAGGCCGGAAAGGAAGGCACTATAGCATATAAGCAGTTTTTTGATGAGCATAAAAACCAGATTGCCATAAGCTTTCACAAAGTAACAGGTCATTCCGGAGATAAATATAATGATGAAGCAGACAGGCTGGCAAAAAAAGCCCTGGGATTATAGTTGAATTGACACAAGCAAAATAAAACCCCGTCTATCTCTTGACTGTAATGATGAACATGCTCGGCGTTTCCTATAATGAAAAATGGTCTAATGTACACTGCATCATATTATGCTATATGTCTTCCCAGCATTCTTCCCAGATAAACACCTACGATACATGCCAGAACACTAAATATGATATATAAGACTCCATAAGCAGTTTTTCCCTGTTCCAGCAGGTTCATGGCTTCCAGTGAAAAGGTGGAAAATGTGGTAAAGCCGCCACATACTCCCGTTTTCCAGAAGAGTATCTGACTGTCTGACATTTTTCCGTTTCCAGATGCTATTCCCACGATCAGTCCGATTAATACCGCACCTAAAATATTTGTAATCAGTGTCAATACAGGAAAGGTTCCTTTCCACGGAATCAGGCTGATGCCATATCTGAAAGAAGCTCCAAGAGCACCTCCCAGAGCTACGAATAAAAATCCAGTCATTTTATTTCTCCTCATATGAATTTTGTAATAGCAGTGTCTTGTACTCTTACATTCTATCAAAACACATCGAGTTTTCCAATCCCCATTCTCTTCTCTGATACCCCAGTTTTTATCCTGAAACTTGATAATGAAAAACCTGAAAGATATTTCATTGGCAGAATGGGTTACCCAAAACGGAATAAAAATAATGCAATGTAATTGCGTGCAAATAAAATATATGATATAGCATAAGCATAGTATATATTCAGGAGGTTAAGCATGGGTATTTTTATTAACATGATAATATCAAAGTCGGTTACCAGAGAAGAATGGGAGAAAGTGTATGAGGAAACTCTTCTGCTGGTAAAGAAATTTCCTTTTGCGGAGAAGAGAAAAATCAAGATTCATGATGTTGACACAATCTGTCTTGTCCCAACAGAAGAACGTGAAACAACATATAGATGGAATAGGGAAAAGACTCAAATTGGATGGAATACAGTAGGAGATTACACTTATATGAGGACGGCTGAGAATTATTATCTGCCAAGGAATCTGGTAGGTGATAACAAGGTTGAACCCGAAGCAGGTGATGCCATATTTGGAGCATTGCCGGCGTATTTACCGTATGATTGGAATGATGAAAAATTCAACCATGTGTATCAAGAATGGGGAGCGAAGACTCAGGGAGAGCCATATCATATCTGCTGGCAATAGCATGCCTGATAGAGGCTCGTTTAGGAACTAAGGCCTTCACCTACGGAGATATTACACGTGGGCAATGTAAGAAGGCTGTTGAGATTGCAAATGAGTATCTTGAAAGTCCGATTGAAATGCCGGATCGCTGTGATGTGAAGAGATTCTTAAAAAGAGCATCTCAGCTTCCGCTATCAGAAAATGAACAGTTAGATGTTTTTGAGAAATTCTATCTTGGCACTAAGGATGCTGCGTTTGGGGCATATATACGTCAAAGCTTTTCAAATGAGGCAATAGAAGCCTTCTGGAAGCAAGAATTTGCCGGGTATAAATTACGAACAATAGGATTCAATGACTGTTTTTATAACTACATGTTATGGGGTTTTGATTTGGAAAGGCTGTGTGGCTATGTATCATTTCAGGATGGTGAAGGAAATCTCAAATATTATATATTTATCAAGTGCGTGATGGATGCCAAGTTTCATCTGGTGGATAAGAACTGTGAAGATGCACTGAAAATTGATCAGGAAGAAGAACATCCATATGGTATTTGGACACTGATGGCACAGTTCGCATTTTCAGGTGCAAAAAATAAAAAGGTTAATCGATATATTCCAATAAAAGAGATTCGCAGTGCATTGAACGCAGGAATTGGTGATAAATGCAATGTGGACGAAATCATAGATGCATATTTAGCTAAGGAAGCTGAGCAGATGAAAATCAATATAATGGATGAAGATGTATCAGATGAAGATTTTGACATGGCTATCAGGCAGGATCCTGCTGATGCATTTCATCAGGTGATGGAAAAAACTCGTGAAAATGGACTGGAAAAACTCGAGAAGTATGATATAAATGACTATGATGATATGATATTTTACGAAAAAGGTGATACCATGCGTCCGGTATTAATGAAATCCCTTGGTGGGTCAAGAAAGTTCTTAGATACGGCTCTTGAAGAAGAAGAGTTTTCTGAACTTATGGAAGAGGATTCCCGCAGAAGATGCGAATGGTTGATTGAACAGAATCGATATTTCTTAATGCGTGATAAAGATTGGGAAAAGATTTTTGCAGATATTGAAGAAAATAAAGAATCTTTTGGTCGTTATTATCCTCTTTTTAGAGTGAGGATAGAAAGCGATGGTTTGATGGATATGAGCATTGCTTTATTAATTAATGATGACTTGTATGCTTATAGTAAAGAACTGGCTGAACAGGAGGAAGAATAAAAGAACGTTATTTTCCGTTACTGTCCTCAACTCCTGACTTGCGATATCAACATGTATATGGTAAGATAAAAAACAGAAAATACAAAAAAGGATGATGAATTATGGAACAAAAATTTTATGTTTGTGAACATTGTGGAAAAATTGCAGCGATTGTTAAGGAAAGCGGCGTTCCGCTGATGTGCTGCGGGGAAAAAATGAAAGAGTTGATTCCGGGTGTCACAGAGGCAGCAGCAGAAAAACATATTCCTGTTTGTGTAGTAAAGAATAATCAGGTGACGGTGACAGTAGGTGAGGTTTCTCATCCAATGCTTCCGGAACACTATATTGAATGGATTTCTCTTGAGACAAAACAGGGAAATCAAAGAAAGGTTTTAAAGCCTGGTGATAAACCGCAGGCATCCTTTGCTATTTGTGAAGGTGATGAAGTGGTTGCCGCATATGCGTACTGCAATCTGCACAGTCTCTGGAAAAAAGAAGTGGAGGAGAAAAAACAGGAGGAGAAGATGCCGGATGGCGATTACATAGTATGTAAATGTAACCACGTTAGCTACTATGATATTATTGATGAGGTACATAAACACAGCAACATGGAAGAGCTTCTTAAAGTTTTTGAAGATGTAAAAGACACAACACGGTGCTCTACAGGATGTGGAGGCTGCTACGATAAGGTTATGGATATTATTTCCAGAACTATTATGGGATAGAAGGACAAGGGGACGGTTCTCTGTCCGGATTATCACAACATACCTCAACTACCAAGCACCCGGGAAGGCATGGTAGTTGAATAAAAATCATTTATGAATGAAAAAGAAAGCCATTGTATCATTAGTTTGGTACGGTGGCTTTTCAAAATTAACGCTCCATGCTATAATCCCTATATAGAATTCCTCTGTACATCGGAGGAAAAATACTTCAAAAAAACAATTCATCAGATTAAAAGCGATCGGGAGATGGAGGAGCGTTATACGATCTTCGAAGAAATGTTTAGGGATGAACGATATGAAGGTAAAGCTGAAGGCAAGGCTGAGTTTGTACTAGAATTGTTATTTGAGTTAGGAAAAATTCCAGATGATATTCGTAATAATATTATGAATGAAAGAAATATCTCACCGCTCACAAAATGGCATAAAATAGCAGCAAAATCGAATTCTCTAGAGGGATTTCTTGAGAAAATTTAAATAAGCAATATAAGAATAAATCAACATTTCTTTTGAGGCTGTAAAAAATCTTGTGTCTTTGGAAAGTGAATCTTTCTGATAAGAAATAGATATGTAAGGTTTTGCTGTCGAATTTATGATTATGTTGTTGTCGAATTTATCTTTCTATTTATAGTATAACCATCTGATAAGATTTTATACATCCGTTTTGATTTTTTTGCATAACAAATAAGACATTGTATTGATTGCTTTTTTCGTGGGCGCTGCCCACACCCGACCTCTGGAATGGAGCAGGGAAATTCTGGCAATAATACAGATGCCGACGGAATAGAAAGGAAGCGGGAATGGTCAGCTTTGGAGCAAATCCATTCCTGCTTTTCTTTTCTCTACAGATAGTTGGTAAGCCGTTCTCCATATAGGACAATCAACTGATTCAACACTTGATCCCAGTTTCGATACCTCTGCGTCCATTTTTTGACTATATTTTCACTGGCAAGGTACAGCATCTTTTCCAATGCTGTATCGCTTGGAAATACACTCTTGGTTTTCGTGACTTTCCGGTACTGACGGTTCAATCCCTCTATGATATTTGTGGTGTACATAATGCGCCTGATGTCGTTTGAAAACTGGAAAAAGGAACTTACATCTTCCCAATTATTTTCCCAGTTGCTAATAGCATAGGGATATTTCTTTCCCCATTTCTCCTTAATATTCTCCAGTTCTGATAAAGCGGCTGTTTCATTCGGAGCATTATATACCGCTTTGAAATACGAGGAAAACTTTTTCAGATCATTATAGTTTACATACTTGAAAGAATTACGCAGCATATGGATGACACATCTCTGGATTTCTGCCTGCGGATAGACTGCCTGGATGGCTTCTTTAAAGCCCGGAAGCCCATCTACACAGAAGAAAAGGACATCTTTTACTCCGCGATTCTTCAGATCGTTAAGCATTCCAAGCCAGAACTTGCTGGTTTCATTGGCTCCCACTGTGATGCTGAGGATATCTTTGTACCCTTCCACTGTAACACCAAGAACAACATAAGCAGCACGGCTTAAGATCCTGCCATCTTCCCGGACTTTGTAATGAATACAATCCATGAATACAAAAGGATACACCGGGTTCAGAGGACGGGACTGCCACTCCTTGACCTGAGGTAGAATCTTATCTGTGATCTTGCTGACCATTTCAGCTGATAATTCAATTCCATAAAGATCCAGAAGTTGGTCATGAATGTCACGTGTACTCATACCACGGGCATACAAAGAGATCACTTTTTCTTCAATCCCGGAAATATCCCGCTGATATTTAGGAATCAGCTTCGGTTCAAACTCTCCATTGCGGTCTCTTGGTACGTCAATTTGAAATTCGCCATACTGGCTTTTTAAGTTCTTTGTGGAATGTCCATTTCTTTTATTGTCTGTCTGCAAATCTCCCTTATGATTTTTCTCGTAACCGAGGGTTGCATCTAATTCTGCCTCCATCAGCTCCTGCAGGATATCTTTGAAGCTGTCTTTCAGAAGCGTGTATACATCGGCAACGCTACTAATGTTGTTTTCTGAGATAATCTGTCGAATTTGTTCCTTTGCAACTGCCATAAAAATACTCCTTTTCGATAAGAATTGTCATATCTGAATTCTTACCAAAAAGGAGCCATTTTTTACCAGAAACACAAACTTTTTTACACTACCTGATGATGTAAGAGATGGACGGGGTTATTATTGCAATGAATATAAACAAAGCTAAACCAATTATAACAAAATTAACAATAGCAAAATCAATTGTTACAAAACTAATTATAAACAAAACCAGCATGACAATGTTATATATAACAAATCCAATATAACAAAGTCGCCTGGTAAAGCTATATCTTATTCTTCTGGATTCATCATAGGTTCAAATGTTCTTGATTTGCCTTTGGATTTTTTGAACTGTTTAACAGCTCTCATAGCCTCTTTGCAGAAATAATCCTGTGATGACAGTGGTTTCTCATCATTGCGAAGGAATTCATAAGAACCGTCAGGAAGCTTGATTCTTGTTTTAACGTTATCCTTTAACTGAATGTCAAGAATATGCTTGATTTCATCCTTAAGCTTTTCTTCTTCAACAGGGAAGAGAATCTCAACACGTTTATCAAGGTTACGTGGCATCCAGTCAGCACTTCCCATAAATATATCTTCATATCCGTCATTATAGAAGTAGAATATTCGTGAATGTTCAAGATAATTACCAACTATTGAACGGACAGTGATATTCTCACTTACGTCTTTGATGCCTACCTTAAGGCAGCAGATACCACGGATAATAAGATCAATCTTAACTCCGGCAGCAGAGGCCTCGTAAAGTGCAGCAATAATTTTGGCATCGCACAGAGAATTCATTTTGGCTATAATTCTGGCTTCCTTGCCTTCTCTTGCATGGGCTGTTTCACGTTCAATGCACTCCATAAACTTATCACGAAGCCATAATGGAGCAACAGCGAGCTTATTCCATGATGGTGGCTCAGAGTAACCGGATAACATATTAAATACTGCAGTAGCATCTTCACCAATAGGTCTTGATGATGTAAACAGACCCATATCAGTATAAAGCTTAGCAGTTGAGTCATTGTAGTTACCTGTTCCAAGATGTACATATCTTCTGATACCATCTTCTTCACGACGTACAACAAGAGTAATTTTGCTGTGTGTCTTAAGTCCAACAAGTCCGTAGATTACATGACATCCTGCCTGCTCAAGTTTTCTTGCCCATACAATATTGTTCTCTTCATCAAAACGTGCCTTAAGCTCTACAAGAACAGAAACCTGTTTTCCATTCTCGGCAGCAAGGGCAAGGGATGAAATGATAGGAGAATTGCTGCTGACTCTGTAAAGAGTCTGTTTAATGGCAAGAACATCTGGATCTGATGCCGCCTGGCGTACAAAGTCAACTACCGGATCAAATGTCTGGAAAGGATGGAAAAGTAATATATCCTTTTCGCGAATCTGTGAAAATATATCACGGTCATTGTCGATATCAACTACAGGCTGTGGCTTAAATGGATTATTGCGAAGATTATCAAAGCCTTCTATTCCGTACATCTTCATAAGGAATGTAAGGTCAAGAGGACCTGAAATATTGAATATATCTTCATTGCCAATACCAAGATTATCAACAAGGTAATTAAGGAGTCTGTCCTTAATGCCATCTTCAACTTCAAGACGTATTGCTTCACCCCACTGACGTTTTCTTATCTGTTTTTCAATTTCAGTAAGAAGATCAGCAGCTTCATCCTCCTCGATTGTAAGATCGGCATTACGCATTACACGGTAAGGTGACGCACATACAACCTTGTAGTTAAGGAAGAGCTTATCTATATTTTTCTCAATTATCTGCTCAAGAAGAATAAATGTAATGTCCTTCTCGTGCTTTGATGGAATACGTACAAGTCTTGGAAGTACAGATGGAACCTGTACTGTGGCAAATTCGTATTCATCACCGGTTTTGTCATTCTGTAAAAGAGCTGCTATATTAAGTGACTTATTCCTGATAAGAGGAAATGGTCGTGATGAGTCAACAGCCATTGGTGTAAGAACAGGATAAACCTCCTGGTGGAAATATCTGTCCACGTATTCTTCCTGATCCTTATCAAGGTCCTCATGTGAGGTGATAAGTCTTATATTGTTATCAGCAAGTAAAGGAATAAATGTGTTGTTAAAAAGCTTATACTGTGAATTCACAAGCTTATGACAACCGGCACTTATTTTTTTGAGCTGAACCTCTGGTGTCATGCCTGCAATATCCTTCTTCTTGTAGCCAGCGTGTACCATATCCTTAAGAGATGCAACTCGTATCATAACAAATTCATCAAGATTTGATGCAGTAATACTTAAAAACTTAAGTCTTTCAAGAAGAGGGAGTGTATCATCCTTTGCTTCTGTCAGCACTCTTTTATTGAATTCGAGCCAGCTAAGCTCTCTGTTATCATAATATTCTGGATTTTTAAAATCTGACTTAAACATTGATAATCCTCCTTTGTTTCAATTTTGGAACTATACCGAATATCTGCTTGAAAAATGCACAGGATTCGTCAAATGATGCAAGCTCCAGTGTAAGATCCATAAATGTGTCACAGGATATTATCAGCTTGTCATTCTTATTGCTTACAGTTACATTCTTTAACTTCTGGCATTTGCTTGTATCAAGGCTGTTTGCCAGTCTGTAGATTGCCGTAAGTTTGGCAATCTTCATATAGTCATCATCACACACGTTATATTCCATGTCTGATAAAGCCGGGAATTCTGTTACCTTGTAACGGACAATGCCGGCAACTATGTGGGTTTCTCTTGAAGTTAAGCCAATTATATCGGAAGAGAGGATAATATGTGCTGAGTTCTTCTCAATATTCTGGAAACTAACATAAGTTCCAATGTCGTGCATTCTTATTGCAGCCTGCATAAGAAGTCGGTCTCTGCTTGAAAGACCACTGGATTCTTTGAAGGCATCAAATATGCCTAAGGCTATTTTCTCAACGTAAGAGGTGTGATCACTGTTAGAACCATACTTGATGGCAATCTTGCGTATTGCTGAAAGAATATCTCCATCAAAATTCCTTACAGGAATAAGTTTTTTGACGGAAACAGCATATTCGTATGCCATACCATCGCACAGGTCTGTTACATTAAATTTTATGTGTTCAGCATTATTAATATCCATAATCTGTTTATAAATCATGGCTGTAGGTCTTATAAGCCTTGCCTGCTCTTCAGATGTCTCGGCAATCCTTGCAAGATCCTTAAGTGACAGCTTCATAAGAGAATTATACATATCATTCATCTGTTTGGCATCAAGCACACTGCAGCCTGGCATATAGTAGTCTACATACTTACAAAGAGAATTAAGACCTTCACCTACTGCAAGTATGGTCTTTATTTTGTACTTTATAAAATGCTTTCTATATGTTGTATTAATATCTGCAGCAATGTATTCCTTCAAAAGGTCAAAATAACTGTCTGCAGAACGTTCCAAGGTTTTTAAAAATTCATTAATTCTGATTGAACCAAGACGAAGATTCTGTGAGGTTATCATTTTCCCATTAGAGAAGCATGTTGCCTGGGAGCTTCCAGAACCGCTTTCAAGAACAATTGCACCGTGCTTGATAATATTATTGAAATCAGGTTCATTGAGAGCGAGAGCCTGAAGCATAAGAAAACGCTGTTCAGGATTGCTTAATATTATAACATTGATTCCGGTTCTTACTCTTACGCGGTCAAGAAGAAAGTGTCTGTTGCCGGCTTCTCGTATCGAGCTTGTAGCATATGCTCTGTATTCTGTAACACCGTAATCCTTCATGATCATGGTGAAATCCTTTAAAACTTCGCAAAGTTCGTCAATCATGTGTGTAGATATATATCCATTGGCATATGTATCACTGCCAAGTTCCATAACATGACGTACATGGTTCAGTTTACGTATAACATTCTTGTCTGTCAGTTCAAATATCTTAATGGACAGCTCATTCGAACCGACATCTATAGCAGCAAATGTTGTAACTGACATAGGCATCCCTCCTAGTTTGTAATATTATTATTTTATAATAATTTTATAAAAATGACAAGCAAAAATCACGTAATATCAGGGTAAAAGCTGTTAGAACTTGCTTTATTACAGGATTACGGCTATACTACCCTTATCTATAGAAGTTTTTCAGTACATTTTGCGTACTTTTTTCAGGAGGTTTTGTATAATATGAAAACAAGTGATTTTTATTATGATCTTCCAGAAAGGCTGATTGCACAGGATCCGCTTTTGAAACGTTCTGATTCAAGACTGATGCTGCTTGATAAGAATACCGGGGAAATAGAGCATTCAGTTTTTAATAAATTGCCGGAATATCTTAAGCCTGGGGACTGCCTTGTAATTAATAATACAAAGGTAATTCCTGCAAGACTTATAGGAAAAAAAGAAGGAACAGGCGGTGCCGTGGAGATACTTCTTCTCAAACGTATAAGTGATGATGTGTGGGAGACACTTGTAAAGCCGGGCAAGAAGCTTAGAACTGGGGCAAGAGTATCATTTGGCGGCGGAATTCTTAAAGCCGAGATAATGGATGTACTTGAGGATGGCAACAGACATGTAAAGTTCGAATATGACGGAATATTTGAGGAAGTGCTTAATGAGCTTGGTGAGATGCCTCTGCCTCCATATATTACCCACAAGCTGGAGGATAAGAACAGATACCAGACGGTTTATGCCAAGTATGAGGGCTCTGCAGCTGCACCTACTGCCGGACTTCATTTTACAAGTGAACTGCTTGAAACCATTAAAAATATGGGAATTAATATTGCAAGTGTTACACTTCATGTTGGACTTGGAACCTTCAGGCCTGTTAAGGTTGATGATGTGACCAAGCATCATATGCATACAGAGTTTTACAGCGTAACCAGGGAAGCCGCTGATATGATAAATGAGACGAAGGCCAAGGGCGGAAGGATAATCTGTGTGGGAACAACAAGCTGTCGTACAGTGGAATCCTGTTCTGATGAGAATGGTATTGTATATCCTGGTCAGGGTAATACGGATATTTTCATATATCCTGGCTACAAGTTTAAGGTGCTTGATGCACTTATTACTAATTTTCATCTTCCTGAATCCACACTTCTTATGTTAGTTTCAGCACTTGCCGGAAAAGATAATATTATGCACGCTTATGAAATTGCCGTTAAGGAGGAATACAGATTCTTTTCATTTGGAGATGCTATGTTTATAACAAGCGGGATTGATTGATATACGGTGAATATTAAGGCAATTTAATATGATGAATTAAATGCGATAAATTATAATGCGATTCAATACGATGAATTTAATGTGAATTAATGCGATAAATTATAATGTTATTCAATGCTATGAATCTAATGTGAATTAATATGATAGATATTAAGGCGATAATTATAATACGATGAATATTAATGTGATAATTTTAAGTTAGTAATTTTTATGTAATATGGGAGGCAAGTGTTTGAAAAAGCTGTTGTTTTTGTATAATCCATATTCCGGAAGGGGAGTTATAAAGGAAAAACTTTCGGAAATAGTGGAACTTTTTTGTGAAAATGATTATGAAGTAACAATATATTCAACAAAGAAAACCGGGGATGCCCGTTCAAAGATTATAGCTACAGGAATGAATTATGATATTGTTGTATGTTCCGGGGGAGATGGAACCCTAAATGAGGTAACTGACGGACTTATGACTATTGGTAATCCTCCACCATGTGGTTATATTCCTGCAGGCACAGTAAATGATTTTGCAAAGTCATTTAAGCTGCCTAAGGATATGACTGAAGCTGCGGGAGTTGCCATTACCGGTTCGCCTGTTTTATGTGATATAGGCGAGATTAATGGTGATTATTTTGATTACATTGCTGCATTTGGTGCATTTACACAGGTATCCTATGAAACCTCACAGATAACCAAGAATATTCTTGGAAAATTGGCTTATTTTTTTGAAGGGGTGAAAAAGCTTCCATATGTAAGGAAATATGCTATTGAGGTTACGGCGGGTGAGGAGCATTTTGAAGATGAGATAATCTATGGAATGATAACCAACTCATTTTCTGTGGGTGGCTTCCTGTCACTCTTTGATGATGATGTGGCACTTGATGACGGAAAGCTTGAGGCATTTTTCATTAAGGCACCTAAAAATGTAATCGAATTCCAGGTTATCATAAATGCGCTTCTTACAAGTGACGTATCATGCAAATATTTTTATTATTACCACGTAAGCGAAGTAACTGTAAAATGCGATGAAGAAATTGCCTGGACCGTGGACGGCGAATATGGCGGAGACATTGCTGAAGCACGTATTAATGTGCATAAACAGGCGGTTGCATTTGTACGTGGAGATGATGAATAATAAGGTGTTGTAATGCAGGTGTGCAATGTTATCTTAGTTAAGTAGGCTCCCACTTCTGCAGGTGGTGGGTAATATGGCACTTGAATTGCAGGTATTGTGTCCTTGTTATACAGTCTAAAATGAAAATTAAAAAAATATAAAAAATAAGTTAACAAAAAAACGATATTGTTCTTGCCAGATTATAGAAAATATGTTATTATTAACTTATGGAAAACGAAAGTCACATATAGATTTGCCTTCAGTGAATTGCTGATGATTTCATGGGCATAATAATATGTGACTTAATTTGTCTTTAGGGATATTGAGAGAACAAGGAGGATTTTACATGAAAAAGTGGGTTTATTTGTTTGAAGAAGGCGATGCCAGTATGCGTAATCTTCTCGGTGGTAAGGGCGCCAATCTTGCTGAGATGACTAAGATCGGACTTCCAGTTCCACAGGGCTTTACTATTACGACAGAAGCCTGCACCCAGTATTACGAAGATGGAGAAGTTATCAATGATGAGATTCAGGCTCAGATAATGGAGTATATCGGTAAGATGGAGAAGATTACCGGTAAGAAATTTGGAGATAGCGAGAATCCACTTCTTGTATCAGTTCGTTCTGGAGCCAGAGCATCCATGCCTGGTATGATGGATACTATTCTTAATCTTGGTCTTAATGATGATGTTGTTGAAGTTATTGCCAAAAAGTCAGGTAACCCAAGATGGGCCTGGGATTGCTACAGAAGATTTATTCAGATGTTTTCAGATGTAGTTATGGAAGTAGGCAAGAAGTACTTTGAAGAGCTTATTGATGATATGAAGGCCAAAAAGGGTGTTACTCAGGATGTTGAACTTACTGAGGATGATCTTAAGGAACTGGCTTTTATGTTCAAGAATGAATATAAGGCAAAGATTGGTGAAGAATTCCCATCAGATCCTAAGGAACAGCTTATGGCAGCAGTTAAAGCAGTATTCCGTTCCTGGGACAATGACAGAGCTAACGTTTACAGACGTGATAATGATATTCCTTATTCATGGGGAACAGCTGTTAATGTACAGATGATGGCATTTGGTAATATGGGTGATACATCAGGTACAGGTGTTGCATTTACACGTAATCCTTCTACAGGTGAGAAGAAGCTTGACGGTGAATTCCTTATGAATGCACAGGGAGAAGACGTTGTAGCCGGTGTACGTACTCCTAACAAGATTGAAGAGATGGCAGACACAATGCCTGAAGTATTTGAACAGTTCAAAGAGATATGTGATATTCTTGAGAACCATTACCGCGATATGCAGGACATGGAATTTACTATTGAAGACAAAAAGTTGTACATGCTCCAGACTCGTAATGGAAAGAGAACACCACAGGCTGCTCTTAAGATAGCATGTGATCTTGTTGATGAAGGCATGATAACAAAGGAGAAGGCTGTTGCCATGATCGAGCCTCGTAATCTTGATGCACTTCTTCATCCACAGTTTGATCCAAAGGTAGTTAAGGATGCCGTTCCAATTGGAAGTGCAATTGGTGCTTCACCGGGATCTGCCTGCGGAAAGGTTGTATTTACAGCAGAAGATGCCATGGCTAAGCATGCAGCAGGTGAACAGGTTATTCTTGTAAGACTTGAAACTTCACCTGAGGATATTGAAGGTATGAAAGCTTCACAGGGTATTCTTACAGTTCGTGGAGGAAGAACTTCACATGCAGCAGTTGTTGCCAGAGGAATGGGTACTTGCTGTGTTTCAGGTTGCGGCGATATTATTATGGATGAGGCTGCAAAGAAGTTCACTCTTGGTGGTAAGGTATTCACAGAAGGTTCTGAAATTTCAATAGATGGTTCAACAGGTAAGATATATGATGGAATTATCCCTACTGTTGACGCAACTCCAGGCAGGGAGTTTGAACGCATAATGGGATGGGCGGACTCATTTAGAAAGCTTAAGGTAAGAACTAATGCAGATACTCCTGCAGATGCAAAGAGAGCAAGGGAGCTTGGTGCAGAAGGTATCGGTCTTTGCCGTACAGAGCATATGTTCTTCGAAGGTGACAGAATCGATGCATTCCGTGAGATGATATGTTCAGATACAGTTGAAGAAAGAGAAGAAGCTCTTATGAAGATTCTTCCTATGCAGCAGGATGATTTTGAAAAGCTTTACGAGGCTCTTGAGGGTTGTCCGGTTACTATAAGATTCCTTGATCCACCTCTTCATGAGTTTGTACCAACAGAAGAGGCTGATATTAAGAAGCTTGCAGATTCAAAGGGCAAGACAGTAGAGGAAGTCAAATCAATTATTAAGTCACTTCACGAATTCAACCCAATGATGGGACATCGTGGATGCCGTCTTGCAATCACATATCCTGAGATTGCAACAATGCAGACAAGAGCAGTTATCAGAGCGGCAATCAATGTAGGTAAGAAGCATCCGGACTGGAACATTAAGCCTGAAATTATGATTCCTCTTATAGGTGATGTTAAGGAGTTTAATTTTGTTAAGAAGCTTGTAGTTGAAACAGCTGATGAAGAAATCAAGGCAGCTAGAGCTGATATTGAGTATGAGGTTGGTACAATGATTGAGATACCAAGAGCATGCTTCCTTGCAGACGAGATTGCAGCCAATGCTGATTTCTTCTGCTTCGGAACTAATGACCTTACTCAGATGACATTTGGTTTCTCACGTGATGATTCAGGTAAGTTCTTAGAGGCATACTACAATGCTAAGATCTTCGAGAATGACCCATTTGCAAAGCTTGACCGTAATGGTGTTGGTAAGCTTATGGAAATGGCAATCGAAAAGGGAAGATCTGTTAACAAGAATCTTCATATTGGTATATGTGGAGAACATGGTGGAGATCCAACAAGTATTGAGTTCTGCAACACAATAGGACTTGACTATGTATCATGCTCACCATTTAGAGTACCTGTGGCAAGACTCGCGGCTGCACAGGCTGCAATTGCCCAGAAGTAGGTAATTGAAAAACCTTGATTTTATGCAGGGTTGAGAGCGTATAGCTTAAGATAATTGATTTTTTAAAGACCGTTTTAAGGACTGTTTGGTTCTTAAAACGGTCTTTTTGCCTTTTTTTGATAGTTGATTGTTTCTAGACAAGAGCCTTTTATTGAAAACGAACATATGTACAACACGTCGCAAACAAACTAAAGATTTGTAATATTTCTATAGCAGAGTTGATGGCAAAGAAACCTGAGGAACTTGTTCTTTTTGCACGAAAATGGATTGTGAAATACTATACTCATAATTCGAGTTATACATGTTATTCTTTTGATAGTAGAATAGTATTTAATAATATGTCTTTTTTGATGAGCAAAGAAGCTTATAATGTAATTAGAAGTTCAAAATATTTAAGAGAAAGTGATGTTTTTAAAAAAGGAGAACTATTTCATTTCTCGGAGAAGCAGGTGGCTAAGGTAACAAAAGCAAATATTTTTAAAAAGACATGTATAATAGGTAAGATAAATCTTGATTGGACTGTAGAACTTGAATTTAAGTAGTGATTGCACAAGAGGTCATATGAAGTAGTAACTTTCTGCTGATTGCACATATATAACCACTAAGCTGATGGTGTTGATTAATAAAAGTCAAAACTGTTGGTTTAGTGTTTTTTATGCATATTCCTAATATGAATTGTGGATGAAAAGATTAGGGAAACGCTGATTAATTAA
>DEDL01000011.1:0-9732 GCA_002349525.1 Lachnoclostridium sp. UBA2905
TGCAGTTAAAATATGTGATAACAGTAGCCGGCGAAAGTTCTCTTAATGTGGCTGCTAAGAAGCTTTTTATATCACAGCCAAGTTTGTCTACAGCTATTAAAACCCTTGAAAAGGAAATTGGAATAGAGATATTCAGAAGATCCAAATCCGGAATTATGCTTACACCGGAGGGACAGGAATTTGTAGGATATGCAAGGCAGGTAGTTGAACAGTACGATCTGCTTGATGCAAAATATATTGAAAAGAGAAATATTAAGAAGAAGTTCAGTGTTTCAATGCAGCATTATACATTTGCAGTGAATGCATTTGTGGAAATGGTAAAGCATTATGGTATGGACGAATACGAATTTGCAGTGAATGAAACCAAGACCCATGAAGTAATAGATGATGTACGAAACTGTATAAGCGAGCTTGGTATTCTTTACCTGAATGATTTTAACAGACAGGTGCTTACAAAGCTTTTTGCCCAGTATAATCTGGAATTTCATGAAATCCTTGAGTGCAGCGTCTATGTTTACATGTGGAAGGGGCATCCCCTTGCCGACAGGAGTATTATTAATATAGAAGAGCTTATGGATTATCCATGTCTGGCATTTGACCAGGGTGAACATAATTCATTTTATTTTGCAGAGGAAGTGCTTAGTACATATGAGTACAAGCAGATAATAAGAGCCAATGACAGGGCAACTCTTCTTAACCTTATGGTAGGACTTAACGGTTTTACCCTTTGCTCCGGTATAATATGCGAGGAGCTTAATGGAAGTGAATATTGTGCGGTGAAGCTTAACAGTGATGAGAAGATGTCCATAGGCTATATATCAAGAAAGGGTTCGAATATAAGTGAGATAGGAAGCAGGTATCTTGAGGAGCTTGCAAAATTCAAGTCTAATGTGCTTACTTAGGATCATATTAAGGTGTTCTAAAGAGCACATATATGACCATATATCTAAGGCACCAGGCAAAGGTGCACATATAATAATAGAAAGACACCTGTATCAGGTGCGTGAATTATGAAAAGAAAGTGAGTAGAAAAATGAGTATAAAGTGCATGAGTTGTGTGGAAAATGTTGTTCAGACTATCCTTTCAGATTATGAGGATGACAGGGATATTAATAAAACAGATATTTATAACCAGCCGGATAAGACAGAGATTATAGATATTATTAATAAGCTGTTTAAAATTGTTTATCCGGGATATTATTCTGATAAGGTATATAAAATATATAGTGTGAAGAATAATATGTCGGCAACCATTGAAGATGTTATATATCATCTGAATAAACAGATACAGACTGTTACAGATTCAGCCAGGGCAGAGGAGATCACTCTTTCATTTATGGCGAAAATACCTTATATAAGATCATTTCTTGAGACAGATGTTCAGGCGGCTTTTGAGGGAGACCCTGCTGCCGGTAGCAAGGATGAGGTTATTATGTCTTATCCCGGTCTTTTTGCAACAACTGTTTACAGACTGGCGCATGAGTTATTTTTGCTTGGAGTGGCGATGATTCCAAGAATTATGACAGAGCATGCCCATAGCATTACAGGAATAGATATTCATCCCGGAGCGACTATTGGCAAGTATTTCTTTATGGATCATGGTACCGGAATTGTTATAGGTGAGACAACAGTAATTGGAGAGCATGTGAAAATATATCAGGGTGTTACACTGGGTGCCCTTTCAACCAAGGGCGGACAGAAGCTTAAGAACGTAAGACGTCATCCTACTATCGGTGATAATGTTACAATATATTCAGGAGCATCAATACTTGGTGGCGAGACATATATTGGAGACAATGTTACTGTGGGAGGTAATGCATTTATAACAAGCTCCGTTGATAAGGATACTAAGGTAAGTGTTAAAAAGCCTGAACTTAAATTCCAGTAATGGCTGCTAGAGGAGAAAAGTATGAAGGGTAATGCGAAATTTAGAAAAATTCTTGGAACATCCTGTTTTATAATAAGTGCAGCCTGTGTTACAGGATGCGGCAATCCCGGATCCAAGGAATATAAACAGGCAGTTTCATATATGGAGGAGGGTTCCTATAATGAGGCCGCAGAGCTTATGAAACAGGCTGTATCCTTAGACCAGGGCAATAAAAAATATGCCGTAGGATATGGTAATGCCCTTACGATGATGGCGGATTATGATAATGCCAGGGAAGTATTTTTGGGGGCAGTTAAAAACTCCAGGGGTAAGGAGTCCAAAAAGGTAAATAAACAGGCTTATAGAGGAATTGCCATGACATATTATGAGAGTGGCATATATGACCAGGCAAAGGCTTATTTTAAGCTTGCACTGGATGCGAATGTGCTTAGTGATATGGATAATGATCTGTCTGCATATTATGCAAACTGTGAGCTTATGATGAATGATTACGAAGGAGCAGCAAAATCATTTTCAAAGCTCATTGATAAAAATGATAACACTAAGGCCACAGTTAAGGCAAAATATTATATTGGAAGAGGCAATGCTTATCTGATGATGGAGAATTTTGCTACAGCCCTTGAAGATTATGATAATGCAATTTCCGAGGATAATGACTGCTATGAGGCTTATCTTGGAAGATATTTTGCACTAATGGGAACACACGATAAGGATGCGGCGGACAAAACTCTTGATACAGCCCTTGGCATTAAGGACAGGGGTAAGGATTCAGATTACTATAAAGCAGTATTTTATTTCTATAAAAGTGAATATGAAAAATCACTTGAACTTTTACAAAAATCATTAGATGATGGTAATAAGGAAGCAATATATTATATTGGAAGAGTGTATCAGGCCCAGAATAATATTAATGCAGCAATAGATAATTACAGCACATATCTTACAGCTTATCCTGGCAGAAAGAATGCGGAAATATGCAATCAGATGGCAGGCTGCTATATGGCACAGGAGGATTATGAAACAGCTGCGGTATGGTTAGATGATGGTATTAAGGTATCCGGAGGCAGCATGAAGGAGAACCTTATGTATAACCGTATAATTGTATATGAGAGACTGGGTGATTATAAGAGTGCAAAGGAACTTGCTGACCAGTATCTTGAAAACTATAAGAATGCCGATATTACAAGGGAATATGAATTTATTAAAACAAGATACAGAGAAGAAAAGAAATAGCAGGATGTATTTTGACAGGATTTGAGAGGTTTATAATATGGCGGAGATATATGAAACATTAGAAAAGCCTGAAAGACTTATGCTGGTTGGAGTTGCCGTTGATAATGAGGAAGAAATGGCAGCATCCCTTGACGAGCTTGAGGAACTTGCAAGCACAGCCGGTGCAGTTACAGTATGCAAGGTTATACAGAACAGAGAGGGAATACATGCCGGAACATATGTTGGTAAGGGTAAGTTAGAAGAGATAGCAGAGCTTATAGATGAGTATGGGGTTGATACGGTAGTCTGTGATGATGAACTTTCGCCGGCACAGATTAAGAATATGGAAACAGCCCTCCATACAAAGGTAATAGACCGTACTATAATGATTCTTGATATATTTGCTATGAGAGCTGCCACAAGTGAGGGTAAAATTCAGGTGGAGCTTGCCCAGCTTAAGTATCGTTCATCAAGACTTGTAGGACTTAGAAGTTCACTTTCAAGACTTGGAGGCGGAATTGGAACAAGAGGTCCCGGAGAGAAAAAGCTTGAAATGGACCGAAGACTTATTAGAGAACGTATAGGAATACTTAACAGGGAACTTGACAACGTCAAAAAATCAAGAAGCCTTTCAAGAAAGAAGAGAATGGAAAGCAGTATTCCATATGTTGCTATAGTGGGATATACCAATGCTGGAAAGTCAACATTTCTTAACACTGTTACAGGTGCAGGAATACTTGCCGAGGACAAGTTATTTGCCACCCTTGATCCAACAACAAGAGTGTATGAATACGACAATGGGCAGCAGATACTCCTTACAGACACAGTAGGATTTATTAACAAGCTTCCCCATCATCTTGTTGATGCCTTTAGAAGTACACTTGAGGAAGCAAAATATGCAGATGTAATACTTCATGTGGTTGACATAAGTAATCCACAGGCAGATAAGCAGATGGACGTGGTATATGAAACTCTTCATGCACTTGGTATAGAGGATAAGCCAATAATTACACTGTACAATAAGGTGGATAAGCTTGATGTAATTCCTGTTTATGGAAGAGATATGAAGAGCAGAAAGACCATTAGAATATCAGCCAAAACAGGAAAAGGACTTGATGACGTATTCGAGGCTATTAATGATATAATTGATGATGGCATGAGATTTGTGGATACAGTGGTTCCATATAGTGATGCAGCTATTATTCAGGACGTAAGAAAATATGGACAGCTTCTTTTTGAAGAATACGTGGGAGAAGGAATTCATATCAAGGCCAAGATTCCTAAAAGCACCTATATTAATATTTAGAATTATTAAAAGCATCCCTTCATATATTAGTCACAAGATATATGAAGAGGATGTTTTTTTATGAAAAATGAAAGCTGCAAAAATGACAGGGGGAGTTTTAAGAAAAGTATATATCAGGGAATATATAACTCACTTGTAATTATAATGGCTGCCTTGTTTTTAGTGGGGGGATTCATTTTTAAAACCAATGCACATGAAAATGAGTTCATAGTCTATGAGGATTATTACAGAAAAAATGACCAGGCTCTTACGGTATCATCAGACAATAAGGGCAGACTCAAAAAGACAGCCTATCTTACCTTTGATGACGGCCCAAGCAACAGAACAGAAGAGGTGCTTGATATACTTAAGGAAAATGATATTAATGCAACTTTTTTTCTTATAGGCAACCAGATAAATAAATCCACCAAAAAAACCTTAAAACGTCTGGTCAAAGAAGGAAACCAGGTTGCAGTTCATACCTACTGTCACGAGGCGGACTGCATATATGATTCAGCAGATACTTATTATAATGACGTAATGAAGGCTGCAAAAAGAATAAAAAAATATACAGGGGTTGATCCCAAAATCTACAGATTTCCCTGGGGAAGTGTAAACGGCTATATAAAAAATTATAGAAAAGATATTATAATGCGTCTGAAAAAAGAAGGTCTTGAATACTGTGACTGGAATGTAAGTGGAGAGGATTCCATAGGAAGTCCGGGGGCAAGACAGATAATAAATAATGTCAAATCCAATTACAGGGTTTACAATGAGCCTGTAATACTGCTTCATGATGCTAATGCAAGGAAGGAAACAGTTAAGGCCCTGCCTGCGATTATAAAAATGTATAAGGATGCAGGCTATTCATTTGACATAATAGAAAACAGAAATAAGCCCTGCCAGTGGAAACCCTATTAACATTTGTGGGTAAAGTGCATATTATATTATGAAAATCTGTTCCGGGAGAACAATATGATATATCCAGCAGAAAGTGGTACTTCTTATAGAGGTTCTTTAAGAATTAACACATCATCATTTGACACGTCAGGGGCAGTGCCGGGGGCAAAGGTGTCTATAAGCTATTCGGGAGAACCGGACAATGTAATAGAAGAGATAGACACAGATGAAAATGGTAATTCTATAGATATTCCCCTGCCTGCACCAAAGCTTGAGTACAGTATGGAACCAGGGGTAAACCAGCCATATTCCGAGTATAATATTACAGTAAGTGCAAGAGGATATGAGACTGTAAGAATAAGCGGTATAGAAATATTACCAGATGAGCTTTCAATACAAAATGTCAGTCTGCTTCCAAAAGCTATTGATAACACAGCAGAGCTTTTTGTAATAGGCCCGCACACATTATATGGAGATTATCCTCCAAAGGAGCCTGAAAGCGAGATAAAACCTGTAAATGAGTCCGGAGAAATTGTACTTAGCAGGGTAGTTATACCGGAATACGTGGTAGTTCATGACGGACCACCCGCAGATGCAAATGCAAAAAATTATTATGTCAGGTATACGGATTATATAAAAAATGTTGCCAGCAGCGAAATATATGCAACCTGGCCAGAGGCGGCAATTACTGCAAATGTTTTAGCTATACAGTCATTTACCCTTAACAGGGTTTTTACCGAATGGTACAGGAACAAAAATTATGATTTTACCATAACAAGTTCAACAGCAGTGGACCACAAATGGATACCTGAGCGCAATATATTCCAGAGCATATCAGATGTGGTTGATAATATATTCAACAACTACCTTTCAAGGCCTGATGTACTTCAGCCTATTCTTACCCAGTACTGCGATGGAAAGAGAGTAACCTGCCCTGGAGTTATGTCCCAATGGGGTTCAAAATATCTGGCAGACGATGGCTTTTCTGCAATTGAAATACTTAAGAATTTTTATGGCAGCAGCATATATATAAATGAAACGGATATAATATCCGGAATACCTTCATCCTGGCCTGGTTATGATCTTGCAATTGGTTCTTCAGGCGAAAAGGTATCCCAGTTGCAAAATGAACTCAATGTCATTGCAACAGCATATCCGGCTATTCCTCTTCTTGCTGTGGACGGCATATATGGGCAGCGGACAGCAGAGTCTGTAAGAGTATTTCAGAAAATATTCAATATTGGAGAGACGGGCATAGTGGATTTCCAGACCTGGTACAAGATTTCCCAAATATACGTTGGAGTCAGCCGTATAGCAGAATATAACTGATACGTTATAGCTTTTAACTATATACTTATATACAATTTTGATAATTTACTGTTGCAAAAAAATAGTGTAACATACAGGGAGCAGGTATCTGTCGTTGTTACCTTACAGATACTGATAAGAATATAGAGAGAAATATAGAGTAGGTGAACGTATGAAAATTGAAGAAATGTATAAACAGAAAAGACCATTAATATCATTTGAGATATTCCCTCCAAAGAGAGCAGAGCAATTAAAAAATATAGATGAGACACTTGAGATTCTTTGTGGTCTTAAGCCAGACTATATAAGTGTAACATTTGGAGCAGGTGGCAGCAGTGTTAACAGTAAGACTGTAGAGCTTGCCAAGAAGATAAAGTACGATTATGGTATTGAGCCGGTAGTTCATCTTACATGCCTGAATTATTCAAAGGATGAGATAAGTGCAATATTAGATGAGCTTAAAAATGCTGATATACAGAATGTTCTTGCATTGCGAGGAGATTATAATCCTGATATTCCAAGAAAATATGACTTTAACTATGCAAGCGAGCTTGCAGCATTTATTAAGACCCAGGGAGACTTTGATGTTGCCGGAGGATGTTATCCTGAAAAGCATCTTGAGGCACCGGATATTGTAACAGATATCCACAACCTTAAGAAGAAGGTTGATGCAGGTGTTGGACACCTTATATCGCAGTTATTCTTTGATAATGATTTATATTATGATTTCCTTGAGAAGCTTAAAATTGCTGATATTAATGTTCCGGTATCAGCAGGAATCATGCCGGTAATTAACAAGGCACAGATTGAGAGAATGGTTTCTCTTTGTGGCGCATCTCTTCCAGAGAAGTTTGCAAGAATAACACATAAGTATGAGAACAACAAGGAAGCATTATTTGATGCAGGAATGGTATATGCAATCAATCAGGTTGTAGAGCTTCTTACTCATGATGTGGATGGAATTCATCTTTATACCATGAACAATCCTCGTGTTGCCAAGAGACTTTGCGATGGAATAAAAAATATTATTTAATATGAACGAAATATGACGAAATTTTAATGATTATTTACAAAATAAATTGTTGAAAAATCTTTTCATAGTGATATAATTAACACTCAAATGGTTAGCATGCTAATCGTTTGAGTGTTAATTAGTTTATATCAGTGGAGAAGATAAACTAAAATAAAATGGGAGGAGAAAATATGAGAGAATTTACAGACAGTGATAGGATAACTCCGGATGAAATTGCTTTTCAGGTTATGAAGGTGTCTCATTTGCACAGAACAACTGTTGAGAATTACATGAATCGTTGCAATATGGGTATTTCACCGGCACAGCACAGAATTCTTATTACGATTGCCCATAACAACAGGGTTAACCAGAAGGAGTTAGCTAAGATGTTAGAGGTTTCACCGGCAACTGTAACGATTTGTCTTAAAAAGCTGGTTAAAGAGAATTATATCAAGAAGGAAAGCCTTGAGAATGATAATCGTTACAATATCCTTGAGGTAACTGAAAAGGGTAAGAAGATTATAGATAAGAGTGTAAAGTCTTTTAGCGAAATCGATAATAAGATGTTTGATAATTTTTCAGAAGAAGAGCTAAGGATTTTTTCGGGTTATTTAAACAGGATTTACAATAATTTATCTGAAAAATAAAGAGAAGAAACTATTTTGGAGGTTATGACGTGAAAATATATGCAAAATATATAAAACCTTACCTATATGCATTTATTCTGGGACCCATTCTTATGATCGTGGAGGTTATTGGTGAGGTTGTAATGCCTAAGCTTTTACAGCTTATAATTGATAATGGAATAGGCGTTGATGGAACAGGGAATATTCCTTATATTATTGAGATTGGAATTCTTATGATTATTACGGCAATGTTAATGCTTGCCGGAGGAGTTGGGGGTGCATATTTTGCAATTAAGGCTTCTGTTAATTTTGCAGGAGATCTAAGACAGGATGTGTTCAAAAAAGTTCAGAAGTTCTCATTTGCCAATATTGAGAAATTCTCAACAGGATCACTTGTAACAAGACTTACCAATGATATTACCAACCTGCAGAACCTTGTTGCGATGGCACTGAGAATGATGTTAAGAGCACCTGGAATGTTAATTGGAGCTCTTATTATGGCATTTGCCACAGATGCTGAGCTTGCACTTGTAATAGTAATAATTATTCCACTTCTTATTCTTGCACTTGCCTGCATTATGAAAACGGCATTTCCAAGATTCAATATCATGCAGAAAAAGATTGACTCACTTAACTCAGTTGTGCAGGAGAATATAACCAATGCAAGAGTTGTTAAGTCATTTGTGCGTGAAGACAGAGAGATTGACAAGTTTGATAATGCCAATTTAGACCTTAAAGACAATACTATTAATGCGGTTAAGCTTGTTATTATGACAATGCCTGTTATGACACTTGCAATGAATATTACAACTGTTGCAATTGTCTGGTTTGGAGGCAGGAAAATACTTATAGGAGATATGCCTATAGGAAAGCTTACACTGTTTACAACCTATACAGTACAGATACTTATGTCACTTATGTTCGTATCATTTATTATGATACAGGGCTCAAGAGCCAAGGCATCTTCTGACCGTATTAAGGAAGTACTTACTACAAAAATTGATCTTAATGATGATAATGTAACTGCAAGCCACAAGGTTACAAAGGGTGAGGTCGAGTTTAAAAATGTATGCTTCAAATATTATAAGAAGAAAAAGAAAAATGTACTTAAAAATCTCAACTTTAAGTGTGAAGCCGGAACAACAGTTGGTATTATAGGTTCGACAGGTTCCGGAAAAACAAGTATTGTTCAGCTTATTCCACGTCTTTATGATGTTGATGAGGGAGAGGTACTGGTTGATGGTGTGAATGTCAAGGATTACAAAATTCCTGATTTGAGAGACGGTGTGGGTATGGTTCTCCAGAAAAACGTTCTTTTCTCCGGAAGTATTGAAGAGAATCTTAGATGGGGAGACGCAGATGCTTCCAGGGAGGAGATAGAGAGAATTGCTTCTTATGCCCAGGCGGATTCATTTGTAAAATCATTCCCGGATGGATATGACACAAAGCTTGAACAGGGCGGTGTTAACGTATCAGGTGGACAGAAGCAGAGACTTTGTAT
>DEDL01000011.1:9757-16247 GCA_002349525.1 Lachnoclostridium sp. UBA2905
CTTATTCTTGATGACAGTACAAGTGCTGTTGATACAGCTACTGAAGCACTTATCAGAAAAAACTTTGCCAAGGAGATACCTGATACAACAAAGATTATTATTGCGCAGCGTATATCCTCTGTAATAAATGCCGATAAGATTCTTGTAGTTGATGAAGGTGAGATTGTAGGCGAGGGAACCCACGAAGAGCTTATGAAATCATGTGAAACTTATCAGGAAATCTATTATTCACAGGTAGAAAAGGAGGAGAGTGCGGTATGAGTAAGAATATGAAAATGAGCGGTCAAAGACCAGGACCGGGACCAGGACCGGGACATGGTCCGGGACGTAATACAGGACCGGTTCAGAAACCAAAGGCTTCAAAAGAGACTATAAAAAGACTCCTCAAGTATATAGCAAAAGACAAGATGATGCTTATAATTGTATTCTTTTGTGTAATATTCAGCTCCGCAACTGCAATTCTTGGCTCTTATCTTTTGAGGCCTATTGTCAATAATCTTGCCACAGATCTTTCGGCGGTAAGTGCACTTGTGAAGGATTCAGCTGATTATAAGGCCTGCCTTGCCACAGGAATAGCAAATCTTATTAAGGGACTCCTTGTAATGGCCGGCGTATATCTTCTTAGTGTAGTTCTTACATATACACAGGCAAGAATAATGATTGGTGTATCCCAAAGAGCTCTCTATACACTTAGAAGGGATCTTTACAATAAGATACAGATTCTTCCAATCAGATTCTTTGATGAAAGAACAACCGGTGAGGTAATGAGCCGATTCACCAATGATGTGGATGCTATAGGTGAGATGCTCAATAATACAATAACACAGCTTATAAGCGGTGCCATTACTATTATAGGAACAGTTATTATAATGTTTTATACAAACTGGCTTCTTGCAATTATTACAATATTATTTGTGCCTCTTATGTTAAAGGCCGGTGGAACAATTGCAGGAAAGAGCCGTAAGTTCTATTCAGCACAGCAGGCTGCAATAGGTGCCCTTAACGGTTATATAGAAGAAACTGTAACAGGACAGAAGGTTGTTAAGGTATTCTGCCACGAGGATAAGGTTACAGAAGAATTCAGCGAGCTGAATGATAATCTTAGAAATAAGCAGATAAAGGCCCAGTTCTTTGGTGGAATTATGGGACCTGTTATGGGTAACTTAGGACAGATTAATTATGCTGTTATTGGTGGAATTGGAGCTATTTTATGTATAGTCAAAAAGGTTATTGCAATTGGACCATTAAAAATTGTGCTTGGTGGTTTTGATATTGGTGGTGTAACAGTATTTGTTAACTATTCAAGACAGTTTTCAAGACCTATAAATGAGGTTGCAATGCAGATCAATACAATATTCTCTGCCCTTGCTGGTGCTGAAAGAGTATTCCAGGTTATGGATATGGAACCTGAAGAGGCAGACAGACCTGATGCAGTGAATATGGATGATATTGAAGTAAAGGGCAAGGTAGTATTTGAAAATGTAACATTTGGATATAATCCGGATAAGATAGTACTTAAGGACCTTTCACTTTATGCAAAGCCGGGACAGAAAATTGCCTTTGTTGGTTCAACCGGAGCCGGAAAGACTACAATCACCAACCTTCTTAACAGATTCTACGACATCAATAAGGGAAAAATTACAATTGACGACAGGGATATTAAGGACTATAAAAGAGACAGTCTCAGACGCAACATTGCAATGGTACTTCAGGACACACATCTGTTTACGGGAACAATCAGGGAGAATATCAGATATGGACGCCTGGATGCAACAGATGAGGAGGTTGAAGAGGCAGCAAAGATTGCCAGTGCCCATTCATTTATAATGAGACTTGAGGATGGTTATGATACCATGATTGAAGGTGACGGAGATAACCTGAGCCAGGGACAGAGACAGCTTTTAAATATTGCCAGGGCTGCAATATCAAAGGCACCAATACTTGTACTTGATGAAGCAACATCATCAGTAGATACAAGAACTGAGAAACATATTGAACATGGTATGGACAGAATTATGAAGAACAGGACAACCTTTGTTATTGCCCACAGACTTTCAACAGTCCGCAATGTCAATGCCATAATGGTACTTGAAAATGGCCAGATAATCGAGCGGGGAACACATGAGGATCTTCTTGCACAGAAGGGAAGATATCATATGTTGTATACGGGAATGCTTGAGCTTGATTAATAAATATGGTAGCTAAAATGTAAATCAAAATGTATAATGGGATATATAAGATAGGAGATTTAAAATGACCAGACTAAGCGTAAAGAAACCGTTTTTAACTATTGTAGCAATTGTCATAATCCTGGTTATCGGTTTTGTTTCCCTGGATAAGATGAAAACAGACCTGCTTCCGGAGATAAGTATTCCATACCTTATGGTTGTGACAACTGAACCTGGTGCAAGCCCTGAAAAAGTTGAGGAGGACGTTTCCAAGCCTCTTGAAAGCGCTCTTGGAACCATAAGTGGAGTTGAGGACGTTGTAAGTAACTCAGCTGAGAACTATTCAATTGTAACTCTTAAATTTACTGAGAATTCAGACATGGATTCAGCCATGGTAAGAGTTTCAGCAGCCATTAACAAAACAAAGCTTCCGGACATATGTGGCAGTCCTAACATTATGGAAATCGGAATGGACATGATGGCAACAATGTATGCAACAGTACATTGTGATAACAAAAATATTACAGAGCTCACTGATTTCACAAAGGAGGTTGTAATTCCTTACTTTGAAAGACAGGAGGGTGTTGCAAACATAACACCTATTGGTTCTGTAACAGAAACAGTTGAGGTAAGACTTAACGAAGAAAAGATTAACAGTATAAATGATGACATTCTTATTGAAACCAATGATAAGCTTTCAGATGCAAAGAGAAAGATTACAAAAGCTAAAAACAAGTTGACTAAAGCTGAGAAAAAGCTTGAAAAGCAACAGAATAATCTTTCTGATAAAAAAGCCCGGACCAACGAGTCTCTTGCAAAGGCACTGGCAGGGCTTGATCAGGCAAAGGCAACAAAGGTTGCATATGAGGCATCTTTATCAAGTCTTCAGGCAAGTAAAAGTGCACTTGAAGGAGAAAAGAAGGCTTACGAAAACAATAACATAAAAGCTACATATGATAAGCTTAATGGTATGTTTACCCAGTTTAACAGTCAGATGGGAAGTCTGGCAAAAACATCAGGAATAGAGATTCCTGCGGATATAAAGGATGCAATTGATAACCCTGACAAATACAATGCCTTTGCTACATGGATTACAGGCCTTGGATATGGTGATGGCTTATCAGGTGTGACAGTTGAATCCCTTCAGTCTGTCTATAATATTGTTAATGTCAGAATTCCACAGATTGATACTGAGCTTGCCAATCTTGCAACTAAGATTACTGCAGCGCAGATGGTTGTTAATAGTGTGAATGAGAAAATGAAGGACATTGATTCACAGTATGAAAAGGCACTTGACGGAGCCCTTTCAGCAGCAGCCGGATTTGGATCAGGTGATGCCCGGATGTCAGCAGGAAAAACCCAGATTCAAAATGCAAAGAAGGAGCTTGATGATGCCAGTGATAAGCTCAAGGATTCCACAAAGGCTGCAAGAGAGAATGCTAATCTTGATAAGCTTCTTACATTAGATGCCCTTTCAGGACTCATTTATGCACAGAATTTTGCAATGCCTGCCGGTTACATTGATGATGATGGTGATAACCAGTGGCTGCTTAAGGTGGGAGATGAGTATTCAAGTATTGAAGACATCAGTTCAATGGTGCTTTGTAAGGTTGATGGAGTTGGAGCCATTAAACTTAGTGATGTAGCTGATGTAACCCTTATTGACAATGCAGACCAGGCATATACCAAGTACAATGGTGAGGACACAATAATGCTTGCCATATACAAATCAAGTACAGCTAATGCCAGTGAAGTATCAGACAGATGTAAGGCTGCAATGTCAAAGCTTGAGAAGGAAAATGACGGGCTTAAAATCGTAACCTTCAGCGACCAGTCAGAATACATTTCACTCTTCCTTGAGAGTGTACTTTCAAGTATTCTTATAGGTGCAATACTGGCAATTATCGTACTTGCCCTGTTTTTAAAGAGTATAAAGCCAACACTTGTGGTTGCCTTCAGTATTCCTTTCAGTGTATTATTTGCGATAATTATAATGTATTTCTCTGGAATTAATATAAATGTTATGTCTCTTGCAGGTCTTGCCCTTGCAATTGGTATGCTTGTTGACAACTCCATTGTAGTTATAGAGAATATCTGCAGACTTCGTGCCAAGGGAATGAGCGCACCAAGAGCTGCCGTACAGGGAACAAAACAGGTTGCAGCACCAATTATTGCTTCAACCATAACAACAATATGTGTATTCCTTCCAATGATATTTACAACAGGAATGGTAAAAGACCTTATTGTTCCATTTGCCCTTACAATATCATATGCCCTTACTGCATCACTTTTGGTTGCCCTTACAGTTGTTCCTTCGATCAGTTCACTTATACTTAATAAGTACAGTGAGAAGAAACAGCCGGTATTTGGCAAGATTCAGAATGCATATGGAAAGGCACTTTCATGGTGTCTTAAATATAAAATTGTTACTCTTGCGATAGCTGTAGTACTTCTTGCCTTCAGTGTTTATAAGGTATTCAGGATTGGAATTGTTATGATTCCAAGTATGAGTGGTGATACTGTTTCAATAACAGCCACAGTTCCGGAAGGCTATGATAATGATAAAGCAGTAGCAATGGCAGATGAAGTTCTTAATGCAGTACTTAATACAGAAGGTGTTAAAGATGTATGTGCAATGGACACAACATCAAACCTGAACCTTTTTGCAGGTGGTATTGCCGCTAAGAATGAAAATGATGTTTTTGCCGGATTTTCATATATGATAATTCCTGACGAAAATATTAATACAATTGAAAAAATGAAGGACTTCACAAACCGCCTTAAGGATAATACAAAGGATATAGAAGGCGATATAAAGGTTGGTAATGATGAAGCCACATCTTCAATGCTTTCCACGGGAATATCAGTAAGAATATATGGAGACGATCTTGAACAGCTTATAAGCGTAAGTGATTCTGTTATGGATATTATGGGTAAGGTGGATGGCATAATAGAAATTGACAATGGAATAGAAGATAAGGATAAGGCTATTCATCTTGTCATTGATAAGGATAAGGTTGCGAAAAAGGGACTTACTGTAGCAGGAATATATCAGACATTAAGTGAGAAGCTTAAGACAGATAAGGATGCAACAACAATATCCCTTAATGGTAGCAATGCTTCTGTAAATATTGTAAATGAAACCGATACAATTAATCTTAATTCATTAATGGACCTTGAACTTACAGCAACAAAGATGGGTGAAGATGGAACAAGTAAAGAGAAGAAGTATCATTTATCAGATTTTGCAACTACAGAAGAGGTTGAAACTGCAAGCATTATAAAACGTGAAAATCAGGAAATGTATATTGAAGTAACTTCAAAGGTTGCTGATGGAAAGAATGTAACACTTCTTTCAAGAGAGCTTGAGCCCCTTATTGATGAATATCAGGTACCTGATGGATGCAGGGTTGCAATCCAGGGTGAAGCTGAACAGGCTATGGACATGGTATACCAGATGGTATTTGCCCTTGCCCTTGGACTTTTACTTATATATCTTGTAATGGTTGCACAGTTCCAGAGTCTCTTATCACCATTCATAGTATTATTCACCGTGCCACTTGCCTTTACTGGTGGACTTATAGGACTTATAATTGCCAATGAAGAAATCTCAGCAATGTCACTAATGGGATTTATGGTTCTTATGGGTACGGTAGTAAATAATGGTATTGTATTTGTTGATTATGTTAACCAGCTTAGAATTGGCGGTCTTTCAAAACGAGATGCCCTTATTGCAACAGGAAAAACAAGAATTCGTCCTATTCTTATGACAGCACTTACAACAATTCTTGCAATGAGTAACATGATATTTACAAAGGATATCAGCTCTTCAATGTCAAAGGGAATGGCTATTGTAATTGCCGGAGGACTGCTTTATTCAACACTTATGACATTATTTGTTGTTCCAATAATGTATGATATCCTCTTCAGAAGAAAACCAAGAGTGGTTGATCTTGGAGATGATCTTGATGAGGAGGCAAATGAGGCAGAGGATTATATGAGAAGCCTTCAGGAAAAGGAATAAGTAATATATTTTATGATCCAAAAGGATATAGCATTGGAATATGTAATTCAGAAACTTATGTAATAACTCAAAAGCATATATAATTCTGACACAGACAACAGAATTATATATGCTTATTTTGATCATTACCTTACCCGGCTATAGATAGAGTATGTAATTCATGTCTTGAATGAATCTGTAGTTTTGAGTAAAGATTTTTGCGATAGCTTTTAACAGTGTTAAGAGTAATGCCAAGAATAGATGCAATTTGTGGAGCAGAATAGCCATTAAGAATAAACTGGGCTATTCTTAGCTCCTG
>DEDL01000011.1:16253-16641 GCA_002349525.1 Lachnoclostridium sp. UBA2905
ACTAAGACCACCTGCATAACATTTGTCGCATAAAATACTGTCAAGCTCGGCCATTGATATGGTCATGAATACTGCGTGTTTTGGTGTTTCCGTAAGCATTTTGAATACCTCCCTTTTGGTAATTTTGATTGTGTAACTGGTGACTTCCTTAAAACATGATTAGATTATAAGTGATTATAGAATACAAAAATAGAGTAATTTTACTCTATTTTTCAGGATGAATATAACTTTTTTGTAATCATAATATAATTAACATTAATAAAATGTTAATCTAATCTTATCAACAAAAAAATAATGACAGAGTAATCTTTATTTGGTAAAATATCATTAATTTAGTGAGAAAGAAGGAGACCACTATGTGCGGAATAGTTGGCTATGTTGGAGATAA
>DEDL01000011.1:16673-24783 GCA_002349525.1 Lachnoclostridium sp. UBA2905
GCTTGAATACAGAGGATATGATTCGGCAGGAATTGCTGTAAGAGACGGAAGCAATGAAGTTGAGATAGTTAAAGCAAAGGGAAGGCTTAAGAGTCTTTCAGATAAAACTGATGGAGGCAAGACAGTTCCCGGAAACTGCGGAATCGGTCATACCAGATGGGCAACTCATGGTGAGCCATCTGAAAACAATGCACATCCTCACTGTAGTGATGATGGCAATGTTGTTGCAGTCCACAATGGTATAATTGAGAATTACCAGGAGCTGCGTTCAAAGCTCCTTAAAAAAGGCTATGTCTTTTATTCATCAACAGATACGGAAGTAGCAGTTAAGCTGATTGACTATTATTATAAGAAATATCTTGGAACTCCTGTAGATGCAATTAACCATGCTATGGTACGTATTCGTGGTTCTTATGCCCTTGCAATAATGTTTAAGGATTATCCTGAAGAAATATATGTAGCAAGGAAGGAAAGCCCTATGGTAATAGGAGTAAGGGACAGAGAATCATTTCTTGCATCAGATGTTCCGGCATTACTTAAGTATACACGTAATGTATATTATATTGGCAATATGGAGATTGGCCGTCTTAAGGCTGGAGAGGTTACATTTTATAACCTTGATGGTGACGAAATTAATAAGGAGCTTGTGGAAGTAAAGTGGGATACAAAGGCTGCTGAAAAAGAGGGCTATGAGCATTTCATGATGAAAGAGATTCATGAGCAGCCAAAAGCTGTTGCAGATACACTTAATGCTGCCATAGTGGATGGACATATTGATTTTTCGGAAATTAATATTTCTGATGAAGAGATGAAGAAGGTTGAGAGGATACACATAGTTGCCTGTGGTTCAGCATGGCACGTTGGTGTTGTTGGAAGATATGTTATAGAGGATTTGGCAAGAATACCTGTAGAAGTGGATCTGGCATCAGAATTCAGGTACAGAAACCCTATATTCAGGGACAATGATCTTGTTATACTTATAAGCCAGTCAGGTGAAACAGCAGATACACTTGCTGCCCTTAGAACAGCTAAGGAACATGGCGTAACAACCCTTGCTATAGTTAACGTAGTAGGTTCATCCATTGCCAGAGAGGCTGACAAGGTATTTTACACACTTGCAGGACCTGAGATATCTGTTGCAACAACGAAAGCATACAGTGCACAGTTAGCGGCCATATATATGTTTGCCATTCAGTTTGCAAAGGTTAAGAAGGAGATAGATGATGCAAAATATTCATCACTTATTGAAGAACTCTTAATGCTTCCTGACAAGATTAAGGAAACGGTATCCAACCAGGAGGAGATACAGAAGTTTGCTGCCAATCAGGCAACAGAACAGGATATATTCTTTGTGGGACGTGGAATAGACTATGCAATATGTCTTGAGGGTAGCCTTAAGCTTAAGGAGATAAGTTATATACATTCAGAGGCCTATGCAGCAGGAGAGCTTAAGCATGGTACAATCAGCCTTATTGAAGAAGGTACACTTGTAATAGGTGTTCTTACCCAGGAAGCCTTATATGAAAAGACCATAAGTAATATGGTGGAGTGTAAGAGCAGGGGAGCCTGCCTTATGACAGTAACTGTATTTGGTAATTATGGTATAGAGAATACATCTGATTTTGTATCATATATACCAAAGACAGATACACATTTCTCAGCAAGTCTGGCTGTTATACCACTTCAGCTTTTAAGCTATTATGTATCTGTAGCAAGAGGACTTGATGTAGATAAGCCACGCAACCTTGCTAAGAGTGTTACAGTAGAATAGGCAGAGAATTAGAGCATATTAGAGCATTAGTACATTATAATCAGTGCAATAAAGCATTAGAGTATCAGTGCATTATAATAGTGCAATATAGCATTAGAGTATTAGAGAATTAGAGTATATTAGAGCATTAAAAGGTGCCAGATTATCAATTTGATAACCTGGCACCTTTAATCTTAACTATAGATTGTCTTAGTAATGAATCGTCTGATTACGATTACTTACTTTGATACCTTAATTTTAATGGCTTTTTTCTTTCCGGAAGCGGCAGTACATGTGATTTTAACTTTACCCTTCTTAACTCCGGTAACAAGACCATATGAATCAACAGTAGCAACTGCTGTGTTAGATGATGACCATGTTACGCTATCTGTTGATTTTTTCTTAGTAAGCTTGGCTGTAAGCTGTATAGTCTTTTTAACCTTAACCTTTTTCTTACCGCTTATCTTAACCTTTTTTGCCGGTATGGCCTTTTTGACAACCTTTACAGTTACAACAGCCTTCTTACCTGATGAAGCCTTGGCAGTAATCTTGGCAGTACCAACTTTCTTGGCTTTAATAACAGCAGAAGAACCTGAGCCGCTTATAGATACTACCTTTTTCTTGCTTGAGGTGTATTTAATATCATCTGTTGAATCTGTAGGAGAGAGAACAGTAGTTATTGATTTTGATGTTCCCTTTGCAATATATATAGTCTTTGTGTTTGTTGAAGTCTTTATAGCAACTTTTTTAGCTGGCACTTTAACATGAATAGTAATTGATGCTGTTTTTCCAGTTGTGGATTTCACAGTAATTGTAGCATTACCCTTTCCAACAGCTGTTACAACACCAGTTGCTGAAACTGTAGCAATTTTTGAATCGTTAGTTTTCCAGGTGAATGATTCGTTAGAAGTTGCAGGAGTATATACAGGTGTTAACTGCGCTGAAGTACCAATGTTAAGATTCATCTCTTTTGGAAGAGAAAGAGTTTTAATCGCTTCTATCACAGTTACGTTAAATGATGCGCTTACTCCCGAACTAGCTGTAATAGTAATTGCTGCAACACCTGCTGCAATTCCCTTGACAGTAATTGAATCACCACTAAGTGTGGCTGTTGCAATTGAAGGATTATTGGATGCTACACTAACCTTGTCGGTTGATGTTGTAGGTGTAAGATAATAACCCTTCTTTGAATTAGTTGAGGTCTTGGAAATTGTTACTGAATTACCTGTTGTCAATGTAACATTGTTCATCGATGTGGTAAGTGAAACAGCAGTAGCAGCCTGAAGAACCTTGAAGGATACTGTCTTAGTCTGACTTGTCTCATTGCCACCCACATCTAACATAACTGCCTTAACAATAACCTCCCCCGGAGTTGCTCCAGCGGTAAATAAACCAGTTGTTTTATCAATTGAGCCGATTCCCTTATCAATATACCAGTTAACTCCGTTAATGGCTTTAACAGGATTAAGAACTGCCTTAAGTGCAAGAGTACCATTAGTATATACATCAGCAGCACCTTCAATTGATGCAATGTTCTTACCAACAATCTCACTTACAGTTCCTAATGGAGTTACTGTTACTGTATATGTAATTATTTTGCATGATGCGAGAGCACGTACAGTTATAAGACACTGACCCTCTGCTACAGGAGTGATAAGACCGTTGGCATCTACTCTTGCAATTTTCTCATCGCTAGAAGCAAAGAGAATAGTATCTCCATTTAACTTCCAGTCATTATCAGAATATTTCTTGTCATATGATGAGGAAACAGTAATCTGTTCTGTAGTACCAAGTGCAATGCTGATTGCATCAGCTGATGATGTTGGTGATGATATTCCTGTTGAGGTCTGGAAGTTTGTTACAGGCACCTTAACATATACATTAATATCCTTTGTAAGCTTGCCACATGTAAGAGTAATCTTTGTGCTTCCTGTCTTTACAGGTGTTACCGTAAGAGTGCTTTCACCCTGGCTTACAGCTGTTTCTTCAATAGTTGCTATATTAGAATCAGCAATAGACCATGAACAGGTATCAGATGTGTTAACAGGATTAAGAGAAGCCTTAATGCTTACAGGACTTGTACCTGATGCCATATAAAGAGCATCAACCTTATCACCTGCTGCATTTGTCTCTGAAGTGAGGGCAGCATTAGAACTTAAACAGCTAAGATCAATTGATGCTACAGGTACCTTATCAATAGAAACATTATATGTAAGTGTCTGAGCGTTGATAATAGCATAGCTGCTGTCAGAAAACTTCTCAAATGATGAGTTAGTCTGTACCTTTACAATAAGATTTTTCTTTAATGTGCTGCCGGCAACAAGCTTAATAATGTCATTGCCATCATTTTTTTCAGGGAACTCAATCTTGGCACTAAGTATTCCGTCATATTTTGTTCCGCTTACAGGAGCATTGTCACCATATATAACAGTTCCCTTTGTATCATTCGCATCATCAAATACTGTAATAGTATAAGCAGATGTTGCTGAACGTGTATTAGGAGTGAAACAGTTAATAGGAAGAGTATATTCCTGATCTGTTGGAATTGTTACATTGGTATCCTCAGATGAAACCTGTAAAAGTAAACCGGCAATTGTTCCGGGAGTTGCACCCTGAAGAATTGACTTATCAATAGTTGCTGTTGCAGGCATATGAACCTTTACAAGGCTTCGGCAGTCGCTGAATGCCTTCTGACCAATCTTAGTTACGTTATCCGGAATTGTAACAGTATTAAGATATGTACATCCTGTGAAAAGATTATTAGGAATTGTATCATATTTGGCATTAGGAAGGTTAACTACCTCAAGTCTTGTATAAGAGAAGGCCTCGCTTCCAATAGATTCAATCTTGTTAGCGTAGGTAAAATCTATGCTTTCAAGACCAAGACCGCCAGCCTCTGCCTTGCCTTTTACTGACTTGTAGGAATAGCTTCTTTCCCTGCCATCACTTGATACATATGTAATTTTGTTGTCATTTGATGTTTCAGCACATTCCTTAAATGCTGCATTACCGATAGTCTTAAGTGCGCTATGGAATACAATTGAGGTAATGTTCTTACATCCAAAGAATGCATATGAACCAATATCCTCTAACTTGTCACTTATCTCGCCACCTGTTGTTCCTTCTTTAAGCTTTAAGTTATAGCAGTTGTAGAAGGCGTTGTCCTTAATACGTACAATCTGTGTTGTTCTTTCAATGGACTCAAGACCAAAGTATGTATTATTAATTGTCTTGTTAGAAGCCCAGTCAGTTAATTTTACACCACATCCGTTAAATGTTCCTATAGGTATTACAAGATTATTCTTAGAGAATGTAAATGATTTGAGTGAAATACAGTTTTTAAATGTTTCTTCGCCAAGTGATGTAATCTCTCCATCCTCTGCTATGGTATCAATCATTGAATCAGGAAGAATAACCTTTTCAAGTCCTGTATAGATAGTAGGATATATAGTGCTTCCTTCAAGTCTGTAGGCACCAGTTCCTGCACATAATTTGTAAAAACTCTTTTTACCTGTGACAGGAGTAGAAGATAATATTGATGGATCACCAATTATCTTAACAATATCTGTTGGCGTATTGTTGTATCCTGATTCTGACTCGTCGAAAGTAAATACTTCAGTTACAGTTGATGGGTCAGGTGTTGGAACAGCATTGCCCTCAGAGTCAAGCTCTTTAGATATAGGTTCATGTCTTATAGTATAATTGTCAGATTTTACCCATACTTTTTTTGCAACAAGTGATACATCAAGCTGGTCAAAGTAGCGGTCATCCTCCGGAGGCAGAGAATTCTCAAGATCAGAAGGATTGATGTATGCAATCTTCATGTTACTGTATCCTGCAACATATATAAGGTAGGTTTCATCACCCTCCTGTCTCTGCTCATGGATATATTCAGGAAGAAGCTTTTTAGTTACAGCCTTTGGAGAATAATTATTATAATAGGCATTTTTCAAAGTATATGATGCACCACAAGATGCAAAGGCCTGGTTACCAATATATATAAGCTTATTACCAAACTGTGCAACTCCAGGTGTTTCTGTTATCTTTGAGCCATTAGTATAGCCAACTGTTCTAAGCTTACCGTTGTTAGCAAATGCATAAGCATTGATCTTTGTAACATTTTCAGGAAGAATTACCTTTTTAAGGGAAGAGTAAGCAATCTGGTCCATTTTAAAAGCATTCTCAGGGATTTCTGTCACACCGCTTCCAAGATTAACTGTCTCAAGAGAATAGTCATTCATAAATATATTCTTACCAAGAGTAGTTACACTGTTTGGAAGTTTGACATCAGTTAAGCCTTCGTAAATCCATGATCCGTATATGTCTTTCTTATATTTGCCCTCAATCTGGTCAGTTTCTGTCTGACTGCATCCTGCAAAAGCATAGTCACCGATTTCAGTAAGACTATTAATATCCTTGATAAAATCAGTATTAGTTAAACCATATGATTTGTAAAAAGCCTTGTTGCCAATTTTCTTAAGCTTGCTTGGTGCATTGATCTTAAAGTTGTTCCCAGCAAAATAACAGCCACTGAATACAGAATCGTTGATTGTAGTAAGGTTGGCTGATAATGTAATTCCTTTAAGTGAAGCCTCTATAAATGCACCATCTTCAATCGTTGTAACAGAATCAGGTATTACAAGAGGTGATGAAATAGCTGCTGCATTAAATGCTCTTGAACTGATTTTGTTAAGAGCTGGTGGTAAAATTAAGTTACCTAACATTGCGGCTGAAAATGAATATTCACCAAAATAAGTAAGTTTCTTACTATTTGAAAAATCCATTGAACTGAGAATACAATCCTGAAAAGCACTTGCCCCAACATATGTAAGACCTGAAGGCATTGCATTCTTGTTAGAATAAGTCTTGCCTATAAGCATAATCTTAAAAGGGTGTGTTGCATTGAAACAGTTACTTGGAATATAATTAAGATTATCATTGAAGGTAATCTCCCTAAGGGATGTACATCCTGCAAATGCACTGTCTCCCAGGTTGTTGGCATTGCTCATAGGAAGAACAATACTGGTAAGTGAAACACAGTTACTGAAAGCACTTTTACCAATGTAAAGGTTTTCAGATGTGCTTAAGTTTACAGTTGTTAAAGCTTTACAACCATCAAATGCAAAATCTCCAATGCTGTCAATACCGGCAATGTCTGCAATATTCTCATTGGATGCATAGGTTTTACCGTTTATAAGAACCTTTTTAAGGTTGATACACTGCTGGAAAGCTCCCTTTCCAAATTTCTTGATTGTGTTTGGGAGTACAATCTCTGTCATGGAGCACTTTCCAAATTCATCCTCAGGTATAGAAGTTATGGAAGTACAGCTGCCAAGATTAAAGGATGATGCCCCTCTTGCATAACCAAGCCCCTTGATGTCAGTAATTTTAGAAGCATATCTGTTAAGGTTAATTGCACCTGTATATGCCTTCAACTCACCAAAGGTTATACTGTCATCCTTATAATGGTCATAAGCTGATGACAGGAAATCCTCGTCTCCGGTTAGAGGTTTTGTAACATCACCATTGTTATAGGCCTTGGTATAGTTACCTATGACCTTTAAAACTGTGAGAAGAGTAGTGTTTGGAATATCAGCTTCAGTAAGTCTTTTCTCTTCATCAATAGTTGTACCGGCTGAAAAAGCCTGTACATTTTTTGTGTTGCTGTTCATAGTAAAGCCTGTAAAAGAAGACGCCACCATGGAAGCACATAAAACCAGGCTTAGAGCCTTTTGCTTAAAGCGTTTTTGTTTCATATTTATCCTCCTCATTTTCTATATAATACATCCGTAAAATAATACGGCATATTCAATTACATTTTATTCTAAAAATGAATAATTTACAAGTTATAAATAATAAATGGTCTATGAAATAATAAACATATTATTAATAAGAAGATAAACAAAAGAAATATTGTAAATATGTGTTGGCAAATGAAGTAAAATAGTGTTATAATCTTGTGACGTGGATAATGAATTATATGAAACACGAATATATAATAAATATTAATGTAGAAGGAGTAATCCATATGAACTTAATGTATAAGAGCACAAGAAGTAATGACACAAGGGTAACTGCATCACAGGCAATATTAAAGGGTCTTGCTGATGATGGTGGTTTATTTGTTCCTGAAAGTATTCCAAAGCTTTCTGTAAGCATAGATGAGCTTGCAGGTTTATCATATCAGGAAACAGCTTATATCGTTATGAAGGAATTTCTTACTGACTTTACAGAGGAAGAACTTAAAAAATGTATTAACAATGCATACGATTCAAAATTTGATACTAAGGAGATTGCTCCTTTAGTTAAAGCGGACGGTGCTAATTTCCTTGAATTATTCCATGGCGCAACAATTGCATT
>DEDL01000011.1:24926-75124 GCA_002349525.1 Lachnoclostridium sp. UBA2905
TTCTATCCAAAGCATGGTGTAAGTCCAATTCAGGAAAAGCAGATGGTAACACAGAGAGGCGGCAATACATATGTTGTTGGAATCGAAGGAAACTTTGATGATGCCCAGACAGGTGTTAAGAATATGTTCAATGACAAAGACCTTGCAAGTGACATGGCTGCAAAGGGATACCAGTTCTCATCAGCAAACTCAATCAATATAGGAAGACTTGTTCCACAGATAGTATATTATGTATATTCATATGCAAAGCTTGTTGCAAATGGAAGCATCAAGTCAGGTGAAGCTGTTAATTTTGTTGTACCAACAGGTAACTTTGGTAATATACTTGCGGCATTTTATGCTAAAAATATGGGACTTCCGGTTGGAAGGCTTATATGTGCATCCAATGAGAATAAGGTATTATTTGATTTCTTTAAGACAGGAACATATAACAGAAAAAGAGAATTTAAGCTTACAAGCTCTCCATCAATGGATATACTTATTTCAAGTAACCTTGAAAGACTTATATATTTCATTGCCGGCAATGATGCTGATAAGACAAAGGAGCTTATGAACATGCTTTCAGGTGAGGGAGAATATACTATCACTGAGGACATGAAGGCTAATCTTGACAGCTTCGTTGGTGGTTTCGCAACAGAAGAGGAAACTGCAGCAGCTATTAAGAGAATATATGAGAATGATGGATATGTTATCGATACACATACAGCTGTTGCTGCATCAGTATATGATTCATATCGTAAAGACGGAGATAATACACCAACTGTGATTGTTTCTACAGCAAGCCCATTTAAGTTTACAAGAAGTGTTATGACAGCAATTGATGAGTCCAATGAAAAGCTTGATGACTTTACACTTGTAGACAAGCTTAGTGAGATTGCAAAGGTTAAGGTGCCACAGGCAATAGAGGATATCAGAACTGCACCGGTTCTTCATGACAGAGTATGTGACAAAACACAGATGAAGGAAGTAGTATGTGACATTCTTTCGTTATAATTCTGCAATAAGCCGGTAAAAAGGATGGTTAACAGCTATGAAATTCAGACCATGTATAGATATTCACGGCGGCCTTGTTAAGCAGATAGTGGGAGGAAGCCTTAAGGAGACAGAAAACAGGGATAGGATTACATCTTCGGTTACTGAGAATTTTGTGTCCGGGTCAGATGCTTCATTTTATGGGAATCTTTACAGGGAAAAGGGGCTTTATGGAGGACATATAATCCTGCTTGATAAGTCAGGGAGCGAGGCCTATGAGGCTGATTTGCATCAGGCGGGACTTGCTCTTGAAGCCTTCTCTGGCGGACTTCAGATAGGTGGAGGAGTAACTGCTGCTAATGCTGAAAGGATGCTTGATATGGGAGCAACCCATGTAATTGTAACCTCATATGTATTTTCAGATGGCAGGATAAACTATGATAATCTTAAAAGCCTTGTATATATGGCAGGTAAGGAACACCTTGTACTTGATTTGAGCTGTAGAAAAAAAGATTCTTCTTATTATATTGTTACGGACAGATGGCAGAAATTTACTGATATGGTTCTTTCTAAGGAATGTATGTATGAGTTAAGCGAATACTGCGATGAATTTCTTGTACATGCAGTTGACGTAGAGGGTCGTGGCAGTGGAATAGACGGGGATGCAGCAGCTATCCTTGGTCAGTGTTCTGACCTTGTTACTACATATGCAGGTGGTATATCTACATATGAAGATATAGCTCTTCTTGAAAGAATGGGACATTCGAAGGTGGACTTTACAATAGGAAGTGCCCTGGATATATTTGGAGGGACTATAAGCTTCAATGATGTTGCAGAAAAATATCACGGATAATGTTTGTTATTCTATAAAGGCATATGATATTATTAAAATAGTATTAAAAGTCCTTATAAAAACATTAAAAAGCCGCTGAATTGTTACAAAATTAATACAGAAATAATTATGATAAACCTTGAGAAATAAGCTTTTTTTCAAGGTTTATCTTTTGTTTATCAACAAATGACTTGCATTTTGCATCATTTTCGGCTATAATTGTTACAGAGTTGTTAAATGTGTTGTAATAAAATTGCAAAAAAACATGCATTTAACGTAACAAATGGAGGTTTTTATGTTTTTTAAAAAAATGGCATTTTGTTTTGCTGTAGCAGTCACTTCAGTCATAGCACTGAATGTAAGTAAGGCAGATGCTGCAATTGATACTAATGTAACTAACAATGCTTTCTGCGCAACTGATTCTGCCATAGGCATTACAGAAGCAGCTACTACAGACAATGCAGGTATAAGAGTGACAGAGAGTAACAATTCACAGGTGGTTAAGGTTAACAGTAAAGCCGGACAGGTAAGTTCAGTAAAAAAAGCTAAAGCCGGACAGGCAGGTTCAGTAAAAAAAGCTAAGAAAAAGCCATCTTATACTAAGGCAGAATTAAGACTTATGTCTTCTATAATATTCTGTGAAGCTAATATTGAGCCATATGCAGGAAAGCTTGCAGTTGGAATAGTAGTTATGAACAGAGTGGCATCTAAGGACTTTGCCAATTCTGTAAAGGGTGTTATATATGAAAGGGGCCAGTTCTCACCGGTAAGGAACGGAGCACTTAAGAGAGCCCTTGCAAGATATGATGCCGGAAAGTTCACTTCTAAGAATGAAAAACAGTGTATCAAGGCTGCAAAGCTTGCCTTAGAAGGAGAAAAAACGGTAACATTATCAGGCGGTAAGAGACTTAATATGAAGAGCTATCATTTCTTCAGTGTATATCTTAGGGGAGCAAGACTTAAGATAAAGGGTCACAGATTTAAGTAAATAAAGGATATTTAATACAGGGTGTTGCAATTATTGATTATTGCAACACCTTTACTTATGTTTATAATTATGGTATCATTAACAGATAATTTGCGAACTTAAAGGAGGACGTTTGCTGTATGGACGAGAAAATTGCAGCAGTTGAAGAAAACGAAAATACTGAAAAGGAAGTTGTAAGCAGAAACTTCATTGAACAGGAAATTGATAAAGATCTTGCAGAGGGAGTTTATGATCATGTTATGACAAGATTCCCACCTGAACCTAACGGATATCTTCACCTTGGACATGCCAAGTCAATATTACTTAATTATGGACTTGCCAAGAAGTATAATGGAACATTCAATCTCAGATTTGATGACACTAATCCAACTAAGGAAGATACGGAATTTGTTGAGGCTATTAAGAAGGATGTTGAGTGGATATGCGGCGAAGATAATATTGAAAACGTATATTTTGCATCCAATTATTTTGATGAGATGTATGAGAATGCAATTAAGCTCATTAAAAAGGGTAAGGCCTATGTTGATGATCTTTCGGCAGAACAGATAAGAGAATACAGAGGTACACTTACAGAGCCTGGCAAGAACAGTCCATATCGTGACAGAAGTATCGAGGAGAACCTTGATTTATTTGTCAGAATGAAGAATGGTGAATTTGAAGATGGCTCTAAGGTTCTTCGTGCAAAGATAGATATGGCTTCTCCTAATATTAATATGAGAGATCCCATAATATATCGTGTAGCTCATATTAAGCATCATAATACAGGAGATAAATGGTGCATATATCCTATGTATGATTTTGCTCACCCTATTGAGGATGCAGTTGAAGGAATAACCCACTCAATATGTACCCTTGAATTTGAAGACCACAGACCATTATATGACTGGGTTGTAAGAGAGCTTGAGTATGAGATGCCTCCAAGACAGATTGAGTTTGCCAAGATGTACGTTACTAATGTTATAACAGGTAAGAGATATATTAAGAAGTTAGTTGAAGATGGTGTAGTTGACGGATGGGATGATCCAAGACTTGTATCCTTAGCTGCCCTTAGAAGAAGGGGATATACATCAGATTCTATTAAGATGCTTATGGATATGGTAGGCGTATCCAAGGCACAGAGCTCTATTGATTATGCCATGCTTGAGTATTGTATAAGAGAGGATCTCAAACTTAAAAAGCCAAGAATGATGGCGATACTTGATCCGATCAAGCTTGTTATAACCAATTATCCGGAAGGACAGATAGAATACCTTGACGTGCCTAACAATCAGGAGAATCCTGATATGGGAACCCGTAAGGTACCATTTGGAAGAGAACTGTATATTGAGAGAGGGGACTTTATGATTGATCCTCCTAAGAAATATTTCAGACTTTTCCCGGGCAACGAAGTAAGACTTATGAGTGCTTATTTTGTGAAATGTGAAGAATATCTTACAGATGAGAATGGTAATGTGACAGAGATCCACTGTACTTATGACCCTGAGACTAAGAGTGGTCTTGGATTTACAGGACGTAAGGTTAAGGGAACTATTCACTGGGTATGTGCTGATACAGCCCTTGATGCAAGCTGTTATCTTTATGAGAATCTTGTGGATGAAGAGAAGGGTGTATATAACGAGGATGGAAGCATTAATCTTAATCCTGATTCATTAAAGATTCTTGAAAACTGTAAGGTTGAGCCTGCACTTAAGGAAGCAAAACCTATGGACAGCTTCCAGTTCTTAAGAACAGGATATTTCTGTGTTGACAGCAAAAATTCAAACAAGGATAAGCTTGTATTCAACAGAATTGTATCTCAGAAGAGTTCTTATAAGCCAAACACCGGCAAGTGATTATTGTAGCAGGATAAGATTACTGCATGGAAAAGTCGCTGACAGATTACAGTGACGGATGAGGATGTATTCGAATAAATAGTAAGGTAATACGTAGTAATATACGTAATGGGATAATGTAACAATGATTGATGGGTTTAAAAAATGCATAATTGCAGCAGTGTTTTGCATATCATTTTTTAGTATGAATACTAAAGTCTCTCTGGCTGATGCCACTGTGGTGTCTGATTCGGCGCTGCAGCTTGTACAGACAGAGAATAAGGCTCCTGTTATAACAGGAGCCTGTGTAAGTGAAGATAATATTGCTCTTATGTGGAATGGAAACACCGTGGATGAAGCTTATATGATATACAGAAGTACATCAAGAAGCAGAGGATATAAGTGTATAGGTAATGTGCCTTGTAAGGCTGATCTTGCTTCTGACACCTCCTATACCTGGAACGACAGAACAGTTAAAGCGGGAATAAGATACTATTATAAAATTGCCACAGCAAAAAATGGCACAGTCATTTCATTTTCTAAAAGCAAATCAGGTATTATTAAAAACAATGAACTTATGACTATTGATTTTGATAAGGAGATAGGAAGGTTTATTAAAAAGTGCATAGGCAAGAAGTACTATTGTAATGTTCTTGCTAAAAAATACATTGAGAATCTGGATAACATATCTGCAGGAGAGACCCCATCGAGACTTGGACAGTTCAGGAATGTTAAGGTTGTAGACTGGCCTACATCTCATAACTGGAGCATGGGTAATGTGAAGCTTTCCCTGCAGACTTCCCAAAAAATCATTTCTTATGACGAGTCCGGCGCGAAAATCCGCTATGTCATGAAAAGAACTTCCATGAAGGTGACAGATGTGATGCACACCAAAAAAACATCAAAGCTGAAACCCGGACAGATAATTGCATATTCAAGAGGAAAATTTGGAAAACACGTTGCCATATATATAGGTAAGTTTAAAGACAAAGAGGCTCTTGTGAAATATCTTAATTCTGATGCGGTAGGTATCAGATGTACAGGCAGGGAATCCTGGATAAAGGACTGGAATAAAGACAGTAAATACTGGGTACTCCAGGGCGGAATGGGAAAAAGCGGTAAGGATGTTTATATATGTAATAACGCAGATGTGAATACACTCCCCGGCAATGGCGGAGTCAGCAGACTTAGTACAGCTGTTACAGTATTTCCGGGTCTTAATAAGGTTATGACCGGAACTGACAGATAATGAACAAAAGAGTGTAAAAACGAGTAAACGAGAGATAAAAAGAGCATACAAGAGCATTTGTAAGCATAATGCATATACAATGTCTTAACTCATATAAGAACTTGAAAATCCTATTTGCAATTTTTATACATTATGACTATTATATATTTCAATGATTAGCACTCAACATAGATGAGTGCTAATAAAAAATAAAAATTGGAGGAATGAATCATGAAATTAGTACCATTAGGAGACAAAGTAGTTTTAAAACAGTGCGAAGCAGAGGAAACAACTAAGTCAGGTATTATCCTTGCAGCTAAGGACAGAGAGAAGCCACAGCAGGCAGAAGTAATAGCAGTTGGTCCTGGCGGAAACATAGACGGAAAAGAAGTAACAATGCAGGTTAAGGTTGGAGATAAGGTAATATATTCTAAGTATGCCGGAACAGATGTTAAGCTTGAAGACGAAGAATATATTGTTGTTAAGCAGAGTGACATTGTTGCAATTGTAGAGGACTAATTGAATTTGTTCATAATATTAAACATAATAGTATAGAATCAGGAGGATTATAATCATGGCTAAAGAGATTAAATTTGGGGCAGATGCCAGAAAAGCTTTAGAAGCAGGAGTTAATAAGCTTGCAGATACTGTAAGTGTTACTATAGGACCAAAGGGAAGAAACGTTGTACTTGATAAGCAGTATGGTGCACCACTTATTACTAATGATGGTGTAACAATTGCCAAGGAAATTGAACTTGAAGATGGTTTTGAAAATATGGGAGCACAGCTTGTTAAGGAAGTTGCAACCAAGACTAATGATGTTGCCGGAGACGGTACAACAACAGCTACAGTTCTTGCACAGGCAATGATTAACGAAGGAATGAAGAACCTTGCAGCAGGTGCTAATCCAATCATTATAAGAAAAGGTATGCAGAAGGCTACAGACCTTGCTGTTGAATCGATTAAGGGAATGAGCGAGGCTCTTTCAGGTAAAGACCAGATAGCTAAGGTTGCAGCAATTTCAGCAGGAGATGAAAATGTTGGACAGATGGTAGCTGACGCTATGGAAAAAGTAAGCAATGATGGTGTTATAACAATTGAAGAAAGCAAAACAATGCATACAGAGCTTGATCTTGTTGAAGGTATGCAGTTTGACAGAGGATATGTTTCAGCATATATGTGTACAGATATGGATAAGATGGAGGCTAATCTTGATGATCCATATATCCTTATAACAGATAAGAAAATCAGCAATATTCAGGAGATCCTTCCTGTACTTGAGCAGATTGTACAGTCCGGTTCAAAGCTTCTTATTATTGCTGAAGACCTTGAAGGAGAAGCACTTAGCACAATCGTTCTTAACAAACTCAGAGGAACATTCCAGGTTGTTGCAGTTAAAGCTCCAGGCTATGGTGACAGAAGAAAGGATATGCTCAATGATATAGCAATCCTTACAGGTGGTACAGTAATTACTGATGAACTTGGTCTTGACCTTAAAGAGACAACACTTGACCAGCTTGGCCGTGCAAAATCTGTCAAGGTTCAGAAAGAGAATACTGTTATCGTTGATGGTGCAGGTTCAAAGGAAGATATTGCAGCAAGAGTTGCAACAATCAAGAAGCAGATTGAAGAGACTACATCAGACTTTGACCGTGAGAAACTTCAGGAAAGACTTGCAAAGCTTGCAGGTGGAGTTGCAGTTATCCGTGTAGGTGCTGCTACAGAAACAGAGATGCAGGAGAAGAAGCTTCGTATGGAGGATGCTCTTAATGCAACACGTGCAGCAGTTGAAGAAGGAATTGTATCCGGTGGTGGTAGTGCATACATCCATGCATCAAAGGATGTTGCTAAGCTTGTTGACACTCTTGAAGGTGATGAGAAGACAGGTGCCAAGATTATTCTTAAAGCACTTGAGGCTCCACTCTTTAAGATTTCACAGAATGCCGGTATGGAAGGCTCTGTTATAATCAATAAGGTACGTGAGGGTGTCGTTGGAACAGGATATGATGCACTTCATGATGAATATGTTAATATGGTGGAAAGTGGAATACTTGATCCTGCCAAGGTTACAAGAAGCGCTCTTCAGAATGCAACCAGTGTAGCTTCAACACTTCTTACAACAGAGTCAGTTGTATCAACTATTAAGGAAGATGCACCGGCAATGCCGGCAGGTGCTCCTGGAATGGGTATGATGTAATATAATTTGATTGGAGAAAATTATGGATGGAATGTACTCTGAGTGTGCTGTCAAAAGAGCAGGCTCACCTAAGATAATAGCTCTGAGAATACTGGCAATTGCAGCGGTTATTGCAACATTTTTCTTTTCATCGGTTACAGGCAGCAAATTGTTGCTTGTGCTTGGAATCATAATTGCCTGCCTGGTTATATGGTTCTGGCCTATGTTTAACATAGAGTGGGAATATATATTTGTTGACGGCCAGCTGGATTTTGATACAATTGCAGGTGGAGAAAAAAGGAAGACAAGACTTCGTATAGATTTTGAAGGGTTAGAAGTACTTGCACCTTTGGGCTCACATGAACTTGATCAGTATAAAAATCTTAAACTCAGGGACTATACTTCTCTTAAAAAAGATGCCAGGGTATATTGTATAGTAGTCAAGGTTGGTGAAGAGGGATTGTGCCGCATTAACTTTGAACCTTCAGATGATATGCTTAAGATGATGAAGGAAAAATCTCCAAGAAAAGTCTTTATCCAGACAAAGGATTGAAGCCTGATTAGATAAGAATGATAAAAATGTGTCCGTACCGGATATTCCGGTACGGATTTTGTTTTATAATGATTAAATTGATATTTTGTGAATGCGTTCATAATTTGTTTACAAAACATGAAATTAATGGAAAAAGAAAAAAATATAAAAAAATCGAAGATTATTTGTAAAAATACTAGATTTTTGGGTAAGCGTATGGTAAAATAGTTGCAGAAAAAGAGGTACGTGATAGGTGTCGATATAAAATATTAAAAATATTTTATGAATATATTGTTAACATTACTAAGCACATAAACTTTTGTTAAAAAAATCGGGATATATTGATAACGTATCAAATAAAGTATAGAATAATATATAGATTATGAGGTGATCAGATTGATGAACGATAAGAAAATGAATGCAATGGCTGATGGAGTTTCCAAGGGAATGGCAGAAGTTATGAAACCTGTATTTGATAATATGGCATCAGAACTTAACAGTCTCATGAGGGAACTTAAGAATGCACAACAGACAAGTATGAAAGAGATGGCAGATGCTTTTCTCAATGAGATGAAGAATGCATCAGGACAGGTGTTTGAGAAGGTTGCAGAACAGTCTATGGATGTAGCTAAGCTCCAGGCCAAGACAGTATCTGATTTGGCTTCAATGATGCAGAAGATGGAAGAAGACAAGAAAACTATTGAGACCATGTATGTGGAAAGCCGTAAGCTTCTTGCAGAGGTCGCAAAGATGCACGAAGAGCAGAGTGCCAATATGGCTGTTCTTTCAGAAGTGTCAGAAAATGTATCAGCTCTCAGTAAGGATGCTTCAACAAGAATCAATAAGGAAATTGAGATATACAAGAAGCTTGAATTTAATCATGCTTCATGGATGTCAGACTGTAAGACATGTACAGAGTCGCTGAACGAATCAGCTAAGACAGTTATCGGCAATCTTACAGAGTGTGCATCTACACTTGATAGTGTTGCCAAGAGTGTAGAAGACTCACTTAACAGTACATGCGATTCACTTCAGAATTCAATTGATGATTACCATGCAAGAGTTGATGTGGATATTAACAACACATTTAAGATGTTTGATGACAATATGTCATCAATTGCAGGTACTCTTGGTAAAGCGGCAACTGATATTGCAGAAACAGCAGAGAGAATACCTAAAGCAATTAAGGGAAGTATTGATGAACTGCAGCATTCTTTGAAATAGGTGGTGTAAGTTATGTATAAGGTGACTAAACTTGAACAGACAAGTAAGCTTCTTGCAGAAAGATTTGATGCAGTAATGGCAGAGAGAAAGAAAAAACCTGTTCTTGATGATACATACAGACGCTTGTTTGAGATTGCAGCTGCTTCAAGTGAGAAGCAGAAGGAAGGCTGGCCCTACTGTTTTAATACAGGAGAGATAGCACTTCTTGCAGAGTACATATTTGAAAAGCCGGACAGAAGCAAGGAAGAGGTTGACGCCTTACTTGAACCGGTGAAAAACTTTGGCGCAGATGAACTTGCAGTGGTTCTTTACAGGGCATGGCAGGATAATTATGATAATTCCAATTATGCCAGAGTATTTAACTTTATGAGACAGAACAAGGAACTGGAAGCTCATTTTATCCACGATTACACTTTACAGCCTTCAATTCTTATGGAAGATGCTATAGAAGGCAATGTGGTTATATATATATGTAAGACGGCAGCATATGAGGGAGATGGTTCTTATGAATCATTTGTTAAGCTCCTTAAGGATTTTGGAATAGATCCTGCAAGCCGCCTGTATGATGCCTGCGAACAGCGTTATGCTCTTGTTTGCAACGGACGCAATTATATGAAGATGGGTGTGGAAGTTGTTGGAGGATACCTTGATGAACTTCAGGGCCAGGATAAGCGTATTTTCATGAGAAATATGTTGCGTTCCATGGATTCCTTCCAGCTTAAGACCTTTGTATCACTGGTACCTAAGTTTAACATGTACCTTGGCAATTCAGAGGGTGAGACATATAGGAAGGTCATGGGTAAGCTTTCAACAGAAGTTAAAAGCAAGTATAACCTGTGGCAGAACCAGTTCTTTATATATGATGTCCTTGGAAAAGGTGACAGGTCAGATTTCTGGCTTGCCTATGCAGATGCAGGTATGATGACAAAGCATGAACATGCTGATATACTTTTTATAACATTTAAGACATTTACAGCAATTGAGTTTGCTAATTCAGAAGCTGCATATTTCTTTGCTAATGATTATATGTCTGATGTTATATATCCTATGATTAATACTCTTCAAACTGAAGAAGAGGTCGAAAAGTGGATATATGACAATGCAGAGTGGGGTTCAGATAACTCCCACAAGGATCATTGGAGGAAGGCTCATATGGGCAACTGGCAGCTTGATATGAAGTCATATATAAGTTCAATCATTAGAAAAGCACAGACAAAGCGTGACGAAGACTGATATTTATCTCTGATTGAGATAAAGCCTCCGGCGGATTGCAGGGATGTGCAATATATGAGTGTGAGGTAATATTAATGGCAATTATAACGAGGCAGAAAAAGAGAATAGGTGATCTTCTGGTTGACGCAGGAGTTATCACCCAGGAAAAGCTTGAGGCAGCCCTTGAGCTCCAGAAGGAGAGGAAGCAGAAGCTTGGTATTCTTCTTATAGAAGAAGGATATGTAACAGAACAGCAGATTGCATATACCCTTCATAAGCAGATGGGTTATGATATAGTAGAACTTGGTAAGTACAATATTTCAACGGATATTTTAAAGCTTGTTCCGGATGTTGCTCTTCTTAAGAGAGCAAATGCCATACCATTTGAGTTCGATCCATTTGATTCCCAGTATCTGAGAGTGGCAATGAGCGATCCGCTTGATATTTTTGCGATAGATGATATCCAGATGGTTACAGGAATGCAGGTATCACCTGTTATTGCAACACAGAGTGACATTATGTCAGCAATTGATAAGTATTATGGTTCAGCGGAGAACCAGGCTGTTGCTGATATGTTTAACCAGGGAAGAGAACTTGAAGAAGAAGAAGAGGAGGCTGTAGATGAGTCAATTGAGAATGCTCCTATAGTTATCCTTGTAAGACGTATTATAGAGCAGGGAGTACATAAGAGAGCCAGTGATATTCATATTGAGCCTATGGAAACCAAGATTCGTGTCAGATACCGTGTGGATGGTGTTATGCAGGAGGCCGGTGCCTACCAGGTTAGTATGTTAGCAGCCATCATAACCCGTATTAAGATAGTCGGAGGTATGGATATTTCAGAGAAGAGAAAACCTCAGGACGGACGTATCACGGCAATGGTAGACAGGAACGAATATGATATCCGTGTATCTATTCTTCCTACAGTATATGGTGAGAAGGTGGTTATGCGACTTACTTCCAAGCAGACACTTTCAAGAGATAAGAAACTTCTTGGCTTTAGTGATGATGAGCTTAAGAGATTTGACAGAATGTTTGCCAACCCTAATGGAATTATCCTTGTAACAGGACCTACAGGAAGTGGTAAATCTACAACACTTTATACAGCCCTTAGCGAACTTAATACTGAGTTCGTTAATATAGTAACAGTTGAGGACCCTGTTGAGGCCAACATACCAGGTATTAACCAGGTACAGGTTAATGTTAAGGCTAATATGACATTTGCCAATGCCTTAAGATCTATTCTTCGTCAGGACCCGGACATAATAATGATCGGAGAAATTCGAGATGAAGAAACAGCCAATATTGCGGTTACAGCATCTATCACAGGACATTTGGTTGTAAGTACACTGCATACTAACAGTTCATCTGCATCTATTACCCGTCTTGTTGATATGGGTCTTGACAGTTATCTTATAGCAGATTCAGTTGTTGGAGTTATCGCACAGCGACTTGCAAGAAGGTTATGTAGCTGCAAGGTGCCACATGAGGCAACTGAAGAGGAAAAACGTATTATCAGAGTTCCTCAGGATCAGAATATTACAATATATGGACCGGGTGGATGTAACCAGTGTAATTTTACAGGTTACAGAGGCCGAATCGGTGTATATGAGATGATGACAGTTACACGTAAGATTAAGAATATTATAGCAGCCAAAGGAAATACAGAAGATATAGAGAAGGTTGCAATTGAAGAAGGTATGAGTACTCTTCATTCAAGTGCAGCAAGACTCGTACGTGAGGGTGTTACTTCAATAGATGAGCTTCGTAGAATTGTATTCTCTAATGATGAGGAAGATTTATAGTCATTATAATTATATGATACATTGTAAGCAGACGCAGACATTATATGAGAATAATCAAATATTCAGAAACCAACTGAAGTGTACCGGAGAGGAGCATATATGATTACAATTAACCAGTTACTTACAGATGCTACTGCTGCAGGTGCATCTGATATGCATCTTACAGTAGGCGTTCCACCTAAAGTAAGAGTAAGTGGACTTTTACAAAGTCTTGATTATCCGCCACTTATGCCAGATGATCTTCATGAACTAGGATATTCCATACTTCCTGAGAATCTTACTCTTAAGTATGAAGAGAATGGTGAAGTGGATTTTTCATATTCCATTAAGGGAGTTGGACGATACAGAGTTAACCTTTATCACCAGAGAAGCTCACTTGCAGCAACCTTCAGACTTGTTGCAGAGGATATTCCTGATGCGAATTCCCTGGGAGTTCCATTCTCGGTACAGGAGCTTGTTAAGAAGAAAAGGGGACTTGTTCTTGTAACAGGACCTACAGGAAGTGGTAAATCTACAACACTTGCTTCCATGATTGATATCATTAATACGAATTATTCATATAATATTATAACTCTTGAAGATCCTGTGGAGTATCTTCACAGACATAAAAAGTCGATAGTTAACCAGAGAGAGGTTGGACTTGATACCAAGAGTTATACAGGAGCCCTTAGGGCAGCCCTTAGAGAGGATCCTGATGTTATACTTATTGGAGAGATGCGAGACCTTGATACAATTCAGACTGCCATTACTGCAGCAGAGACAGGACATCTTGTATTTTCAACACTTCATACTATAGGAGCTCCTGCTACTATAGACCGTATTATTGATGTGTTCCCACCTTATCAGCAGTCTCAGATAAGGAGCCAGTTAGCACTGGTGCTTGAGGGAGTTATATCACAGCAGCTCATTCCAACCATTGGAGGAAAGGGCCGTGTAGCTGCATTCGAGGTTATGCTTGCAACACCGGCAATCAGAAACCTTATAAGAGAAGCTAAGACACATCAGCTTCCATCAATTATGCAGACTAATAAGCGTAGTGGTATGCAGACCATGGATGATGCATTATATGATCTTTATATGAAGAGACTCATAGACAGAGACAGATGCTTGTCCTATGCCCAGGATCCACAGGCTTTAAGCAATAAGTTATACTAATTGAGTAACTTATGAAAAGCATTTGTATATACTGTATACAATATAAACTATATACGATATAAAGATAGAAAGTAGGATATTTTCCTATGTCAGGGGGGATATAATTGGCAAATTTTACATATGTTGCCCTGAATAAGCAGGGTAAGGAAGTAAAGGGTACAATTGATGCTGCAGATGAGAATAGTGCCAGAGCTAAACTCAAGGCAGATGGTTTTACACCACTCCAGGTTAGTGTAGCAGGTGTTCTTGATAAGAACATAAGCTTTGGTGGTGGTAAGGTTAAGACAAGAGATCTTAGTGTACTATGCAGACAGTTTAACTCAATTCTTAAAGCGGGTGTTCCGGTTGTGGAGGCCCTGAATATGCTTGAGAACCAGACAGGCAACAAGGTTATGAAGAAGGCTCTCAATGATACAAGAGTTCTTGTAGAACAGGGTGAGACTCTTGCAAGTGCTATGAGCAAGTTTCCTAATGCATTTCCGGATATGCTGGTAACAATGGTGGATGCAGGAGAACAGTCAGGTAGTCTTGAAACCTCCTTTGAGAGAATGGGTCAGCAGTTTGATAAAACCGCAAAGCTTCAGGGGCTTCTTAAGAAGGCTATGATATACCCTATAGTCCTTATTGTAGTTGCCATAGTTGTTGTAATTGTAATGTCAGTTGCGGTTATACCTAAGTTTGCAGAGATGTTTGCAGAGATGGGTTCTGAACTTCCGGCTGCAACCAAGATGGTACTTGCATTAAGCCATTTCCTTATGTACAGGTGGTACGTGCTTATAATAATGGTTGTTGGTGCCATAGTTGGTTATAAGATAACAAGCAAGACAGAAAAGGGTATGGAGTTTTATGGAAAGATTGCACTTAATGCACCGATTTTTGGTAAGCTTAATGTTAAGTCATATTCAGCAAGCTTTTCAAGAACTCTTAGTACACTTGTAGGATCAGGACTTGGTCTGTCACAGTCATTGGAGATTACTGCAAGAGCCCTTACTAATATATATTTCAAAAGAGCCGTGGAGAATACTAAGAAGGAGATTGAACAGGGTGTTAACCTTTCAATGCCTATAAGAAAGTCAGGTGTATTCCCGGTTATGGTTCCTAACATGATATCCATTGGTGAACAGACAGGTAATGTTGAGGATATGCTTGATAAGGTTGCCGAGTATTATGAGGAAGAAACAGAGCTTGCAACCCAGGGCCTTACAGCTATGATGGAGCCGCTTATAATCGTTGTACTTGGTGTTATAGTTGGTGTACTTGTACTTGCCATGTACCAGCCAATGATTAGTATGTACGGTGGCCTGCAGAATCTGTAATCAATTTGAATTAAGCTTTTGTCTGATGGCGAGGGAGTCGGACATATAGTTTAAGATATATTATTATAATTTTATATGAAAAGGAGACTTTATTATGAAAAGAACAAAGAAGAATAACAAAGGTTTCTCACTTGTTGAGTTAATCGTAGTAGTACTTATCATGGCTATTATCGCTGTAGCATTAGCACCACAGGTTATGAAGTGGGTTAATGAGTCAAGAAAATCAGCTGATGCTTCAACTTATGATTCAGTAGTAGCAGCAGCTCAGGATGCTTTAGCAGATGAAACAGTATGGAATGATGTTGCAAAAGAGACTGCTGCTTTTACAATTACAATCGACGATAGTTCATGTACAATTGGTGGACCAGCGTCTTTCGTGACTGAAGTTACAAAACAGCTTGGTGGAAATGCAGCTAGTATCAAGTTTAAGCAGAAAGATGCAAGTGCAATAGTAACTGTACAGACAGATGGTACTGTAGTAAGAACACAAGAGCCAGGAGGTACTAATACAGGAAATACTAATACAGGAAATACTAATACAGGAAATACTAATACAGGTAACTAATCAGGGAGCATAATTTAGAACTTAATAAAATTATATTTATTATTAGCTAAATGTATAATGTAACCCACCCCGGACTCCCTCGTCCGGGATGGGAATAATATGAAAGCAGGACAACGTATTGAGAAGAGATTCTGTATTAACAATTTTATTGTATAGTAAGTTGTTGGGAGCTTTCTTTATGCCTGGCAGACTCCGTGTCCCTTGGGATACCTGTTATCAAAACCTGCGGAGTATGTGCAGACATATTTTATATGAGGGATTGTATAAGAAGATGGGTGAGTTTTATGAAAAGACGCAGTCTTAAAAAATATAACAAAGGCTTTTCACTTGTGGAGCTTATAGTTGTAGTTCTTATAATGGCTATTATAGCTGTGGCCTTGGCACCCCGGGTTATGAGATGGGTGAATGAATCAAGAGTATCTGCTGATGCCTATACATATGATACAGCTGTTGCTGCTGCCCAGGATGCCCTTTCTGATGAAGGAGTATGGAAGAAGTGTGAGAGTATATCATTTACAATAACTATTAATGGCAATACAAGTGGGGATACTTTTATAATGGATAATACAGCTCCAAGGGAGTTTGTTGATGAATTTTATAAGCATTGTGGTGGAAGTGATGCTGTTTCTAATATTAAACTTAAGCAGAAGGACTGTGAAGCCATAATTACAGTTAATAAGGGTGATGTTGTCAGAACTAAGGCACCATCTGAGAAAGCGGGGCAGTAGCATGAATTTCATGTATATAATGAATGTTGTAGTTTTTTTATATGGAATTGTAGTAGGAAGCTTTCTTAATGTATGTATACTAAGAATTCCTGAAGGGAAGAGTATTGTTACAGAAAGATCCCATTGTATGACTTGTGGTTATCAGCTTAAGTGGTATGATATGTTTCCGGTATTTTCTTATATTTTCCTTAAGGGAAGATGCAGAAAATGTGGTGAGAAAATATCTGCCCAGTATCCTCTTATTGAGGCAGCCAATGGATTATTATGGTTGGTAAGCTTATGGGTATATGGACTTTCAATTGACATGATTTTGGTGTCATTTTTATTTTCAGCACTTTTAGTGCTTAGCATAATTGATTTCAGAACTTTTGAGATTCCTTTTGGAATCAATGTTTTTATAGCCTGTCTTGGGCTTGTAAGACTTATAGTACATAGAGAAGTATGGTATGAATATGTAATTGGTTTTTTTGCAGTCAGTTTACTGCTTCTTATTATATTCCTTGTTAGTAAGGGAAGAGGAATAGGTGGCGGTGATGTTAAGCTTATGGCTGCGGCAGGATTATTCCTTGGCTGGAAGTATGTAATACTTGCCTTTATTCTTGGATGTGCATATGGAAGTGTTATACATATTATCAGAATGAAGGTTTCAGGTGAAGGAAAGGTGCTTGCCATGGGTCCATACCTTTCAATGGGTATTTTTACTGCACTTGTATGTGGTGAGAATATTATTGGCTGGTATTTGTCAATGTTTTAATATGAAAGATATGTTAATGATTAAGTTAATTTAATATAAATACAGATAAAATCTAATAGTCGAAAGACGGAAAAGAGGGAGTTATGGCAATATCTAAAGTTGTTAGTATTGAGATTACAGACTTTACTACAAAGGTCTGTGAAGTAAGTTATGGCAAAAAGGTTGCCACAGTTTACAATTCTCTGGCATTTGATAATCCGGAGAATGCAATTGAGGATGCTTATGTTATTGATAAGGACAGATATGTTAATGAGTTGAGGTCTCATCTTAAGGATGCAAAGATTAGGACAAAAGAAGCAGTATTTGTTCTGGCAAGCAATAAGATTTTAAGCCGTGAAGTTATTATTCCTGATATGAAGGAAAAACTTATACCTTCTTATATTAATGGTGAGAAGAAGGATTATTTCCCAATGGATATATCAGAGCATCAGATTACATATTGTATAGCTGATAAGAATCCTGACACAAAGCAGATAAGACTTATTGTATATGCTGTACCGATTAATCTCATTAGGAATTATCAGATTGTTGCAAAAGAGCTTGATATGAAGATTGTTAAGCTTGATTATACAGGTAATGCTGAGTATCATTTTCTTCAGTCTAATTATCATACAACAGGTATTGACCTTTACCTTGAGATCAATGAAGGCAATACAATGTTTACAATTCTTGACCAGGGTAAGTATTCTCTTCAGCGTAATATGAATTTTGGTTCAAAGTCACTTGTAGAACATCTTATGGATGAAGGCTATTATGGAGAGATTACCAAGGATGAAGCTGTTGCAAAGCTTGCTACAGAGGATTTGCTCTTTGCCTCATATGCTGAGATGATGGAATATATGCCAATGGATGCAGAGGATGCAAGACTTTACGAGCTTAGAAGACGACTTACTGAAGCTGTAAGACCACTTATAGCCGGCTTTACCCGAGTAATGGAATACTATTCTACCAAGAATAAGGAAACTCAGATTGGTGACATATATATAGGCAGCTGTGGTGCAAAGATTAAGGGGCTTGACAAACTCATAATGAGTGAGTTTGAGAATCTTAGTATGAAGTGCCTTGAAAGTCTTCCTAATGTTAAGTTCTCAAAGGATGACTTCCTTATGTCAAACAGGAGTACAGAGTTCCTTGCATGTATAGGTGCAGCAACTCCTATAGTTGACTTTAATATGCCGGATGAGAATTCTGAAAGACGTAATACGACGGCATTCAGTCTTTTAATGCTTATAATAGGACTTGCAGGAAGTGCAGTTATAGTTGGTATTGCTGTTATTAATTATGCTGTTGAAAATTCAAAACAGAATTCACTTAATAGAGAGATTGAATCCCTTGCAGAGTATGAACAGCTTAGAACGGACAGAGATACAATGACTGCTCAGAATAATGAACTGCAGGATTTCAATAAGACAACAATTACAGAGAATAATACATTTAATGAACTGTTATCAGATCTTGAAATCAAGATTCCTGCACAGACAACAGTAACATCAGTAACTTCTGATGCAGAAGCTCTTACTCTTGTTGTAACAGTACCTGATAAGCAGGTTGCTGCGAAGCTTCTTGTACAGCTTGATGAGAATGAAAGATTTACTTCAGTAAATGTTAATTCTCTTCAGGAAAGTGAAACAGAGTCAGCTAATAAGATGCAGTCATTTACGGTTGTATGTAATTATCCACAACCAGAACCAACACCTGAACCACCATCAGCTGATGGAGGAGAAGAAGACTCAGCAACAGAAACTGATGGAGGTGAAGTAAATGAGTAAATTAAATTCAAAACAGACACAGTATCTTCTTTTAGTTTTAGTTATAGTAGTATTTTTTGCAGCATACAGATTTGGTTTTTCACCAATTATGGATAAGGCTAATGAAATTAAGGATGTTAATGCCGAACTTCAGACAAAGGTTGACGAGCTCAATGATGTTAAGGCTAATGAGACTACGTACAGAGATGAACTTGCACAGGCCCAGGCCGGTGTAGATGGATTTGTTAAGGCATATCCTGCCGGAATGACTCCACAGAAAACATTATTTATAGTTAAACAGCTTGAAGAAGCTGCCGCAATGGATGTTACAAGTGTTTCGTTTACAGATCCTGAAGTTTTATTTACTTCAACATTTGTAAACGATGCCGGAGAGAATGTTATTGCCAGCAACAGACAGTTTACTATTAACTTTACAACAACATATGATGGACTTAAGAAGGCTGTAGATTTTATCAATAATAACGTAGATCATATGACTATGAGAAACATTACTGCAGCTTCAAACCAGGAAACCGGTCAGATAATCGGAAGTATGGCTATCAATGAATACTATGCTACAGGTCTTGGAAGAGAGTACGAGGAACCTGCAGTCGGTGATGTTCCATTATCAGTTAATGGTATTTTTAACACTATAAGATAGTCAGTTTATTAATAATTATTGCTTATGCAATTATCTAATGTAACCCGACAGACATGTATATGGAAGGATTGAAAGTATATATGAAGAAGAATAACAAAGGTATTACTCTTATAGAGATAATCGTTAGTTTATTAGTTCTCATGATAATAATGGTGCCTTTACTTTCAGGTTTTGTGACTTCTATTCAGGCAAACAGAACAGCAAAGGCTAATGCCTATGCAAAGAATGTTGCAGAAGGTGTTATGGAAGGTGTAAAAAAACTTGGAATTAAAAAGACAGCAGAGCAGTTTTATCTTACGGACAATTCAAAGTTCCTGCTTTCTTCTAACTGCACAAGTTTTGATGAAGTTGTACCTGCAGGTTCACATCCTTCCATGGTTAATGTAGATGGTGAATTTAAGTTTTCAGCACAAGATGCCGGTGAATACACTTTCAGAATACTTGGTATCAAAGAGGGAATCTCGAAGTATGATGCCAAGGTAGTTATAAGTAATGTGGCATATAAGTCTGCTGCGGGAGGAACAGGTAATCTTCCTAATGACTTCCAATATGCTGACCTGTCAGCATTTGCCTCAAGCTCATCAGCTATCATTAATCCTATATTAAAGGACAGTAACTATGATACAAGAGCAATAGAGTATTTCAAGGAGAAGAACAAAGAGTACAAAAATGGTATATGGAATGATGCCAATGAGGATGTTCTTCGTGAGTACAATGAGAAGGTTGAAGAGTATCGTAGAAAATATGAGGACTGGGAAAATGCCGGTAAGCAGGGACCGGAACCGGTAGAACCTACAGCACCTCCTACAACGGAACTGCCTACTTATCTTACTGAAGCTGAGATAAAACCTATGGTTAAGAAGAAAATGAATATTCAGATAGATAAGTATCAGAATAGTGAAGGCGAAGACAGATACAAGCTTAATGCTACTGTAGATTATACAGCAACCAATGATGGAGCTGCTAATCCTTCAGTTCCTAACTATGATGATACCCGTCCATTCCAGCCGGGAGTTGATCCTGTAACATATACAGCACAGGGATTTTGCAGTAATAAAGTCTTTACTGATTTAAGATCCATAGTAATTATGTACAGCTGTTTTAATGATGACAGGGATCTTGATAAGGAAAATATCAAGATTATTGATAATACCGGAGATAAGATGGAAGTATATCTTGTTGCACAGACAGAAGATGTGAGCGAATTTAATAATTCCAAGATTAGGCTTGATGTTACAAAGTCCAATGCTTCTGACATGACGGTATTTACTAATATAGGTATCAATAAAACAGGAGCCAATGTCACAGTTGAGAATGATATGATTAAAGATGGAACAACTAAGGATGCATTATATAATGTTCAGGTTAATATTTATGAGGGAGATGGAAGCTTTTCAAAGTCAATTGCAGAGCTTAAGTCATCATTTGTTAACGAATAGTTAAGGGGAGACCGGATATGAAAAAATGTATACGAAAAATTAATAATAAGGGTGTTTCTCTTATATTAGTTATAGTTACAATGACATTTGTATCTATAATAGCTGCACTTGTTCTTGCACTTACTTATAATAATCTTCAGGCAATGCGAAACGGCTTAAGTTCTTCCAAGAACTTCTATACGGCTGAAACTGCAATCGATGAGCTTAAAGCAAAATTTTATGAGTGGTCAGATGAGGCTGTAAGAGATGCATATCCAAAGTGGCTTCAGAGGTATGATCTTATGAAATCGGAAGAAAGAGCAGATAAGTTTAAGAGTATGTATCTTGCCAAGTTGAATGAAGTACTTACTGACAAATTTATCGATACTTATTTTTCCGGTGGTCATGTAGGAAGTAATATTGATGATCTTTTCGTGTCATTTACATCTAATAACGTAACCTGGAACGATAAGGTTACACCACATATTGATTATCAGCCGGATAAGAATACTCTTATTGTTAAGGATATATCTATTACATATACGGATGACAAGAACTACCAGACTAAGATTACTACTGATTTTAACTTTAATCTCAGTTACGTACCTTTTAAGTCAGATGCTTCAAATGAGACAGATGCATCATGTTCCGAGTATGCAATAATATCTGATGAACAGATTACCAATGCTAATTACGGACCACTTACTGTCCATGGTAGTTTATACGGTGGTGGATATGATCCTTCAACAGACAGCTATTCACAACCGGGATTTATATTTGACAGTAATAAGCTTCTTAATATTTATGCAGATAACATAGTTTCACGTAATGACTTGCTTGTTAAGAATTCAGCAGCACTTAACACAAATGGTATTGATGGTGAATATAATTATACAGGTGATAACAGTACAGTTAATATGTGGCTAAGAGGTATAGATCTTGCAGGTCTTCAGGGAACTAAGCTTACCATTAATGGTGACTGTTATGTATATGATGATACAACACTTGATTCAGTTGCATCAGAGCTTACCGTGTCAGGAAATTATTTTGGATTTAATACTGATAACAGTGCAGATGCAGTGAATGATGCAGATGGTATTGCTCTTAAAATGGGTACTCCAAAGGGAAGTAGTGCTATCGTAGTCAATGGTAAGGATTCAAAGGTTGACCTTACAGACTGTGAAGAAATATTCCTTGCAGGAAAATCCTTCGTATCAGTTCCGGAAATATATGGTTCTCCTGATATTTCGGATACAAACCTTGCTTTCCCAGAGGGTGAGTCAATTTCCTACAGGGGTGTTCAGTCAGCATATCTGCTCCCTGGTGACTGTCTTACAGGTATAGGACATAATCCACTTACAGAAGCAGAATATAAGCTTTTGGTTCAGGATCTTGCCAAGAGTCCCGGTGAAAGAAAATATGATATCAATATTGATCAGAACAGACGTAATGGTGGTGTAGACCTTATGAAATATCTGGATCCTTCACAGCCATATAGAATGGCAACTGTAAGCTACAGTGCTAATGCTGATTCTGAAAAGCTTGTATATCTTTATCTTAACTTTGCTACAACAAATGCTGCTTCCAGATATTTTGAAGAATACTATGCAAAATATCATGATCTTGTTGAAACAAAGATGGGTTACCTTGGTGATGGTATGATCGCATTTAGACCGGAATCTCTTCTTACAACAGGTAATGTTGTATCATATGATAACGGTGTTGTTAAATTCAATCATGCTAACACTTCAAAGACAAGTCAGCTTGTAATTGCAAAGGAAGCTGATCTTAATCAGAAGTATGTTGGAATGTCTCTTGCTCTTGATAAGGATTTTGCAGGCACAGATACAATCAAATTTACTTCAGACAAATTTGTTGATATGACTAAGATTAAGAGTGACGTCCAGACATCAACAAAACTTGATTTCGAAGGTGAGGATGGTCAGCCATATTATCTTATCACCGGAAAGGATATTACTATTACCGGCAATGTTAACGCTATTGTAATAGCAAAGGGTAATGTAAGTATCCCTGCAGGTTCAGTTGTTCATGGCCTTGTAATTGCAAGAGGTGCTGTAGATGTATCAGGGGATATACATGCTGAAAAGTTAGACGTTGCAGATCTTATTGTTAATAACCGTATTGTTAATAGATATTTCTATGGTGAAGACAGTGATATTGACGAGGATGGTAAAGTAACTTCACTTTATTCATCAGAGTTGATTGATATTGATTATGAAAACTGGAGAAAGAATTAACATTTTTTATTCAGACTCTTATGTATATGGAGGAGTACTATGAGAAGTTTTATGAAGTCTTTAAAAAAAGAGAATAAAGGTTTCAGTTTGCTTGAACTTATCGTAATTGTTCTTATAATTGGAATATTAAGTACAACTACACTTGTTGCTGTATCTAACATGTATAATGCACGTGTTACAGCAGCGAGAAATAGAGTAGTATCCCTTCTTTCGAATGCAAGAACAGTTACAATTGCTAAGGCAGATGACACTATATGGTTTGAGATAAGTAAAGACAGTGATGGGGATTATTATGGAACCATATATGAAGGCACGAAATATGATTATACTGCATCAAAGAAGCTTTCAGAGGATAAGCTTGGCAATGACAGGCTTACAATCAAAGTAAAAAATGCTGATGGAACATCTAAAGAGGTTGATTCATCTAATAGTGTTATATTTGATTTTGTGAAATCAACAGGTGCTCTTGATGAAGACTATACAGACGTTGAAATATCCAATAACAGCAAAACAAGTAATATTATTGTTATAAATGAAACAGGCAGATGTATAAGGGATGAGTAAGGTGGTTAGCATATGAAAATGATTTTAAAAAATGAAATCAGGCAGAGTGCCAGGGCATTAAAAAAATCAAATGAGGGTCTTTCATTAGTAGAGCTTGTAGTTACAAGTCTTATAATGGGAATGGTTTCATTGATAATTGTATTATTTGTGTCGGCCAGCAGAAACAGTTACACAATTGTAAATAATGAAGTTACTATGCAGACAGAAGCAGATATGGCTGTTACATACATAAGCAATTATGCTGAACAGGCTATGGATTATCGTTTTGTAAGTGATTATAAGCATGGAAGCGAAGATTGTGGTGCACTTGCAATAAAGTCACCTGAGTTTGACAGTGCTTCTAATACTTATGTTGATTATGTTAATATCATTTTATTTGAAAAGGATACCGGGATATTAAGATTTTGTAAGTTCAGGGATGATTCAGCTGATCTTAAGTGGTATGAAAGTGCAGCAGGACATGTGCTTACTAATCTTAACATAGATGGGACATTGTCAGATAGCAATATATATGGCAACAAACGAAAGATGCTTGCCCAGTATATATCAGGCTTTAACATTATAGACAATGATGATTTTAGGGAGAATGAGCTTATCAGATTGTGTCTTGATCTCAAATATGGTGGCAGTGTATATTCTACCAATAAGAATATATATAGTAGAAATATGAGATATGATTCATAATTATGTGGATGGAGGAGTAATAATATGTCGAAGAAAATGAGAATGCTTAAGAATAGTAAAAAGCGATTTATTGCAGGCATAATGGCGTTTGTTATGACTACATCGGTTTGTTCAGTATCAGGGGTTATATTGAAGAACAATGATACTATTGTTAAAGCCGGAACGCCGGTTGTCAATGATGACGGAAAGTATAATGCAAATTTAAAATCAGATAAGAAGTCAAGACTGGGCAGCAAAGATAATCCTTTTGTTGTCCTTGAAGTCGTTCCTAACGTAAGTATGGCTTCATTTGGTTATATGGTTCAGGGTCAGGAACCGGTTGATGTTACTGCACTTTCAAAGTCTGAGGATGCAGGAATAGCAGAAGATATGGGCTCTTATATTGAGTTCGATGACTCTAAAAATGTTGAAAAGAAAGAATATGAGAATTACCTTACTGATGAAGAAAAGTCAGGTATGAAACTGCTTCATGCTGCTAACCAGTATGGTGAGTATATATATGAGGGTAATGGCAAGGGAGAGTATGTATTAGAGTATAATCCGGTTGATTTGACGAGGGATAGTATTAGGGAAGTTAATTGGAATGGTGACATGTGTCAGGCAATGCTTTATAATAAAAATGCGGATAAATATGGTAAGCCGGATAATTATTATTATGTTAAGGGTGCATCAGGCAGAAAAAATGGATATGCTGATACAAGTGAAGGTGATGGATACAAAATTATCACAACATACCGTAATGCTAATAAACATAAAGCGTATAGTGGATATATAAGATATGCTGAAAGGGAAAATATATCTTATTATTATAGTGAATATAGTTATTATTTCAAATATGTGGATAATTTTGTTTATAGTGAACATCCAGAGTACAAGGGTGATATTTATTCTGTTAAATTTACAAAAGGAATACCTGATAATGAAAAAGATCTTATATGTTGTTATGAAAAAAATCCAGACAAGGATTATGTAACTGTAACTGGCAAAGGAACCCATAAAAATGTTCCAGAGGTAGTATCAACAACACATACATACACATTGAAGTATGTTGGTGCCGGTAAGGGTACTTATACATTTAAACCATACAATTATGAACAGAGTTCAAAGATTAACAGCAGTGAGTACCTTTACAGCGATGGATATACTGCTCAGTTTACACGCAAGCAGAATGACAATCAATTAAAAATTCTTAAAGGTTATAAACAGGATGTAAATGTATATGTAAAATACAAAATCGGAAAGAAATATACTAATAAGGATTTGTTTAAGAAGTTTGGTATAGGTCTTGCCTATAAGGGCAATGATATATCAAAGGGTGAGGAGGTCACAGCTTACAGATTTCTTGGATGGTATACTGATAGTAAGGGTGTTAATCTGTTTGATAAGGATAAGAGGGTTACATCTGATACAACACTTTATGCAAAATGGCTTGAGGTTTATCCTACAGATGAGCTTAGAGAGTCAAATAAAGAAGAGGTAAAATCGGAGAATTCCTACAATCCTACATATAATGTATCTTTTAACAAGGGAACTGCTGATGCTAACGAACAGGTTGTTGATATGCCTGAAACAATCACATATATTAGAAATGGTGATTCACTTGTTATGCCTAATAAGATACCAAAGAGAGCAGGTTATATATTCAGTGGATGGTATTTAAATGGAAAACTGTATGACTTTAATTCACCGGTAAAGGGAAGCTTTACTCTTACTGCCGGATGGTCTGCATCCAACAAGAATGACTATGTTATCAAATTTAATCCTAATCCACGTAACTCAACGGATGTTGTTGAGAATATGCCTGCTGATGTTACTGATTATAAGGCAAATGGTATGAGAGCTGATCTTACCAGTGGTGAACCAACAGAACCGACTCTTGCTAATTATACTTTTGGTGGCTGGTATCGTAATAAGGCATGTACAAGAGAGTTTAAGTTTGGTGAAGCTCTGGATGCAAATCTTTCAAAGCTTGAAACCATAAATGTATATGCTAAGTGGATTCCTAATGGTGCCGCAGCACCTAAGCTTATTCTTAATGGTAATGCTCCAGCTGGTGCAGAGGCAGAAGTTAACATTAATAATAAGAATGATATAGTTGCCAGCCAGTCAGGAAGATTTGATACAGTTAATCTTCAGGCACCTTCTCTTGCAGGTAACCTTGAAACAAAGCTTAACAAATATAATGTTAAAGTTGTTACTATAGCAGCTTCAGATTTTGATAAATCACAGAATAAGTATGCTGATGATAATAAGAAGCTTATTCAGAATTGTGATCTTATTGTAGTTAACGAAAAGATTAATGATTCACTTCAGGAAGTATTTAAAAAGAGTAATGGAAAATATGTTAGAAAGGAGCTTTTTGGAGACAGAATAACCAAGACTTCTTATACGACTAAAGCATATAAGTATACTAAATTTGGTGGTAAATTATCAGGTAATGGTTATATTGACCTTGACTGGGATACTGCATATGAGATATTTAAGGTATCAGCAGTAGGAAGCAAGGGCGATGGTGAGGACGTTGTTCCTGTAATATATGACTATAGTATTCTTAATGATCCTGCACTTTATAAAAATGAAACAAGTGAATTGAATAGCTTTAATCAAATGAAATATATGACCAGTGAAAATAAGGAAGTATCCTTAAGAAATAATGGTCCATATGAATCAACTGATAAGCTGTCATCTGCTAATATTTATAAGTTGTACCTTATGCTTGAACAGATGAAGCCTGCCACCATATATAATGCATATCTTAGCGTTGATGAGAAGGGTAAGAGTAATAATAAGTCAAGCTGCAGGATTATTAATAGTGGTGATAAAAAGGGTTATTTTGAAACTAAAGTTAAGGATAAAACATATCAGACAAATATATGGTCCAATAAGACACTTGTTCCTGTTGAGGCAATGTCTGGAGATGATTTCTCCAATTATTCGAAAAACCATGCGGCCTCATGTGTAGCTCAGGTAATTGGTTTTAATGATGCACCATACTATTCTGAAGATACAATTAGTAACAGATCTCTTGTTATGGCAACTGGAAACAGTATGCTATCACAGCTTTTCAGTGAATATCCTGTTGTTCCTGATGAGAATATGAAAGGATATATGGAATCTGTTGGACAAAAGGGTAATGGTGCCGGAAGATTTGCATCTGTTGATGCACTTTATTATCTGATTCACAGTGAGAAGAATTCTACTAACTTTGAAAGTGATATTAATGTATTGGAGCTTGAGCCAACAGGAGCGGATGCGGCATTCAAAAATAGTGTGTTCTGGTTCTGGTACGTTAGCAAGTACGTTGATAACTTCACAGGAAATGTAACCGTTACTAAAAAGAGTACATGGGAAATTGTTGGAGATATTGATGACTTTAACAGCAAATATGATGTTATATATTTTGGAACCAGCTTAACGGGAATATCCAATAAGATGAGGAGTACTTTACAGACAACTGCTGATAATAAGACTGTTGTATATTCACATCTTGGTAAGATTGTTGCTTTCCCTGATAAGAATGCCGGAACTCAGGACGATTATGCGGCTGGTGATAATTATTCAAAGCCAAAATATAATAAAACGGTTTATGACGCCAAAACCAGAAAGTCAGCATTCTCAGGTAATGATATTACAGGTGTTAATTATAATAAGCTTCTTGATTTTGCAAAAGCAGGTTATCCAATTGTATTTGGAAGGGGCTTCCTCTTAAAGACAACACCTATAACAGGTGAGATTGAGCACTTTGATAATGAAGAGGATGATCATTCAGATTTTAGAATTAATACTGAAATGATAGATAAGTCATCTTATATATATAAGCTTGTAACAACAATGAAGACACCATTATATAAGGATTCATGTTTCTTTGAGAATCAGTATAATGCAAAGAATGCAAAGTCATTTTTAGAGGCTTTGTCAACTAAGAAGTTTTCACTTACAATGAAGGAAACACCTGTTGAATATAATGAAAGTGCAAGTGATGCTAATAAGTATATTAATGGTCAGAATCTTGATGCAAAAAATATGAACTTTAAGTTTAAGATTAATGGCTCAGATCAGACAACCTATACTGTTAAGTTATTTATTGATACCAATGCCGATGGTAAATTCAATAAAGAAGAACAGTTAGACTCTTTGGAGGTTACAGATCTTACAGCCAATACATCTGTAAGATATTCTAATCTTGTTGGCGGTCATGATTTTAAGGTTAGCCGTGTTATAGAAGATTATGTGGGAGCGCTTCAGTGGAAGCTTGAGATTTCAGATAACAGCGAAGCAACAGGTGGTCTTGTAAGATGTTCTGAAACAGGTATTTGTGCCATTAAGGCAGCTCAGAAAACAGAACTTCATGTTTTGCATATAGCTCCTGTAAAGGGAGGCCAGGAAACGACGAAGAACTCGGTTTATTTCCCAACTGATGAAGAGATAAACAGGGCGAGAGCTGCAAGAGGAACAGATATCAATGCATCAAATATGGATCAGTATTTTAATAATATAATTCATCCAATCAATGATAGAACTGGAAGCAGTAAGGATACTAGCAATAATTGTATTGGAAAGGAATATTATAGCATTTCCGGAAAATTCTATTATTACCTTTCTAATGTAGATAACTTTGATGTTCATTTTACAAGAATTAGTACCAGGGAATTTGAGCAGCGTTGTAGCAAGAATTATAACAATAGCCACCCTAATGAACCAAAGCTTTCAGATTATATGAAACAGTTTAACATGCTTATACTTGGTTTTTCAGACTGTTATGCAGATATTAATTCTGATGCCTGTGAGGCTATTGATACATTCATTAATGATGGTAAGACAGTATTATTTACCCATGATACAACCTCGTTCATTAATATTGACGGAGTTGATTTGTATAATAGAGAATACCATAGTAAATCTGAAAATGGTAATGTATGGCAGTACTGGGGATATAATATTAACCAGTATTTCAGAAAAATACTTGGTCAGGACAGATATGATGTTACAACCAATAAGGGTAATTATGAGAAAATTGAAAAATCCCAGACTCATGATTACGTTTATAAACAGGGTTGTGTCCAGGATTCAAAAAATTATGAGAGTCTGGAGCATGATGATAAGGATAAGCTTTTAAATCAGGGCTTTACCAATGTGTGTGTAAAGGAGAATCTTGGTAATTATACAACTACCACGGTTAACCAGTGTAATTATGGTCAGATTACCAAGTATCCATATCAGATTAAGGAAAGCTTTAGTGTTACAACGACTCACTCTCAGTATTATCAGCTAGACCTTGAAGATGATGATACTGTTGTATGGTACTCACTGCAGAAGCCTGGTGATAACAATTCATATTATTCTGAAAAGAATGACGTACGTAATAACTATTATATTTATAACAAAGGTAATATTACTTACTCTGGAGTAGGTCATAACTGTGCGAACATGGGCAATGATGAGGTTAAGCTTTTTGTTAATACAATTATTGCGGCTTATCGTGCTACAGTACAGCCTACAGTACCGGTTATCACTAATGCAGATAAGAGTACTAACAATAAGGATTCTGATTATGTATATGTTGATTATGATGCAACAGCCAATAAGTCAAAGGGTGATTCAAAGCCATTTGGTGAAGGAGTATTTAATCAGTCAGTTAAGACAACATCTGCTCTTGTAAGTGGTGGTTTTGACAGTATTACAACAGAGAAGAATGCGACAACCAAGCGAGTATTCTTTACACTTAAGAATAACAGTATTGTTATGAATAAGACCATGACAGTTCATTTCTATCCAGCAATATATGATAGTGCAGGTACATTTACTCCGCTAACAAATTATGCATTGCCGTTAAGGGTATACAGGGTAGATAATGAGATTGAAAAGAAGAATAAATCCGGAGGTAAGCTGATGACTTACAGTCAGCCGTTTAATATTAAGACACGAATAATAAACGACACTATTACTGATGATTCGATTACCCAGAATATATTCGGTCCAATCCTGGAGTCCAATGATGAATATTATGTTGATATTCCTATTGAGGATGATTATTACACCAATGTAGTTTATACAGGTAAGGACGGAGAGAGAAAGATATTCAAGGCACTTGATAATGAAAATGATTTTGCTATTCAGATTCAGGTTGTCATGAGATATGGTAAGAATCAGAAGTCTAATGAACCTCTTCGTGGAAAAAGAAATGTTCTTCTTATGAGACGAGGAATGTTCTCTCTTGATTAAGACGAGGAATGTTTTCTTGATTAATTTGAATTTTTTTAGAAATTTTAATGCAGGGCACCCGTGGTTATCACGGGTGTTGTTGCTTTAATTACTTCTTTATTATTTGTTTATTGACATTGTAATTTACCTTTTGTATACTAATTTGAAAAGATATTTTAATTATACGATTAGGAGGATTATTTGAAATGGGACAGATTATCGGTGATGGAATTACTTTTGATGATGTGTTATTAGTACCTAACTACTCAGAGGTAACCCCTAACATGGTTGATTTATCAACAACACTTACAAAAAACATTCATCTTAACATTCCTATGATGAGTGCAGGAATGGATACAGTTACAGAACACCGCATGGCAATTGCTATGGCAAGACAGGGTGGAATTGGTGTTATCCACAAGAACATGTCTATTGAAGCGCAGGCTGAGGAAGTTGATCAGGTTAAGCGTTCAGAGAATGGAGTTATTACCGACCCATTTTATTTGTCTCCAGAGAATACACTTGAGGATGCCAACAATCTTATGGCTAAGTTTAGAATTTCAGGAGTTCCTATTACAGAAGGTAGAAAGCTTGTAGGTATTATCACAAACCGTGACCTTAAATTTGAAACTGATTTTACTAAGCTTATTAAAGAGAAGATGACTTCTCAGGGGCTTATAACTGCTAAGGAAGGAATTACTCTTAATGAGGCTAAGGATATTCTTTCAGCTGCACGTAAAGAGAAGCTTCCTATTGTTGATGAGGTTGGAAATCTTAAAGGACTTATTACAATCAAGGATATTGAGAAGCAGATTAAGTACCCACTTTCAGCTAAGGATTCACAGGGAAGACTTTTATGTGCTGCCGGTGTAGGTATTACTAACAATATAGAAGACCGGGTTAAGGCACTTGTTGATGCTAAGGTTGATGCAATTGTTATTGATACAGCACATGGTCATTCAGCTAATGTTATAAGAACTGTTGGTATGATTCGTGACAAGTTCCCGGAAGTTGATATTATCGCAGGTAATGTAGCAACAGGAGCAGCTACTAAGGCTCTTATTGAAGCTGGTGTTGATGCTGTTAAGGTTGGTATTGGACCAGGTTCTATTTGTACAACACGTATTGTTGCCGGTATCGGTGTTCCTCAGATAACAGCTATTATGGACTGCTACGATGTAGCTAAGGAATATGGTATTCCAATTATCGCAGATGGTGGAATTAAGTATTCAGGAGATATGACTAAGGCCATTGCAGCCGGTGCTAACGTATGTATGATGGGTAGCATATTTGCAGGATGCGATGAGAGTCCGGGAAGCTTCGAACTTTATCAGGGAAGAAAGTATAAAGTATATAGAGGAATGGGTTCAATTGCTGCTATGGAGAACGGAAGTAAGGACAGATACTTCCAGACTGAAGCTAAGAAGCTTGTACCAGAAGGTGTTGAAGGACGAGTTTCATATAAGGGAACAGTTGAAGATACTGTATTCCAGCTCATGGGCGGTCTTCGTTCAGGAATGGGATATTGTGGAACTCCTACAATTGAAGATCTTAAGCAGAACGGAAGATTTATTAAGATTTCAGCTGCTTCACTTAAGGAAAGTCATCCACATGATATTCATATCACAAAAGAGGCTCCTAACTATAGCGTAGAGTAATTGAAACTGTTGACGTTTCGTATATGATTACAATCTAAGAGGTCGTTTGAATTAACGGCCTCTTTTTATAAATAAATGATGCAAGGTATAACAGGTTAGTATAAAGATGTTTTTGTTTTGCAAAGGTTAGTATAAAGATATTATTATTCTGTTAAGATTAGTATAATAAGTGGTGGGATTATGGATAATTCATATGAAGAAAGAAGCAGAATGCTTCGACGGAGAAAACGACAAAGAAGAAATCAGTTTAGAAAAAAGTGTAAGGCATTTTTAATTGCAGGCAGCATTTCCTTATGCATATTGTTTTTATTTATTGTAATTGTAAGCAGATTTAATGATGATAATGATGGTTTTACTGCTACATTTGCTAAAGGGAATGAGACTTCTAAAGATATGTCGGAGGATGGTTCGGAAGAGGCTTTAGAGAATGCTGACAGACCAGAGGATGATGTTAATCCACCAGGAGTGGTTGTGGATTATCTTAGACCTAATAAATATTCAAGGTCTGGCAAAGCTCTTGATAAGGTGAAGGGAATAGTGGTTCATTATACTGCTAATCCTGGTACTGATGCAAAGGCAAACAGAGATTATTTTGATGGACTGGCAGAAAGTGGTGAAACATATGCCAGCAGTCATTTTGTAATAGGACTTGATGGAACAGTTATTCAGTGTATTCCTCTTTCAGAAATGTCCTATGCCTCTAATGACCGTAATGAAGATACCATATCTATAGAATGTTGTCATCCGGGAAAAGATGGCGAATTTACAAATGAGACATATAAGGCTCTTGTTAAGCTTACAGCCTGGCTTTGCGACTATTATAAGCTTTCTTCGGATGATATTATAAGGCATTATGATGTTACTGGTAAGATGTGTCCCAAATATTTTGTTGACCATGAGGACAAGTGGAAGAAATTCAGGAAAGATGTAAAAAAGAAGCTTAAGTGACTTGCGCGTAAAAGAAACCTAAGTGAAATACGTGTAAAAGAAGCTTAAGTGACTTGCGCGTAAAAGAAACCTAAGTGAAATACGTGTAAAAGAAGCTTAAGTGACGTGCACATAAGCTTTATAGAATTACAAATCAAGTGTTATTTTCTTGTCTGCAGGAATATACTGTTCGAATTCCACGCCTGCGGCTCTTAACATATTCTTTGAAGCAATTGTTGAATCTGTTTCATGGTATTTGTCGCTAAGGTATATTACCTTCTTGATACCTGACTGGATGATTGCTTTAGTACACTCATTACATGGGAATAAGGTTGTATATATGCGTGAACCTTTAAGGCTGGTTCCTGTATAGTTAAGAAGAGCATTAAGCTCTGCATGACATACATACAGATATTTGGTCTTGAGAGGTTCACCCTCGCGTTCCCATGGAAAATCATCATCACTGCATCCGATAGGCATACCGTTATAGCCCACAGAAAGAATTTTATTGGCCTCGCTTACAATGCATGCACCTACAGATGTGCTTGGATCCTTACTGCGTTCAGCAGATAGAAGAGCAATTCCCATAAAATATTCATCCCATTTAAGATAATCAGTTTTTTTCAAAGCAGATTCCCCTTTACTTGATAATTTTGCATAAACCAAAAAGGAACTTTTGAATTAACAAAAGTTCCCCGGATATATAAAATTTTCTTAAGCTAACTTGTTAACAGCGATAGAAAGTCTTGAAATCTTTCTTGATACTGTATTTGCATGATAAACACCCTTACGCTGTGCCTTATCTAACTCTGATATTGCATTCTTTAATGCAACACTAGCCGCTTCAGAGTCTTTAGCAGCGATAGCAGCATCTACCTTTTTGATTGAAGTCTTAACTTTAGAACGGATTGCCTTATTACGCTCAGCTTTAGTTCTGTTAACTAAAATTCTTTTCTTTGCAGATTTAATATTTGCCATGATTACACCTCCTATGTATATGAATTAATATACAAAATGCAGGGAGACACGAAATCCTACTTATGCATACTCGAACATTATAAGGGACAATACCCTTTATGTCAAGATGTTTTTTGATAAGAAAAAAATAAAATTTCAAAAAACAAACATGCATATTATATCACAGACCACATATATTATAAATATGTTTTGAAATAATTTGCAAGTTTAATAAAAAGTATAAGTTGGACAAGAAGACTGAAAATGAGGATGAAGATTATGGATATAAGAACAGACCTCGCGGTGGAGGCAAAGGAAAGCTTTGAAGGTGACGGTGGTGAGATTGAGGGTGTTACACTAAAGAAAAAGACAGTTGGTCTTGAAAATGGCTCATTTGAAGTAAGCAGGGTGTGTGTCCTGAATGAAGAGGGCAGTAGAGCTATGGGCAAACCTATAGGCAATTACATTAGCATAGATACTCCGGATATTGACAGGCTTTCGGAAAATGATTATGAAAGGCTTGCAAATGAAGTAGCACATATTATAAAGAAGCTTGTGAATTGTCATTGCAATCTGAATAAAACATATTTCCGCGTTTTTGTGGCAGGTCTTGGTAACAGATGTATTACGGCTGATTCACTTGGTCCATATGTTATTGATAATGTTTTTATCACAAGGCATTTTGTCAAAGAGTTTGGCGGTTCATTTCTTGCAAAATTAAATGCCTGTGAAGTGTGTGGTATTGCGCCTGGTGTAATGGCACAGACAGGTATGGAGGCACTTGAAATTGTAAAGTCGATTGCCGGTAAGGTTAAGCCGGATGTGATTGTTGTTATAGATGCCCTTGCGGCCAGGAGCATCCACAGAATTAACAGGACCATACAGATTACGGATACAGGTATTAATCCAGGCTCCGGGGTTGGCAATCACAGAATGGGTTTAAGTGAAAAAGAACTTGGCATAAAGGTAATTGGTATTGGGGTACCTACGGTAATTGAAGCGGGGATTATAGTAAGGGATAGGGTTAGTGAGGTCATGGGCTCATTTGGACTTGATGTGGATGAAGTGAATGAATTTGTGAACAGCTCATTTTCTTCCATGGAAAATATGTACGTGACCACTAAGGATGTTGATGAGGCAGTAGAAAGGATGGGGGAGCTTATTGCGAAGGCTGTTAACATATTTACACACAATGAACAGGAAAAATAAGGCGACAGGTGGCCTTTTCAGGTATTTTTTTGGAATAGGAGCCATTGCATTTTTGTGCTTTTCATTTTCGGGCTTTTCATATAAAAATGAAAAGCTTTCTTACATATTTAGTCTTCTATATACCTGGGGTGATCCAAAAATTTCTTATATAAATGCGGCATCTGCCGGGGCTTTGGCTGGTGATGACCTTAAAAATCAACTTATATGTGATGGCTTATTTTCGGAAAAATATATTGCCTCCCTTCTTGAAGAGGGGAAGGATAATGTTCTTGCAGCAGGAAAAGAGTATGACCTTGGAACTATTGAAGCAAGGGTTGGGGATAAAACATATTCTATATATGACAAAATTCTGGAAGAAAATGAGGAGGTTAATGGTGATGTATGCGTCATTGCAGCCGATACGGAGAATGACGAATTGATACTTAAAAATGATTCTTCTTATAATGATGCTGCTAATAATGGTGCTTTAGCCGGTAGTACATCGGATGATAATACATCAGGTAACAATGCATCAGGCAACAATGCATCAGGTAACAATACATCAGATAACAATGTGCCAGGTAATAATGCACCAGGCAACAATGCATTAGATAACAATGCAACAGCTGACAATAGTTCAGATACAGGCACTTCCATTAATGCATCAGGCGAGAATTCATCACATAATAATAATCTTGATGATCTGAAAAAATCGGAGGAGAAGCTGGCTGCAAAAATAAGAAATGGGGTAGATACAAGGTATCTTTTAGAAAAGTTATATATTGTTGACAGTACTACATCTGTTAAAAAATCAATGTTTCCGGTAAAAAAGCTTTTAAGTGAAGATATGAGCCTTGCAAAGTCGCCGGATGGAAAGGATGGCAAACCACAGATTCTGGTATATCATACACATGCAGTTTCTGAAGGCTTTGCAGATGGCAAAACAGGAAAAAATCACAAAATTGCAGAGGTTGGGGAAGAGCTTTGCAAGGTTCTAAGAAAAAAAGGCTATAGTGTACTGCATGACACAAGTGACTACGACATGGTAAATGGAAGGCTTGACAGAAGCAAAGCTTATGCAAAGGCTCTGACCAATTTAAAAAGGATTCTTGAAGCCAATCCATCAATCCAGGTTATAATTGATCTGCACAGGGATGGAATTGGGTCAAATGATAAGGCTCTTACAAATATCAATGGCAGAAAAACTGCAAGAATAATGTTCTTTAATGGGCTGAGCCGTAACAGTAAAAAGGAGATAAAATATCTTAAAAATGATAATCTTTTCGGTAATCTCAGCTTTAGTCTGAAACTAAAACTAAAGGCAATGGAATTGTATCCAGGCTTTGCAAAGCCTGTTTATCTTAAAGGCTACAGATATAATCTTCATCTGAAAAAAAGAAGTATGCTTGTGGAACTGGGTAATCAGAATAATACATTTGAGGAGGCACTTAACGCCACAAAGCCTCTTGCAGACATAATTGATGGGGTTTTATCAGAAAAAAATTGACATATATACAGTTTAAATTAACTTTTTGATAAAAAAACGTAAATAAAGATGTAAAATTATACAAATTTTCCTAAAAACGTGTTATAATGGTAACGTTAAGAGCTTATCAGGTTGCAAAATTGTTAAATATATAAGCGAAACGTTGCAACAGTAAACTTAATAGTATAAAGACAGGAGATGTGTTATATGAGCAGATTATTTATGAGAAAAAAGAAATTTAAACGTGCCTGTGGTGTTATCCTCAGTGCTGCATTGATTATTTCTGCATGCGATTTTGGCGGAGCTATGTTTAGTAAGTCAGTTGAGGCAGGTGAAGATGCAGCAGGTGAAGATGCAGTAGGTGATGTTGTAGATTCTGATGAACAGGCAGAAAGTTATACGGTAACATTTGATGTTGATGAACATGCTTCAATATCAGTTTATAAAACCAAGGATTTCTCAGAAGAGAATAAGGTAGGAGACAATCAGATAACTGCCCTTACAAGGAATAAGGAAACAGGTGAGATTACAAACATTGATGGTCAGGTAAACTTTATTGTAATACCTGATGAAGGCTACAATGTACTTAGTGTAAGCGCACCAACAGGTACATACAAAAACATTAATAAATTTGAAGATGCAGGAACTCCTAACGGATATGGTTTTACAAAGATTAAGTGTGATACAACTATTACAGTAAGAACTATTGCTAAGGGTGAGGCGACACCTGAACCAACAAGTACACCTGCACCATTTACTGTAACATTTGATGTTGATGAACATGCATCAGTATCTGTTTATAAAACTAAGAATATTACAGATGAGAACAAGGTTGGAGATGATCAGACAGAGGCCTTAACAAGAGATAAGGATTCTGGTGAACCAACAGGCGCAGAGGGACAGATTAACTTTGTAGTTGTTACTGAGGAAGGCTATGTAGTTGATTCTGTATCTGCAACTGAAGATACATATAATAAAATTAAGGTTCTTACAGAAGCAGGAGTAGACAATGCTTATGCGGTAACAAAGATAACTGCTGACAGTGTGGTTACTATTAGAACAAAGTTAGCATCAGAGACAGAACCTACAGATGAACCAATTGCAGACCCAACTGCAGAACCAACAGAAGCACCTGCTCCAACACAAGAACCTGAAACAGATCATTATCTTGATATTGATGTTGCTCTTATTCAGAATTCAGGTTCATACGATAGCTTAAGCAAAGCTTATGTAATTGATGATAAGGAGAAGGGTGATGAGTCTCTAGCTTATGCACGTCTTCCATATTTATTTGAGAATAATGAAACTGCCAAGGTAAGAATTACAGGTACTTATACAGGTGATACCGGTTTCCGTATTTGGATTGGTAATGGTCCTAATTCATTTTCTAATGTAGTAGAGTATAAAGATGCTAATCTTGAAAAGGGAGACTTTGATTTAGTTGCTACAATAAAGACCAATAAAGCTGCTGCAGATGCTATAACAATCAAGGCATTCCCTGAATGGGCCGGCGGCAAGGGTTATATTTCAGGTCTTTCAATTAAGACATTGCAGGTTTGTTATCCTGAAAGAGGAGACCATCCTGATTACTATCCAACAATTCCTACATTAGAGCCTGAAGAAACAAGGGCTCCTGAAGAAACACAGGCTCCTGAAGAAACACAGGCTCCTGAAGAAACACAGGCTCCTGAGCAGACTGCGGCTCCTACCGAGACACCTGGACAGACAACAACTGAACCTACAAAGGCACCTGAAATTCAGGCACCAACCAAGGCTCCTGAGGCACCGGTACAGACTCAGACACCTGTTCAGAATGTAGATAATATAGGACAGAATGTATCTGAAGCACCTGCTGAGATTGCAGCACCAGGAAGAGTAAAGATTAAATCTGTAAAAAAAGTAGTTGCCAAAAAGCCTGGTATTCTTGTAAAATGGGGTAAGGTTGCAGGTGCATCAGGTTATAAGATTGTATATAAGCTTGGTAAGAAGTCAAAAACTATAACAGTTAAGAAGGGTTCTAAAACCAAGTATACAATTAAGAATCTGAAAAAAGGCAAGAAGTATATAATAAGTATATATGCATATATTAAGACTGATGAAGGAACACTCAAAGGAAAGACGAGTAAAGCCAAGTCTATTAAGCTGTAGGATAAATATGAGGTATTATTTTACACACTAAGCTGTAAGATAATTTAAGGTATTATTTTACACTATTATGTATGAATTTTATGACATACTGCCGGGCAACCCTATGATAACCGGTGGTATGTCATATTGCGTAATTAACCATAAGATAACAGGAGGAATTATTTGATGTCAGATATCAATCAGAGCAATATAAGGAATTTTTGTATAATTGCCCATATTGATCATGGAAAGTCAACACTAGCAGATAGAATAATAGAAAAAACAGGACTTCTTACAGAACGTGAGATGCAGGAGCAGGTGCTTGATAATATGGAGATTGAAAGAGAGCGAGGTATTACCATTAAGGCCCAGACTGTACGAATTGTGTATACTGCTAAGAATGGAGAAGAGTATATTTTCAACCTTATAGATACTCCGGGTCACGTAGACTTCAATTATGAGGTTTCGAGAAGCCTGGCTGCATGTGAAGGTGCTATTCTTGTTGTAGATGCAGCTCAGGGAATCGAAGCACAGACACTCGCCAACTGCTATCTGGCTATTGATCATGATCTTGAGATTATGCCTGTTATCAATAAGATTGATCTTCCTAGTGCAGAGCCTGAGCGAGTTATACATGAGATAGAAGATGTAATAGGAATAGAAGCACAGGATGCACCTCTTATATCTGCCAAGAATGGAATTAATATAGAGGAAGTTCTTGAACAGATAGTAACTAAGATTCCTGCGCCTTCAGGAGATCCTAAGGCGCCACTTAAGGCACTTATATTTGACTCCATATATGATGCTTATAAGGGAGTTATTATATTCTGCCGTATATTTGATGGTTCAATTAAAAAGGGAACTAATATGCGTATGCTGGCAACCGGAGCTGAGGCCGAGGTAGTTGAAGTCGGTACATTTGGTGCAGGACAGTTTATAGAATGTGAAAAGTTAAGTGCAGGAATGGTTGGTTATATTACAGCCAGTCTTAAGGATGTATCAGGAACAAGAGTTGGTGATACTGTAACAGATTGTGCTAATCCTTGTAAAGAAGCACTCCCTGGTTATAAGAAGGTTCAGCCAATGGTTTATTGTGGACTTTATCCTGCAGATGGTTCCAAGTATCAGGATTTAAGAGATGCACTTGAGAAACTTCAGCTCAATGATGCTGCACTTCAGTATGAAGCAGAGACTTCTGTTGCTTTGGGATTTGGTTTCAGATGTGGATTCCTTGGACTGCTTCATCTTGAGATTATTCAGGAAAGGCTTGAAAGAGAATATAATCTTGATCTTGTTACAACTGCTCCGGGAGTTGTATATAAGGTATATAAAACAGATGGAACAATGATAGAAGTTACCAATCCATCTAACCTTCCTAATCCGGCTGAGATAGATTATATGGAAGAGCCGGTTGTTGATGCAGAGATTATGGTTACAACAGAATATGTTGGAGCTATTATGAAGCTTTGTCAGGAACGCCGTGGAGTGTATGTTGGAATGGAATACATGGAAGAGACAAGAGCTCTTTTGAAATATGTATTGCCACTTAATGAGATAATATATGATTTCTTTGATTCACTTAAGTCAAGATCAAGGGGATACGCATCATTTGATTATGACATTAAGGGCTATGAAAAAGCGGACCTTGTTAAGCTTGATATTCTTATTAATAAGGAAGAAGTGGATGCCCTGTCATTTATTGTCCATGCTGATTCTGCATATGAACGTGGAAGAAAGATGTGCGAAAAGCTTAAGCAGGAGATTCCAAGACACCTCTTTGAAATTCCTATTCAGGCAGCAATTGGAAGCAAGGTAATCGCCAGAGAAACAGTTAAGGCAGTACGTAAGGATGTACTTGCCAAGTGTTATGGTGGTGATATATCACGTAAGAAGAAACTTCTTGAAAAACAGAAGGAAGGTAAGAAGAGAATGCGTCAGATTGGTAATGTTGAGATACCACAGAAGGCATTTATGAGCGTTCTCAAGTTAGATAGTGATGATTAATAATTTGACTTTATAACATATGATTACAGGAGGTGTGTGGATATGGATAGATTATCAGTTTATATTCACATACCTTTTTGTATTAAAAAATGTGCTTACTGTGATTTTTTGTCCGCTGCCCCTAAAGGCAGTGAGATGCAGACATATAAAAATGCACTTATTTATCAGATAAGAAGTCTTGCCAAACTTGCCAATGAATATGATGTATATACGGTATTTATCGGTGGCGGTACGCCGTCTATATATCCTTCGGAGGATATTAGTGATATTCTTTTTGAACTGGAGAATTCATTTGAAAAAGTCAGAAGAGGTTCGTATAAACCGGTAGAGATAACGATTGAATGCAATCCCGGAACCTTGGATTATAATAAGCTTAAGAATTACAGACTTGCCGGAATTAATCGCCTGAGTATGGGACTTCAATCTGCTGATAATGATGAGTTAAAGCTGCTTGGCAGGATTCATACTTATGAAAGCTGGGAGAAGGAGGTTGATCATGCTCTAAGGGCAGGATTTACCAATATTAATACGGATCTTATATCCGGGCTCTATAATCAGAGTCTTGACAAATTCGCGACTTCCCTTGAAAAGGTTGAAAGACATGGAATGAAACATATATCTGTTTACAGTCTCATTATAGAAGAGGGAACTCCTTTTTATGAAAAATACAGTGTAGATAGGCTGTCTGACGAGGAATATGAAAAATGGGAGGAAGAGGACAGAAGGATATACGATTACACAAGAGAAATTTTGGCTGCAAATGGATACAGGCAGTATGAGATATCCAATTATGCCAAGCCTGGATATGAATGTCTGCATAATCTTGTTTACTGGAACAGGGGAGATTATATTGGAATTGGAATTGGCGCAGCTTCTATGATACACAATATCCGTTTTTCAACTATTAGCAGTCTTTTAGATTATATTAGTCTGAATGAGAAGGCTTGCGACAGATATTTTGAAAAGATTTTTAACGATGTGAGCAGACTTTCACCAAATGAGCAGATGAATGAAAGCATTATGCTTGGATTTAGAAAAAATGATGGAATTGACCTGGAATCATTTGATACAAAATTTAGAACTTCATTTCTTGAAAAATACAAAGAGCAGGTATGTAAGTGGAGAGAAGAAGGAATGCTAAAGGTGGAAGGTGGAAGAGTTTACCTTACGGAAAAGGGACAAAGCATCAGCAATATGATAATAGTAGATTTTATGGATTAGGCATATTCTTTCCTCGATTGAGATAAACAATATAGATAAGCAAAACAGCTGTGAACATTAAGGTAGCAAAATACTTTAAGCTCACAGCTGTTTTTATGATTACATAGTTACATTTGTATAACTACATTAACACAATAACATTAACACAATAACATTAACATAATAACATTAACATAATTGCAATAAAGAATGATCTATAAGAAATGTTTTAAAGGAAATGTTCTATAGGAAATGTCCTTTAAATAATGTTATAAAGGACATTTCTTTTGTAAAATAATTCTTGCCTGAATTATACTTCAAATAAGAGATCGCCATATGTTGGTACAGGCCAGAACTTCTTATCAACGATCATTTCAAGTTCATCAATAGGAGCTCTGAGTGCAGCCATTGCCTCTCTGATATCATCCTTATAGAATATAGCAAGTGGCTCGCCTTCTTCAAGAGTTTCAGCCTTGGCTGTCTTAACCTTGAGTTCATCAAGTGCTATCTGAGCCTTAGCAAGAAGCTCTGATGTATTAGCAAGGAGTTCCTCCTGAACAGCTGTTGTAGCCTTTAAGCCTGTAGCCTTAACTGAATTAATTGATTCAGCAAGAGCAGTACAATACTTGATAACAGATGGTATGTAAAGCTTTGCAGCCATATCTATCATAGTAAGTGCTTCAATATGAAGAACCTTTGCATATGTTTCGTAGTTGATTTCCTCACGGGCTTTAAGCTCAACATCTGTGTAAACAGCCTGACGTGCAAACATTGCAACAACATCTTTGTCTGTGAAATATTTTGTTGCATCTACCATAGTCTTTACGTTAGGAAGACCTCTCTTTTCAGCTTCTTTTACCCATTCATCTGAATATCCGTTTCCGTTGAAGATAACATTCTTATTCTCTTTGAGAGTTTTCTGGATAAGTGCCTTAGCAGCTTTTTCAAATTCTTCTCCAGTCTTGCCCTCAAGTTCAGCGTTCATCTTCTCAAGAGTATCAGCTACGATTGAGTTAAGAACTGTGTTGGCATCAGAAATTGACATTGAAGAAGCAACCATACGGAATTCGAACTTGTTACCTGTAAATGCAAATGGTGAAGTACGGTTTCTGTCTGTAGCATCTTTTCTGAAGTTTGGAAGTGTTGCAACACCTGTATCCATACGTCCGCCGTGAATACTTGATGTAGCTTCACCCTTATCTATAATCTGTTCAACGATATCCTCTAACTGTTCGCCAAGGAATACTGAAATGATTGCTGGTGGTGCCTCGTTAGCTCCAAGTCTGTGGTCGTTACCAACGTTTGAAGCAGAAAGACGAAGGAGAGGAGCGTAATCATTAACAGCTTTAATTACTGCTGATAAGACATAAAGGAATAAAAGGTTATTATGTGGCTCCTTACCAGGGTCAAGCATGTTAATACCTGTATCTGTAACGATTGACCAGTTGTCATGCTTTCCTGAACCATTAACTCCTGCGAATGGCTTCTCATGAAGGAGACATTCAAGACCGTGTCTTCTTGCAACTTTTTTCATTGTTTCCATAACTAACTGGTTATGGTCTGTAGCAATATTTGCAGTTGAATATATAGGAGCCATCTCATGCTGTGCCGGAGCAACCTCATTATGCTGGGTCTTAGCAAGAATACCAAGCTTCCAAAGCTCGATATTGAGTTCCTTCATATAAGATGCAATCTTTTCACGAATTGATCCGAAATAATGGTCATCAAGCTCCTGTCCCTTTGGTGGCTTATTTCCGAAAAGTGTTCTTCCTGAGAAAATAAGATCCTCACGCTGTAAGTATTTTTCTCTGTTAACAAGGAAATATTCCTGCTCAGGACCTACAGAACAGTTTACCTTTGTTACCTCTGAATGACCAAATAACTGGGCTGTATGTGTAGCATGTTTGCTGATAGCTGCCATTGAACGAAGAAGAGGTGTTTTCTTGTCAAGTGCTTCGCCTGTGTATGAACAGAAGGCTGTTGGAATACATAATGTAACACCTGCTGCGTCCTCACGTAAAAAAGCAGGAGATGTGATGTCCCATGCTGTATAACCTCTGGCTTCGAATGTAGCTCTAAGACCACCTGATGGGAAAGAAGATGCATCAGGCTCGCCCTTTATAAGCTCTTTTCCTGAAAATTCAAGAATAGCCTTTGTTGAAGATGATGCATTAAGGAACGAATCATGTTTCTCAGCTGTTATTCCTGTCATTGGCTGGAACCAGTGAGTGTAATGTGTTGCTCCTCTTTCTACTGCCCATTCCTTCATTGCATGAGCAATTACATTAGCTATTGCAACATCAAGCTCTCCACCGTTTTCAACGATTTCCTTGAAAGATGCATATACCTTCTTTGGTAAGCGTTCCTGCATTACTTCATCATGAAATACATCTGTTGCAAATACCTGTTTTAATACGTTATTCTCCATTTGTACCATCCTCTCTTGATATAATTCTACAGGAAACACAAGTTATCCTGCGAAAATTTACTGATAAACGAAAAGATGCCCATGGAAACAAGCTATTGTTTCTTATGGACATCTTCGTCGTTGCATATACAATATCACATTGTTTTAAAAAATGGAAGAGCGAAATTATAAAAAAAACATAAAAAATGAACTGCGCTCTGACACACATATTGTGCTGTGAAATAATAAAATACAATACGAAATATCCCAAAAACAATTTAAGAGATACTTTTAAATAAGAAAGTACTCTAAAACGAATTTAATTATATCATGATAATTATATTTTGCAACTGAAAACTGGCTTGTTATGGTTTTTTCATAAATTGTTTCGTCATTTAAAATTATGGAAATACAAGCTATTGGATCTCCTTTATTTACCGGCAGATTTATATGGTCCGGAAATTGATTTTTGATAATAAGCCTGTCATTTTTCTTAAGGGGGTAGTTTACAGATCCGTCAAAGATCTGGGTTTTATCAACAGGCAGGGCTTTAATGCCAGATGCACAGTAGCTGCCACCACTGCAAAGAGGGATAGGTTTATAGTCTGGAAAATACTTTGAAAGCTCTTGGACGGAATAGGCTTTAAAGCCATAATCCATAAGAGCTTTGGTGTCCTGCCATTTGAATGCCTTGTCAGGAGGCCATCCACTTGCCAGAACAGCGCTGATAAGTGTCATATCATTTCTTGTGGCACCACCAACAAAACAGTAGCCGGCTTTTCCGGTAAAACCGGTTTTTATGCCAAGGGCTCCCTCATATTGTGTAAGAAATAAATCCTTATTATTCACAGTGAAGCTTCTCCTGCCAGACTCCTCTGAAAATGAATAGGTGGGAGTGCTTATGATTTCCCTGAATAAGTCCTTTGCCGGGCTTTCATTAATACAGTATGCCGCAATGAGGGAGAGCTCCTTTGCAGTAGTATGATGGTCTTTGGCATCAAGTCCGTTGGGTGTGACAAAATGAGTTGAGCTAAGTCCAAGCATGGCCGCTTTTTTATTCATGAGATCCGAAAAGCCTTCTACGGAGCCACCTATGTGTTCAGCTATTGCAACTGCTGTATCATTGTGGGATTCAAGCATCAGTGAATATAAAAGGTCATTTAGTCTGTAGTGCTCACCCTTTGACATGCCAAGTTTAACTTTGGGCATTCTGGCTGCATAGGCTGACACCTCCACGGAATCCTCCGGATGATTGTATTCAAGGGCGAGAATGCAGGTCATGATCTTAGTGGTACTTGCCATGGGTAAAGGTTTATCACAGGATTTGTCGTATAGAACCCTGTGGGAGCTGGCATCTATAAGACAGGCTGAGGCAGCATGCAGGGAAAAAGGAGAGTCATCCTCTGAAACGGTATCATATACACGCTCTGTAATGTCTATGGACTCAGGGTTTTGTTCAATAGTTTCCATGAGAAAATCACGTTTGAAGTCATTTTGAATAAATTCCCTTTTGATATTACATAATAAAATGAGTGATATTATTAAAAGAGTAGTGCAAAACACTTTGGAAAAACAGGCAAAATCAAAGCCTGACATGAAATTTTTTTTCATTATTTTATGCAAAACCTCCCTTTTGCTCTTGTTTTTTTGATTTAAAAGCTTACAATTACATTGTATTTGGCAAATAATGTGATTATGCATTAGTGCAACAAAAGGGGTTGAAAATTAATATTGTCTGACTTTTAAAATTAAGTTGCCTTTTTTGGAGAAAAGATATACAATGTAAAATGATATAAATTGTTTTTTATATATTATTATTTTTTTGGAGGGCTGATAATGAGCAATGCAACAAAGATGTCAGCAAGACAGAGAATTGAAGCTCTTGTTGACGAAAATAGTTTTGTTGAGATTGGTGCTCTTGTAACAAAGAGAAATACTGATTTCAATATGCAGGAAAAGTCAGTACCTGGTGATGGAGTTATCACAGGATACGGATTAATTGATGGCAGTATTGTGTATGTTTATAGTCAGGATGCTGCTGCAATGGGTGGATCTGTAGGTGAGATGCACGCCCAGAAAATATGCAAGATGTACGATATGGCCGTTAAAGCCGGTGCACCGGTTATCGGACTTATTGACTGTGCAGGCATGAGACTTCAGGAGGCAACAGATGCACTCGCTGGATTCGGAAGCATTTATGCTAAACAGGCACAGGCATCAGGACTTATTTCTCAGATTTCTGCTATTCTTGGAACATGTGGTGGTGGAGTAGCCATTTCATCTGTTTTAAGTGATTTTACATTTATGGAGAAAGATGCTAAGCTTTTTGTTAACTCACCTAATGTAATTGCAGGTAATTACATTGAGAAGTGTGATACAAGTTCATCTGATTTCCAGAGTAAAGCTAATACAGTAGATTTTGTAGTAGAAGGCGAAGCAAAGCTTCTTAAAGAGTTACGTGATTTCGTATGTATGCTTCCGGCTAACTGCGAAGATATGGCAATTTGCGAGTGCAATGATGATCTTAATCGTCTTGTACCTGAATTTGCTTCAGATATAAGTGATCCGGTTAAGGCACTTAGTGATATTGCTGATTCTAATAAGTTTGTAGAAGTTAAGGCAGGATATGCTCCAGAGATGGTAACAGGATTTATCAAACTTAACGGAATTACAATCGGTGCAATCGCAAACCGTCAGACAGCTCTTACAACAGCTGGTTGTGAGAAGGCTGAAGAGTTTGTATGCTACCTTGAGTCATTTGGAATTCCAGTTCTTACTCTTACTAACGTTACAGGATATGCTGCAACAATAGAAGAAGAGAAGACAGTTGCTGCTGCTGCAGCAAAACTTACAGCTGCATTTGCATGTGCAGAGGTTCCAAAGGTAAACCTTATTACAGGTAAGGCATTTGGTAGTGCTTATGTAACAATGAATTCAAAACATATTGGTGCTGATCTTGTATTTGCACTTGACACTGCTGAAATCGGTATGATGGATGCTAAAGCTGCTGCTAAGATTATGTATGCAGACGAGATCAATGCTTCTTCTGATAAGTGTGAAGCAATTGATGAGAAAACTGCAGAGTACGCTAAGCTTCAGTCAAGTCCGGAAGCTGCAGCAAAGAGAGGATATGTTGATACAATTATTTCAGCTGAATCAGCTCGTAAGCAGCTTTTATATGCATTCGAAATGTTATATTAATTTTTGAAGGAGAGGCATTATGAAAAAAAGATTTTTAGCAATTCTCTCTGTTATGGCATGTATGAGTTTCTGTTTTTCGCCTGTTACAGGTATGGTTGTAAGTGCCGAGACTGCTGATACAGCAGCTGCTTCTGCAGATGATGCAGTTACAACAAGTGAGGATGATGAGGCCACACCTGTTTCAGAAGAAGATGAAGCTACACCAATTTCAGAAGAAGGTGAAGCTGAATCAGGAGAAACAGATGAGGTTTCTGATTACTATTCATTCTACACAGATCCATGGATTGACGCATGGTTCTCAGGAGATAAGAGTTCTCTTGAGAGTGTTGATGAGCAGTACGGAGTAACTGATTCATACACTGTTGATGAGGATAATTATAAGTCACTCGTTGAAGAAGTTGGTGAGCGTGTTAAAGACGTTAAGTCAACTGGAACAATGAATGACGACCAGACTGTAGTTACAATCAAAAGAGAAGTTGAATGTAAGAATAAGAAGGTTGATTTTACATTCACATTTAACAATAAGGAACAGACATTTGAGTGGACTGTTGATACAGAAGCTACAACGGGAGAAACTGTAGCTAAGGCAGGACTTAACACACTTATGGGAATGGGAACAGTATTTATAGTACTTATTTTCATCATATTTGTTATTTCACTGTTCAAGCTCTTATCTAAGAAAGACAATAAGAAAGCTAAGCCTGCTCCAGAAGCAGCACCAGCAAGCGCACCAGCTCCGGCAGCACCAGTAGCTGCTACATCTTCAGTAAGTGCTGATAGCACAATGTCTGATGATGAACTCATTGCAGTTATATCAGCAGCAATAGCAGCATATGAAGATGATATGGCAGGAAGCAATGTTCCAGCTGATGGACTTATTGTTCGTTCCATTAAAAAAAGAGGTTTTAACTAAATATTATACGAATCGTTTTTCTATATAATTTAAGGAGGATTTATAAATGAGAAATTATACAATTACTGTAAATGGAAATGTTTATGATGTAACAGTTGACGGTGGAGAAGGCGGAGCAGCTCCAGTTGTATCTAATGTTAAAGCAGAAGCTCCTAAGGCTGCAGCTCCAGTAGGCTCACAGGGTGCAGTTAAGGTTAACGCTCCAATGCCTGGTAAGATTTTAGCTGTTAAGACAAGCGCAGGCGCAGCAGTTAAGAAGGGTGACGTTCTTCTTATTCTTGAAGCTATGAAGATGGAAAATGAAGTTGTTGCACCACAGGATGGTACTGTAGCAAGTGTTAATGTTGCTGAAGGTGCTATGGTTGAATCCGGTGACGTTTTAGCTACACTCAACTAATTATAGCTGAATATTAAACCGGGAGGTAATATTACATGGAATATGTAACAGATACATTAAACAATCTGGCACATCAGACTGCTTTTTTCAGCCTTGGCTGGGGTAACTATCTGATGATAGCAATAGCGTGTCTTTTCCTTTATCTTGCAATCAAGAAGGGATATGAACCACTTTTGTTAGTGCCAATAGCATTTGGTATGCTGCTTGTTAATATCTATCCTGATATTATGGCAAGTGGTGAAGATGGAGGAACAGAAGGATTATTCCATTTCTTCTTCAGACTTGACGAATGGTCAATTCTTCCTTCACTTATTTTCCTTGGAGTTGGAGCTATGACAGACTTCGGTCCCCTTATCGCCAACCCTAAGAGCTTCATTCTTGGAGCAGCTGCACAGTTTGGTATTTTTTCCGCTTACCTTATTGCAATCGGTATGAATGCTTTATTCCCAGTTCTTGAGTTCAATGACAAGGCTGCTGCAGCTATTTCAATCATCGGTGGTGCTGATGGCCCTACATCAATTTTCCTTGCCGGAAAACTTGGACAGACAGCTCTCCTTGGACCAATTGCGGTTGCGGCATATTCATATATGTCACTTGTACCAATTATCCAGCCACCTATTATGAAGCTTCTTACTACTGAAAAAGAACGTAAGATTAAGATGGAACAGCTTAGACCTGTTTCAAAGCTTGAGAAGATTCTCTTCCCAATTATTGTTACAATAGTTGTTGTTATGATTCTTCCTACAACAGCACCACTTGTTGGTATGCTTATGTTAGGAAATCTCTTTAAAGAGTGTGGAGTTGTTAAACAGCTTGCTGAGACAGCTTCTAATGCTCTTATGTACATCGTTGTTATCCTTCTTGGAACATCAGTTGGAGCTACAACAAGTGCAGAAGCATT
>DEDL01000011.1:75336-83586 GCA_002349525.1 Lachnoclostridium sp. UBA2905
GCAATGGGACCAAACGTTGCCGGAGTTATTGGTACAGCAGTTGCAGCCGGTGTATTCATGGCAATATTTGGAGTTTAATTGATATTTATTATAAGATAATATAAGATCGAAAATATAATTATTTTAGGAGGTAAAATCATGGCCGAAGTTAAAAAACCAGTACAGTTTACTGAAACTATACTTCGTGACGCACATCAGTCTGTTATCGCTACAAGAATGTCAACAGAACAGATGCTGCCTATAATTGATAAAATGGATAAAGTTGGATATCGCTCAGTAGAGTGTTGGGGTGGAGCTACATTTGATGCCTGCCTTCGTTTCCTTAAGGAAGATCCATGGGAGAGACTTCGTAAGCTGCGTGCAGGATTCAAGAATACAAAGCTTCAGATGTTATTCAGAGGACAGAACATTCTTGGATACAGCCATTATTCAGATGACGTAGTTGAGTATTTCGTTCAGAAGTCTATTTCAAATGGTATGGACGTCATCCGTATTTTTGACTGTCTTAATGACCTTAGAAACTTACAGACTGCAGTAGATGCAACTAACAAGTTCAAAGTTCAGGAAGGACATGGAGAAGCACAGGTTGCTCTCTGCTATACTCTTGGTGATGCATATACAATGGATTACTGGAGAAACATTGCCCGTCAGATTGAAGAGATGGGTGCAGATTCTATCTGTATTAAGGATATGGCTGGTCTTTTAGTTCCTTATGAAGCTGAAAAGCTTGTTAAGGCTCTTAAAGAAGGTACAAAGCTTCCAATCCAGCTTCATACACATTACACATCAGGTGTTGCTGCAATGACATATCTTAAGGCTGTAGAGGCTGGATGTGATGTTATTGATACAGCTATGTCACCTTTATCAATGGGTACAAGCCAGCCTGCAACAGAAGTTATGGCTAAGACATTTGAGGGAACACCATATGATCCGGGTTATGATCAGAATCTTCTTGCTGAAATCGCAGATTACTTCAAGCCAATGCGTGAAGAGTGGATTAAGAGCGGACGTTACAGCACTAAGGTTATGGGTGTTAACATCAATACACTTCGTTACCAGGTACCTGGTGGTATGTTATCAAACCTTGTATCACAGCTTGCTGAGATGCATCAGGAAGATAAGTTTGATGCAGTTCTTGAGGAAGTGCCAAGAGTTCGTAAAGACTTTGGTGAGCCACCTCTTGTTACACCATCAAGCCAGATCGTTGGAACACAGGCTGTTCTTAACGTAGTTCTTGGAGAAAGATATAAGCAGTTCACTAAAGAGAGTAGAGACCTTCTTGCTGGTAAATATGGTCAGACAGTTAAGCCAATGAATCCGGAAGTTCAGAAGAAAGCTCTTGGTGATGTTAAGCCAATCACACACAGACCAGCTGATGATCTTCCACCAAGTCTTGATAAGTTCAATGAAGAATGCAAGCAGTACAAGCGTCAGGATGAGGATGTGCTTTCATACGCACTCTTCCCTAAGGTTGCTACAGAGTTCTTCGAGTATCGTGAATCACAGGAAAATGGTGTTGATAATACAATCGCTGATAAAGCAGATAAGGTTTATCCGGTATAATATTATCTGACATTATTTTGACGATGCGTTATAACAAGAATAAAAATTAAAACATTCAATCCGACATTGTATAAGAGATTATACGATGTCGGATTTTTTTGCTGTACCTGTAAATCCAACACAATGCTTGCAACAAAAATAAACATAGTGTAAGCTATATATTAAGAATTTGGAATTGCTGACCTATGATGAACAGCGAGGTTTGCCCTACCTAAGGGAAAGAATGCAAAGCAGCTTAGAAAATTATTTCCTGAAAAATAAAAAAAGTGCTTGACAAACAGGATAAAAGTCATATATACTACCACCTGTAAAGAAAAAAACTTTACAGGTGGTGTTTTTGTGGAAGAGGTTATAATTGATGGCGCATTATCCGGAAAAGCTTGTGAATCACTTGACGGTATGATTGAATATGCAATGCTGTTTGATTTTTATGGTGCACTTCTTAAGGATAAGAATGCCAAGATATTTGAAGATTATATGTTTAACGATATGTCTCTTTCGGAAATAGCATCTGAACATTCCATGACACGTCAGGGCGTCAGGGATACGGTACAAAGGGCCAGGATAAAGCTTGTAGATTATGAGAATAAGCTTGGACTCGTAAACAGATTTAATCTGGTGAAGGACAGTATGAATAATGTCAGAAAACGTACAGACCATGTTAAGGATATTGTTGAAGGAAGCAAAGCTGATATTAATGGCAGTCTGGTACATGAACTTTCGGATTATTTTGACATGATTGAAGATATAACAGATACAATTCTTGAAGAGATGTGAATTATAATAGGTTTTATTTCATTGGGAGGTAGTAATGGCATTTGATAATCTTACTGCAAAACTACAGAATGTATTCAAGAATCTGAGAAGCAAGGGACGTCTTACAGAGGAAGATGTAAAGCTTGCTCTTAAAGAAGTTAAGATAGCTCTTTTAGAGGCGGATGTTAACTTTAAGGTTGTTAAACAGTTTGTTAAAGCCGTAGAAGAAAGAGCAGTTGGACAGGATGTGCTTAACAGTCTTACACCAGGTCAGACAGTTATTAAGTATGTTAATGAAGAGATGATTAAGCTTATGGGCGAGGAAACTGTTACACTTGAGCTTCTTCCTTCAGATCAGATAACTGTTCTTATGATGTGTGGTCTTCAGGGTGCTGGTAAGACAACAACAATTGCCAAGCTTGCAGGACAGCTTAAGCAAAAGGGACGTAAGCCATTACTTGCCGCGTGTGATATTTACAGACCGGCAGCTATTGAACAGCTTCAGAAGAATGGTGATAAACAGGGTGTTCCTGTCTTTTCCATGGGAACTGGCAACAAGCCTGTTAATATTGCCAAGGCAGCATATGAACATGCCAAGAAGAATGGCAATAATGTTCTTATTATAGATACTGCAGGACGTCTTCATATTGATGAGGACATGATGCAGGAGTTAGCTGATATTAAAGAGAATATAACCGTCAATCAGACAATACTTGTTGTGGATGCCATGACAGGACAGGATGCAGTTAATGTAGCCAAGACATTTGATGAGAAGCTTAATATTGATGGTGTTATTCTTACTAAGCTTGATGGTGATACAAGAGGTGGTGCTGCACTTTCAATTAAGGCAGTAACCGGAAAGCCTATTTTGTATGCTGGTATGGGTGAGAAGCTCTCTGACCTTGAAGTTTTCCATCCGGACAGAATGGCATCAAGAATTCTTGGAATGGGTGATATTCTTTCTCTTATTGAAAAAGCAGAAGCTCAGATTGATGAAGACAAAGCTAAAGAGATGGAGAAAAAGTTCAAGAAAGCAGAATTTGATTTTAATGATTATCTTGAACAGATGCAGCAGATGAAGAAGATGGGTGGTTTATCAAGCCTTCTTGGAATGCTTCCTGGAATGGGTATGAATCTTCCATCAGACATAGATATAGATGATAAGGCTCTCGGAAAGATTGAAGCAATAATATATTCAATGACGTTAGAAGAGAGAACAAGTCCTTCCATTATCAATCCTTCTAGGAAGAAGCGTATTGCTAATGGTGCCGGAGTAGATATTAGTGAAGTAAACAGACTTATTAAGCAATTTGAACAGGGCAAAAAGATGATGAAGAAAATGAGTGGTATGATGTCCGGTAAGAAAGGCAGGAAAGGTTTGTTTGGTAAAATGCCATTTGGCATGTAATATATTAGTATTATTTTAAGGAGGTGACAATAATGGCAGTAAAGATCAGATTAAGAAGAATGGGTAAGAAAAAAGCTCCTTTTTACAGAGTAGTAGTTGCAGATTCACGTTCTCCAAGAGATGGAAAATGCATCGCTGAAATTGGAACTTATGATCCTAATCAGGAACCAGCAGCTTTCAAGGTTAACGAGGAAGAGGCTAAGAAGTGGATTGCAAATGGTGCAAAGCCAACTGATACAGTTGCAAGACTCTTCAAGAACGCAGGTGTACTCGACTAATGAGTGTAGCGGTATGTGATTCTGTGATATGGCCAGGTTTATTAAACCTGAGCTGTATTTCAGAAACATGCGGTGGATTGGAGGTATCATGAAAGAGTTAGTAGAAGTGATTGCAAAGTCACTTGTTGAAAATCCTGATGAAGTTGTTGTAACTGAAACAGAATCACCTAAGGAAACAGTTGTTTTACTTAGTGTCGCAGCTTCTGATATGGGAAAAGTAATTGGAAAGCAGGGACGTATTGCCAAGGCAATTCGTACAGTTGTTAAGGCTGCAGCGTCTAAAGAAGATAAAAAGGTAATTGTTGAGATTCAGCAGTAACCGAACCAATACGTTTTGGCGTATTGTACTTATTTTAATTTAATGATTTTTAATCGGGATGCAATAGAATATTTTTGCATCCCATTGTTTTCAGTAAGGAGAATTTATTTGGAAAAAGTATTAAATCTTAATCTGGATGATTGTTTGAGAGTTGGAACATATGTAAATACACATGGTGTCAGAGGGGATATAAAGGTCTATCCTCACACAGATGACATAACAAGATTTTCTGAACTTGATTATGTTTATATGAAAACAGGAAAAGATATTTTCAAATGTGACATAAAAACTGTTAAATATCATAAGAACATGGCTATTCTGGGATTTAAGGGGATAGACAATATAAATGATATAGAAAAATACAAGGGCGCTGATTTATTTGTTACAAGAGATCAGGCAGTACCTCTTGATGAGGGAGAATATTTTATTTGTGATGTTATAGGAGCAAAGGTTGTAACAGATAATGACGAAGAATTAGGCCTTATTAAGGATGTATTGCAGACTGGAGCCAATGATGTTTATGTGGTTACAGGAACAGATGGTAAGGAAATTTTGCTGCCGGTTATTCCTGATTGTGTGCTTGACATAAATACAGATGATAAAATTGTTAAAGTACACGTTATGCCCGGTTTGATTGATTAGCGAATGAAATGTGGTTTAGTTGATGAATAAATAAAATCCGGTTTAGTTAATGAGCGAATGAAATGGAGAAATGAGCATGAATTTTTATGTTTTAACTTTATTTCCTGAAATGATAGAAGCAGGTACAGGTACCAGTATTACCGGCAGAGCTATGAAAAATGGAATTATAAGCATGGAAGCCATTAATATAAGAGATTATGCCTGCAACAAGCATAAACATGTGGATGATTATCCTTATGGCGGAGGTGCTGGTATGGTTATGCAGGCTGAACCAATATGCCTTGCATGCGATGATATAAGAAAGCGTACCGGTAAGAAGCCAAGAGTTGTTTACATGACGCCTCAGGGTAAAACCTTTAATCAGAAAATTGCAAAGGATCTTGCCAAGGAGGAGGATCTTATTCTTCTTTGTGGTCATTATGAGGGTATAGATGAACGTGTCATAGACATGGAAGTGACTGACTGCATTTCCATCGGTGATTATGTTCTTACCGGTGGTGAGCTTGCAGCAATGGTCGTTATGGATGCCGTATCAAGAATGGTTCCGGGAGTCCTTACCAATGATGATTCAGGTATGGATGAAAGTTTTGAAAATGATCTGCTTGAATACCCACAATACACAAGACCTGAAGTTTACAGGGATATGAAAGTGCCTGATATTCTTTTGTCAGGTCATCATGCTAATATTGAAAGATGGAGAAGAGAGCAGTCTATACTTAGAACAGCAGAAAACAGACCAGATCTTCTTAGGAAGGCCGTGGGCTCATTTGATAAAAAAGACAGGAAATTTATGCGTGAAAATGGTCTGGGAGACTTTTTGGAAGAATAAATGATGTTTGGAACAAAAAAGTTCTTGCATAATATAAAACTGCGTGGTATAATAGACGCGCTGTGAAAAGAGATAGATGGTCCGCTGCGTCAGTTCTTCTGGTGTATGAACATCAAAAATAATTAGGAGGTACACAGATGAACGAGATAATTAAGAAAATCGAAGAAGCCCAGCTTAAGGCAGAAGTTGCAGAATTCCATGTTGGAGATACTGTAAAGGTTTATGCTAAGATCAAAGAGGGTAACAGAGAAAGAGTACAGGTATTTGAAGGTACTGTAATCAAGAGACAGAATGGTGGAGCCAGAGAGACATTTACAGTTCGTAAGTTCTCTAACGGAATTGGCGTTGAGAAATCATGGCCACTTCATTCACCAAGCGTTGAAAAGATTGAAGTTGTAAGACTTGGTAAAGTAAGAAGAGCTAAGCTTTATTATCTTAGAGAGCGCGTAGGTAAAGCTGCCAAGGTTAAAGAAAAAGTTAAATAATTATTTTATTGAAACAACGAATCGGGGGGCATTTATTATGTCCCCTTTTTCACTATACAGGATGTGTGTCATATGGGGTATAATAAAAGAAAAAAATATCTGGACAATGCCAGAAAGCGGAGTAAGAAGGCTGAACGTAAAAAAAGCAAAAAATGGATGATTTTTAGTATTGCTTCTTATTTTGTTGAGATTGCCCTTGTTATATTTGCGGCATATTTTATTACCAGCCATGGTCTTATGATGACCACAATGACCGGTGAATCTATGGAATCGGCATTGTATAATGGTGATTCTGTCATTGTTAATAAATTTGCATATAAGTTAAAGGAGCCGGACAGATTTGATATAGTTGCTTACAGACAGAATTCTTCGGAACATAACTATCTGACCATTAAGCGTGTTATTGGTCTTCCTGGCGAAAAAATTAAAATAGAAAATGGTGCAGTGTACATTAATGGCACTGTTTTAGATGAAGATATAAATGTTGAATTGATGAATACAGGCGGTATGGCAAGTGAAGAAATTACACTTGACCAGGGAGAATATTTTTTGCTTGGTGACAACAGGAATAATAGTCAGGACAGCAGGTTCTCCAATGTAGGCACAGTTGTAAAGGAAGAGATTATTGGCAAGGTCTGGGCTAAAACAAAGCCATTTACACTTGCAAAATCACTTAATTTGAAAAACAGTAAAACTGAATCGGAAGAATAATTATAGACATAGGAGGAATGGCAATGCATTTTCAGTGGTATCCGGGTCATATGACAAAAGCTAAACGTATGATGCAGGAAAATATCAAGTTGATAGATGTTATAATAGAGCTGGTTGATGCCAGAACACCATTATCCAGTAAGAATCCTGACATTGAAAAAATGGCAGCCAATAAAATCAGAGTGCTTCTTCTTAATAAGTACGATCTGGCTGACGAAAAGAAGACAAAAGAATGGAAAGAATATTATGAAAGCCAGGGCTATTTTACTGCCCTTGTTAATGCTAAAGCTGGAAAGGGTGTACGTGCAGTTAACAGTGTTGTTATGGATGCATGCAAAGAAAAGATAGAACGTGACCGTAAAAGAGGAATAATAAACAGACCTGTCAGAGCTATGATAGTTGGTATTCCTAATGTTGGTAAATCCACATTTATAAACAGCTTTGCCGGAAAGGCATGTGCAAAGACTGGAGATAAGCCTGGCGTTACAAAGGGTAAACAGTGGATCAGACTTAACAAAAGTATAGAACTTTTAGACACACCGGGAATTCTGTGGCCAAAATTTGAGGACCAGATGGTTGGACTCAGACTTGCGCTTATTGGTTCCATAAAAGATGAAATACTCCAGATTGAGGAGCTTGCCTGCGAGCTTATAAAATATCTCAGACTTGAATATCCTGATATGCTTAGAGAATACCTTGGATTTGAGGCCACAGGAGCCGAACATGAGGTGCTTCTTATGTATGCTGAAAAACGTGGATGTATCCAAAGGGGAAGTGAACCGGATACAGTAAGAGCTGCGGCTCTTATGATGGATGATTACAGGGCAGGAAAAGTTGGTAAGATTACTCTTGAAAGCAGATAAAGATGGGGTGGTATGATTGTACGATGAGAAAAGTATTGAGGACAGTCTTGAATTTGTAAGGCAGATAAAACTTTATAAAGAAAATGATCCTGAGAAAATACTGGATTCATTAAGAAATAATGTGGATAAACACAATTCTGTTTATGAAGATTACCAAAGTGAAGCTGCAAAGGTAATTAATAATATAGACAGTCTTAAGGAAAAGGAAAAATCTTCTATAATAGGAGATTTAAAAGACATCCCTTCATGGGATTCATTTGCGGTTACCAAAGAAGAAAAAGAAGAGGCTGAAAACAAGGCTGATGTAAAAGCAGAAAGTGTTATAGATGCTAAGAATAATTCTGATGCGAAAGAAGTAAACACCTCAGAAGAAGCAAAGAAGGCTGATGCGAAAGC
>DEDL01000011.1:83637-126953 GCA_002349525.1 Lachnoclostridium sp. UBA2905
GCAAAGAAGGCTGATGCGAAAGCGGAAAACACTTCAGAAGAAATAGTTGAAGTCGATGAACCTGATGAAGACGAAGATGAGGAAGAATCATCACGCTTCTCATTTGGTGATTTTATGTATATTGTAGGTTGTGTTGTTGTTGCAATAGCTCTTGCTTTTGTTGTTACTCACTATGTGGGACATCACACGCGTGTTGACGGATCATCTATGAATAACACTCTTAAAAATGGCGATTATCTTGTAATTGAAAAGGTTTCATACTATCTTCATGATCCTGAAAGATATGATATTATTGTATTTCCCTTTACAGATGAGGTGAATTATATTAAGAGAATCATCGGTCTTCCGGGTGAAACAGTCCAGATAAAAGATGGCAAAGTATTCATTAATGGCAATGAACTTAGTGATGATGTTTATGGAAATGAGCTTATAAATGATCCTGGACTTGCAGCTAATCCTGTTTCTCTTGGAGCAAATGAATATTTTGTGTTGGGCGATAATCGTAATTCAAGTATTGACAGCAGAAAGCCTGTTGTTGGAAATATAGATGGCAAAAAAATTGACGGAAAAGCGGTTTTTAGAATATATCCATTTGCTGCATTTGGTGGTGTAGAATAATTGCATAAAAATTTGTGCATATGTTACAAATTTTTTGGGGGATGAAAAAGATTATAAAATGATTTTAAGGACATATTGTATAACAATATGTCCTTTTTTTGTGAACATCTACAAGAGACCTGTATGTTATCATTTTGGTACAAAACAATAACACACTAAGGAAGGGAGAACATGTGTATTGGGTGAATTTGAACAATTTGTAGCTGATATCAGCGAAATAATAGGAGAGAATCTGGGAGATAACTTTGAGGTGAGGGTAAGGAAGATCAAGAAGAATAATTGTCATGAAAAGACTGGTCTTACTATATGTGATAAATCAGGAATGTATTATAAGAATGGAGTGGCACCAACCTTCTATCTTGAAGAAATTTATGAAACCTATAAGGAAAGTAGAGATATTTATGAGCTTGCACAGATAATAACTGAAAGATTTAAGGAGTCAGCGGATGCTGCAAAACTTATTGATATGAGTGTTCTCGATGGTAATAATGTTGAGAATAATATATTTTACAGAATAGTAAACTATAATGAGAATAAGGATATTCTTGAAAATGTGCCACATATTTGTTTTGAGGATCTTGTGGTAACCTTTAGATGTCTGTGTGGTAGTGNNAGGTAGTACTGATAATGGAGTTAACAGCTTTCTTATAAATGACAGTATAATGAAGGGGTGGGGTATGTCTGAAGCAAGACTTTTATCCCTTGCAAGAAGGAATACTCCTTTGTTGTTTCCGGAAAAGCTTGTAAGGATAACAGAGGTGCTTAAGGATCTTGGGGCTGCGGCAGGGATACCATATGATATTACTGATGATGAAGATGATATGAAGCTGTATGTTCTTACTAATACAGTGAGTATTAATGGTGCGACAGTAATATTATATAGCAAAAAAATATACGAATTATGCAATAAAATGGATTGTAATATGTATGTGATTCCAAGCAGTATTCATGAGCTGATTCTGATTCCCGAATGTGACGAAGTTGATCCGCATTATATAGGCTCTATGATAAATGATGTCAATAATAATGTAGTGCCGCCAGAGGAGATTCTTTCCTATAATGTTTACTATTATTCAAGGGAGAACAGACAGATAAGTATTGTAAGTGCATAATTGCAAAAGTGTAAAATTATAAGCAGCCTGTTAAGTAATATTTGAGATATAATTAATTGACAACATTGCCGGGAAAGGATTATAATTTAAGCAGTTTGTTTTAAATGATAATCTAACAGATTGGAGAAAAATTATGTCTATTTTAGTTACAGGCGGTGCCGGTTATATTGGTTCACATACCGTAATTGAACTTGTTAATGCCGGATATGATGTTGTAGTTGTAGACAATTTGTGTAATTCAAGCAAAGAGTCTATGAATCGTGTTGAAGAGATAACAGGTAAAGCTGTTAAGTTTTATGAGGTTGACATTCTTGATAAGGAAGGCCTTACAAAGGTTTTTGAGAACGAAAGCATTGATTCAGTAATTCATTTTGCTGGTCTTAAGGCAGTTGGTGAATCAGTTGCAAAGCCATGGCTTTATTATAACAACAATATAACAGGAACACTGGTTCTTCTTGAGGTAATGAATGCATTTAATGTTAAGAATATTGTGTTCTCATCATCTGCTACAGTATATGGTTCTCCGGCAGAGATACCTATTACAGAAAACTGTCCTAAGGGAGAGATTACTAACCCTTATGGTCAGACTAAATCTATGATTGAACAGATACTTACAGATATATATAAAGCTGATACTGAGTGGAATATAATTTTACTTAGATATTTTAATCCTATTGGAGCTCATAAGAGTGGTAGAATTGGTGAGAATCCTAATGGTATTCCTAACAATCTTATGCCTTACATAACACAGGTAGCAGTAGGAAGATTAAAGTGTCTTGGAGTATTTGGTAATGATTATCCTACACCTGATGGAACAGGAGTCCGTGATTATATTCATGTAGTTGACCTTGCATTAGGACATGTTAAAGCAATTGAGAAAATCAGCACTAACCCTGGTCTTAAGGTTTATAATCTTGGAACAGGAAAGGGTTACAGCGTTCTCGATATAGTTAAGAATTTTGAGAAAGCATCTGGAGTTAAGATACCTTACGAGATTAAGCCAAGACGTGCAGGAGATATTGCAGAGTGCTATGCTGACGCATCCAAGGCCAAGGAAGAGCTTGGATGGGAAGCCCAATATGGTATTCTTGAAATGTGCGAGGATTCCTGGAGATGGCAGAGTAACAATCCTAATGGATTTGCTGATTAATCAGGCTTTTAGAAAGGGGTAATTTTATGAGGCCAAAAGTGTTTAAGAAAATGATGTGCGGCATTCTTTCTGCTGTTATGGTGGCAGGACTTGTAAGTGGACAGGCTGTGACCAATATCACTTATGCTGCAAAGAAAGCAAAAGTAACTAAAAAAATTGTGAAACTTGTAGCAGGAAGTAAGAAAACTATAAGTATCAAAAACAAGAACAAGAAGTGTAAATATACCTTTAAAACTTCCAATAAGAAGATTGCAAAGGTTAGCAGTAAAGGTGTGGTTACCGGAGTAAAAGAGGGAAAGACAAAGGTAACAGTTAAGGAAGTTGTTAAGAAAACAAAGAAGGCAAAAAAACTTGCAACTGTTAAGGTAACTGTAACAAAGAAGGTAAAAGTTACAGCTAATAATCCTGGTAATAATGTCAGTGTTCCAACAGCTGTAGCAGGAGGGAATGTTGTTTCAACACCTTCAACTGATGCAACACCTTCACCAACACCAGTACCAACACCATGTGTAGACTTTGATTTTTCTAATGGTGATATATCAATGTTCCAGCCAGAAGGTGAAAACGTCAAAATAAGCATTTCTAATGATGGTTATGATGATGATTCCTGTATTAAAGCTACAGGAAGAACTAAAAATACAACATGGTGGGATTTTGGCTGCGGAATGGCAATTAATCTTTCAAAGTATGTTCAGCCTGGAAAAACATATTCACTTAAGTGCTATGTTAAATGTGATACACCTGCAACCTTTACAGTAAGATCCAAAGCTAATAACGGAGGATTTTCATTCCCAACACAGATTGGTAATGAATTAAAGGTTAATGCTAAGGAATGGACAGAATTTGAGGCAGTATTTGCTTCACCTGATATTCTTAGTAATAATTATATAATTTACTGGGATGCATCAACTGCAGCAGATATTTATCTTGATTCACTGGTTATCCAGGAGAAAACAGTTCTTGATTCAACATTTAAGGATACGTTTACTTCGTTATTTGGAAATGTTGGAACATGTAACAGATATGATCAGCTTAAGAACAATAAGCTTTTTACAACTACATTATATAATAGTATTACAATGGAGAATGAGACAAAGCCTTCATCACTTCTCAATGCAGGCAATGTTTCTAATAATGTGCCACAGGGATATATCGTACCTGACAGTTACAAGGACGGTAGATATCCGGTTATCCAGTTTGATACCCTTGACCAGGTTATTAATACAGCATATGAGTATGGACTTAAGATACGCTTCCATGTGCTTGTATGGCATTCACAGACACCAGAGTTCTTCTTCAAGAAAAACTTTAATGATGATGCCGGATATGTTTCCAAGGATTATATGGAAGGAAGACTTGAGTATTATGTTAAGAATATTATAAAACATATATACGAGCTTCCACATGGAAAAGATGTTGTATATTGTATTGATGTTGCTAATGAGTACTTCCATAACTATGATAAAGGATCAAAACCTGCATGGAATAGTATATATTATCCTGCAGAGAAGTCAGAGAGCGACAGAACTAATAAACCTGAGTATGTAAAGAATGCATTTAAGTATGCTTATGAGATGCTTGAACAGTTTGGATTAGCAGGAACAGTTAAGCTTTTTTACAATGACTATAATACATATGAGGTTACAGATAATATAATTGAGATGATTAATTATATTAATGAAGATGGTAAGGTGTGTGACGGCGTAGGAATGCAGTCACATCTTGATGTAGATTATCCAACCCCTGGCATGACTGGTAAAATAGCAGCAACTATTGATGCATTTACTAAACAGGGATTTGAAATCCAGATTACGGAGCTTGATGTTACTGATTATGATAATTCAGGTAAACAGGAAGCATATTATTGTGAACTGATCAAGATGCTTATTGAAAAGAAGAAGAGCGGTTCTAACATTACAGGAATTACATTCTGGGGTCTTTGTGATAATGAATCCTGGAGAAGAGATGGTAAGCCGTTATTATTCAGTTCAATATTTGCACCAAAACCTGTATTTTATAAAGTTATTGAAGCAGCTAAAGGTGCTATGAATTAAAATAAGGGGGTATACAAAAATGCGCTTAAATAAAATAAAAAAAGCTTTATGTTATGTATTATCATCAGCAATGGTGATTGGAACACTTTATGTTTCAACACCTGCAGATGCAGCCAAAAAGGCTAAGTTAGGAACTAAGAGAATTAATGTAAATGTAAAGAGATCGAAGACTATTGTTATTAAAAATAAGTCTTCAAAATGCAAATATACATTTAAAAGCAGTAAGAAGGCAGTTGCAAAGGTTACTAAAAAAGGTAAAGTGACTGGAGTTAAAAAAGGAACAGCAAAGATTACTGTTAAGGAACTTTCAGGAAAGAAGTTTAAAAAATCAAGAAAACTTGGAGTGGTTAAGGTTAAGGTTAACAATAATGCTGCTAAGACTACAACAGCACCTGTAGCTAATCAGACACAGGCACCTGTAATCAGTCAGACACAGGCACCTGCATCTTCTACTCCTGTAATTACTGCAGCACCAACAGAGGCACCTGTTGAGACAGAGCAGCCAAAAGAAACAATGACTCCTGCATATGAAAAGACAAGTCTTGTAAGCACAGGTACTGAGTATACAGATTCAGCACGTTTCGAACTTGGTGAAGCTATGATTTATGGTGGACTTTGTGATGTGACTTTATCAGTTAAACAGGAATCAGGAAGTACTAAGAAAGCTAACCTTTCTTATGACGGAACATATCTTTCATTTAAGCTTAATGGAGCATATATCGACAAGAGTTCAATGAACTATGATACTGTATCAGGGGATTCAGTTGAATTTGATGTTGAAAGTGGTAAAACAGTAGAATATACAGCTACATTTGAAGTGCCAAAATATTCAAGTGATTTTAATATTGCACTTGATCTTGAAGGTAAATTTACTATTGAAAAGTTTGAAATCAATACAAAGCCTTGTGAATCAGCTGAGTATTCAAATATGGTAGATAATTCATTACTTGCTAATGGTAATAATGCAAGAATCAAAAAGGCAATAGAAAAAGCAAAGGCAGGAGAGGATGTTACTCTTGCTTACCTGGGTGGTTCAATAACAGAAGGTTTTGCAGCTTCAGAAACTAAGAATTCAGACTGTTATGCAGAAACATCTTACAATGAGTTTAAGCAGGCTTTTGGTAAGGGAGATGGAAGCAACGTTCACTTTATCAATGCAGGTATGAGTGGTACACCTTCAAGCCTTGGAATTATTCGTTACCAGAGAGATGTGCTTGACCAGATGAAGTTTGGTGAAGTTCCTGATATCCTTTTCATTGACTTTGCTGTTAATGATGGTAATGATGGTGAAACTTATGAAAGTATTATCAGAACTGCTCTTGAGCAGGGTTCTGCAGTAGTTCTTATGTTTGTTCTTTATACAAAGGGTTGTGCTCATGAGAATGATTATTCAGTAATTGGTAAGAATTATGATCTTTATATGGTAAGTCCTGGACAGGGTCAGAGAAAAGCATGTACTAACAAGGATGCTTTTGATGAGTGGTTCTACTGGACAGATGGACATCCTGATGTAGGTGGTCACAGATACATGGCAGACTGTATTATGAATATGTTTAAAACTGTTGATGATGAAGCAGAAGAAACAGATAATATTACTGATGTGAATTCAATCAAACCATCTAACCAGAAGGGTGACTTCTATGTTGGAATGAAGACACTTGAAGCCACAACAGATATTTCAAAGCATGAAGCAGTGAAATCACTTAATCCTGGTGGATTCTCAGGCAATGATGATTCACAGCCTTCATTACAGTATAAAAAAGATGGTATTGATGGAATGAAGTGGTTCCCTAACGAGTGGGCTCATACATCTTCTTCAGGTGATGAAAGCTTTACTATGACAGTGTCATGTAACAGTCTTATGATTGCTTATAAACAGGCAGGATCAGGCTTTGGTAAAGCTGAAGTTTATGTTGATGACAAGCTTGTAAAAACACTTTCTAATGTTACAGGTGGATGGAATAATGCTGTAATCGAAAAGATTATTGCCGGAAAGACTGTTGCAGAACATAAAGTTGAGATTAAGATGGCTGCCGGAGATGAGAACAAGCCATTTACAATTTATGCAATTGGTTATACAGACCATGAAAAATAATTAATCGTAATTAGAATTGCTGATTTAATTGAGAGGATAAACATAATGAGAAAGAATGCAAAGAAAGTTTTATGTTTTGCTCTTGTAGCTGCCATGGCAGCTACAGGGCTTACATCAGTAAATAGTGATGCAGCAAAAAAAGCAAAACTTAAATCTAAAAGTATAAGCATAAATGTTGGAAAGTCAAAGACTATTGTAATTAAGAACAAAAGCAAAAAAAACACCTATTTGTTTAAGAGCCGTAACAAGAAAATAGCGAAGGTTACTGCAAAAGGAAAGGTAACCGGTGTAAAAAAAGGTAGTTGTAAAATCACTGTACGTGAAAAATATAAAAATGCCGGAAAGAAAAAAGTAAAAAAGCTTGGGGTAGTAACAGTGAAAGTAAATAATAATAAGGTGGTACCTGACAATACTGTGGCACCTGCACAGTCCACAGCTACAGTAATGCCTTCAAATCCTATACAGAGCGCACCATCTAACGGAGTGACACCAACAGTTGCACCAGTTCAGACACCAGAGCCATCATTTGGACCAACAATGGAGCCTGCATATGGAACATATGAGTTTGATGGATTTGTAATTGATGGTAAAAAAGATGTTAATGTTGACAACCTTGTAAAATATGGTGCGGTATGTGAAGTTAATTTTACAGCCAGGTCAGATGAAGAAGCTGTTGTTAATATAGGATATGAAGGATTAAAGTATTCTAAGGGCTTTAACAAAGATGGTGATATATTCACTGGTTCAGGTACATCTGTTACTGTTGAAAGCGGTGAAAAATCATATACAGCAGTACTTGATGTAGACAAGTATATGTCAGAGATGAATATAACTTTTGAGTCTGATAAAAAGATTGAGATCTTATCTGTAAATATTACAACACAGCCATTTGATGGGGCTGACTATCAGAAAATGATTGATAATTCACTTATCAGTAAAGGTAATAATGTAAGACTTAAAAAGGTTATTGAAAAGGCAAGAAAGGGAGAGGATGTTACTCTTGCTTATCTTGGAGGATCAATCACAGAAGGTTGTGCTGCAACAGATATGACAGTTAATTCAGACTGTTATGCAGAAACATCATACAATGAATTTAAGAAAAAGTTTGGTGCTAATGGTGGAGATAATGTTCATTTCATCAATGCAGGAATGAGTGGAACACCATCATCTCTTGGTGTTATTAGATACCAGAATGACGTTCTTAATGAGATGCAGTATGGAAAGTATCCTGATGTATTATTTATTGAATTCGTTGTTAATGATTCTGGTGAATGTACAAATGGTGAAGGAATGGAAAGTATTATAAGAGAAGCTCTTGAGCAGGGCTCAGCAGTATTCCTTGTATTTGCACATACAGTAAATTTTGATACAGGTAAGCAGGAATACTACAAGCCACTTGGTGAGCTTTATAATCTTCCAATGGTAAGTGTTAAGAATGCTATCACAGAGTTTATTGATTCATCAAATGTTAAAGGCTGCGATCTTTCAAAATGGTTCTTCTGGCATGATACACTTCATCCGGATGTACCTGGTCACAGACTTATGGCTGACATGATTATGAATGTGTTTGACATTGTAGATGCTGAAGAAGCTGTAGAAGATACTAATACTGATATTGACAGTATTAATCCAAAATATGGTGCTTCATTTACAGGTATGACCCTTCTTGATGCAAATGTTGATCCTGATAAGGTTGATGCAATTGTAAATCTTGAGGTAGGAAGCTTTGGAGATAAGGATACAGCACAGAATAAGTTCCAGTACAAAAAGGGCGGAAAAGACGGAGTAGAATGGTTCCCTAACTGCTGGATGCACAATAGTGGTGATGAAAGCTTTAAGGCGACTGTTAAGTGTAATAATATGATGATTGCGTACAAGCTTGCTAATGACAGTAAATTTGGAACTGCAGAACTTTATGTTGACGGTGTTCTTAAGGAAGAAATGACTGGCTATAGAAATGATGGCTGGAATAATGCTACAGTAAGTGTTGTATTTAAGGAAAATGAAGTAAAAGAGCATACATTTGAAATCAAAATGGCTAAGGGTAGTGAAGACAAGAAGTTCACAATCTATGCTATAGGATACACAAATGCTGATGATTATAAGGCTTCACTTGGAAAATAATAATTATAATATAATATTATAAACAGTAACGTAAACCGGGAGAATTGTATTATCATATATATGACACACAAACTTCCGGTTTGTGTTATAATCAGGGTAACATTTGATTGAAAACCGGGGTGCGCCAGGGCCTACTAGATATTATGGACCCACTAGACATTATATGGGAGGAATGTGGCATGGTTAATTATTCTGAAAACAATAAGCAGTATCATATTCAGTGTGCTTCTGAAGACGTAGGAAAATATGTAATACTTACAGGTGATCCAAAAAGGTGTTGTAAGATTGCCCAATATTTTGATAATGCACAACTTGTTGCTGATAACAGAGAATTTGTGACTTATACAGGAACACTTTGTGGTGAAAAGGTCAGTGTTACTTCAACAGGAATTGGTGGTCCTTCTGCTTCAATAGCGCTTGAAGAACTTGTAAAATGTGGAGCTCATACATTTATACGTGTTGGAACCTGTGGTGGTATGGAACTTAAGGTTAAAGGGGGGGATCTTGTAGTTGCGAATGCTGCTGTGAGAATGGAAGGTACTACTAAGGAGTATGCTCCAATAGAGTATCCGGCAGTCGCAGATTTTGAAGTGGTTACTGCATTGGCTGATGTATGTAAGGATCTTGATTTCCCGTATCATGTCGGAGTATGTCAGAGTAAGGATTCATTTTATGGACAGCACCAGCCTGAGATAATGCCTGTTTCATATGAATTGGAGAATAAGTGGAATGCCTGGTGTAGAATGGGATGCCTTGCTTCTGAAATGGAGACTGCCGCATTATTTATTGTTGGAAGTTTTTTAAGAGTAAGGGTTGGTTCTGTATTGCTTGTGCTTGCTAATCAGGAAAGAGAAAAGGCAGGGCTTGAAAATATACAATTTCACGATACCGAACGTGTTATAGTAACTGCTGTTGACGCTATGAAAAAACTTATTAATAAGGAAAAGTGATTACTATGAAAAATGGTGTTGAGGAAAAGGTAATATTAGAATTAATAGAAAAGGCAATAGAAGCAAGAAAATACGCGTATGCACCATATTCTAACTTTATGGTGGGAGCTGCCGTACTTGGATGTAATGGTTTAATATATATAGGCTGCAATATTGAAAATGCATCTTATGGAGCATCAAACTGTGCTGAAAGGACGGCTATATTTAAAGGTATAAGTGAGGGCTGTACATCATTTGCTGGAATTGCCATAGTTGGTGGAAGAAAAGATGAAGAATTAATTAAGTGTAGTCCGTGTGGAATTTGCAGACAGGTTATGTCAGAATTTTTTGATAAAAGCAGTCAGATTATTTTGGCAACAGATTATGATAAATATGTTATTAAAAGCCTGGATGAACTTTTGCCCTGTTCATTTACGGAATTTTAAAAAGGTTGCACCGAAACATTCTATAGTATATAATTAATTAGGTTATGGATTTTGAATCATTAACCGATTGATAAAATGATAATAGCAATATAGAAGGAGGAGCTTTATATGGCTGGTTATAAAAGAGTTTTACTTAAACTCAGTGGAGAGGCACTTGCCGGAGATAATAAAACTGGATTTGATGAGGCAACATGCAGAAAAATTGCTTTACAGATAAAAGAATTATGTGATAATGGTACTGAAATTGCCATTGTTATTGGTGGAGGAAACTTCTGGAGAGGAAGAACAAGTGAGAATATTGACAGAACCAAGGCAGACCAGATTGGAATGCTTGCAACAGTTATGAACTGTATTTATATGTCAGAGATATGCAGAAGTGTAGGAATTAAAACAGATATCCTTACTCCATTTGCATGTGGTTCATTTACTTCACTTTTTTCAAAGGACAAGGTAATGGAGTCATTTGAAGCAGGAAAGATTGTATTCCTTGCAGGTGGAACAGGACATCCATATTTTTCAACAGATACAGCAACAGCTCTTAGAGCTATCGAGATTGATGCCGACGTTATTCTTGCAGCCAAGTCAATAGATGGTGTGTATTCAGCAGATCCAATGGTTGATAAGAATGCAGTTAAGTATGATACACTTGCAATTGGTACAATTGTTGATAATAAGCTTGGTGTAATTGATCTTGCGGCTGCAGTTCTTTGCCTGGAGAATAAGATGCCAATGCTCATATTTGGGCTCAATGAGGAAAACAGTATTATTAATGCAGTTAATGGTAAATCTAACGGAACACTTATCACAGTCTGATTAACGGAACATTTATCACAGTCTGAAATTGACTTCAACTGAGATAATTATGAATAAAATATATTAATATGAATTTAAATTTGGAGGAATTATAAATGGAATTAAAAGACTTTGAAAGCAAAATGGAGAAATCTTTAAGTAATCTTAATGAGGAATATGTATCAATCAGAGCAGGACGCGCTAATCCACATATCCTTGATAAAATAACTGTTGACTACTATGGAACACAGTCACCATTACAGTCAGTGGCTAATATTTCTGTGCCTGAAGCACGTATTATCCAGATTCAGCCATGGGAGTCAAGCCTTATTAAGGAAATTGAGAAGGCATTAATGTGTTCAGATATTGGAATTACACCTTCTAATGATGGTAAGACTATTCGTCTTGTATTCCCTGAGCTTACAGAAGAAAGACGTAAGGATCTTGCTAAGGATGTTAAGAAGAAGGCTGAGAATGCAAAGGTTGCTATCAGAAATATCAGAAGAGATGCTAATGACAGCATTAAGAAAGAGCAGAAAGCTAATGAAATTTCAGAAGATGAAGCTAAGCAGATTGAAGACAAAGTTCAGAAGCTTACAGATAAGTATGTAGCACTTATTGATAAAGTAATGGATGATAAGACTGCAGAGATTATGACAGTTTAATCTGTTTGTATTGTATGTAATAAAAAGAGTAATTTGGAGAGTAATTTATGTCTGAGAATAATGTGCCTAAACACGTTGCTATAATATTAGATGGTAACGGAAGATGGGCTAAAAAAAGATTCCTTCCAAGGAATGCTGGTCATGCCCAGGGAAGTAAGACGGTAGAGCAGATTTGTGAGGATGCTCATGATCTTGGAATAAAGTATCTGACAGTATATGCATTTTCAACTGAAAACTGGAAACGTCCAAAGGATGAAGTTGATGCATTAATGAAGCTTCTTAACAAATATCTTAAAAACTGCATAGAGAGAAGCACTAAGAATAATATGCGTGTCCGCGTAATTGGAGATATTACTCCACTTGCTGATGACATTAAGGAAAAGATTGTTAAGCTTGAAAAAGTTTCAAAGAATAACACAGGACTCAATTTCCAGGTAGCACTTAATTATGGGGGCAGGGATGAGATCATTCGTGCTATTAAGAAGTGTGCCAGTGATTGTGCTGATGGACTGATTAAGCCTGATGATATTACCGAAGAACTGTTTTCAGAAAGACTTGATACATCAGATATTCCTGATCCTGATCTTCTTATCAGAACCAGTGGAGAGCAGCGACTTTCAAACTTTCTTTTGTGGCAGCTCGCATACACAGAATTTTATTTTACAGATGTTCTGTGGCCGGATTTTAACAAGAAGGAATTACAAAAAGCAATAGATTATTATGCGTCAAGAGACCGAAGATTCGGAGGGGTCTGATATGTTTATCACCAGAACAATAAGTGGAGCAGTCTTGCTGATTATAATGTTTGGCTCGATATTCCTTGGTAATCCGGTCTGGTTTGGACTTAATATTGTATTATCCATGATTGCAATGTATGAGATGTTAAAGGTGTTTAAGTTAGAAAAAACATCCCTTGCTTTCATTAGCTATATTTCAGGAATATGTATATATGCATTGTTATATTTGAAGCATGATGACCTGATACTGGGAATAATAGTTTTAGGTTTTATATGTATGATGGCTGCATATGTTATTAAATGGCCGCATTTTGATGCATCTGATATTGCTAAAGCATTATTTTCTTTGATTTATACGTGCGTCTGCATGTCATTTTTGTATAGACTCAGAGTTGTAAATAATGGAATATATTATGTATGGCTTGTATTTATAGGTGCCTGGGGTTCTGATACCTGCGCGTATCTTACAGGAATTCTTATTGGAAAACATAAGCTTCCAAGTACACTCAGTCCTAAAAAGACAATTGAGGGTTGTGTAGGTGGAGTTGCCGGAGCAGCTCTTATTGGAGTACTTTATGGTTTATTTGCCAGAGGTCATATAGATATGCATGCAAACCTTGTTATTGTATTTGGTATTACAGGTGCCATATGTTCAGTTTTATCACAGATTGGAGATTTGTGTGCATCAGCCGTTAAACGTAATTGTTCCATTAAGGATTATGGAAAGCTTATTCCGGGACATGGCGGTGTAATGGACAGATTCGACAGTATTATCTTTTTGGCACCAATAATATACTATATATTATATGTCCTTGAGAAATTACAGATGATTCAGTAATAAATGGGGGAATAAAGAATGAGAAGAATAAGTATACTTGGTTCTTCAGGTTCAATTGGTACACAGACATTAGATGTTATAAGAGACAATCCTGGAGATTTTAAGGTTGTTTGTCTGGCTGTTAATGGTAATATAGATATATTGAAAAAGCAGGTTGAAGAATTTAAACCTGATTTTGTAAGCATTTTTAATGAAAAAAAGGCTCTTGAAGCTAAGAATATATTAGGCACAGATGTTCATATATTAACAGGTATGGATGGCTTAATAGAATGTGCGACTAATGAGCAGGTAGATATTGTTGTAGGTGCTGTTGTTGGAATGATTGGTGTAAGACCAGTTGTTGAAGCAGTTAAGGCAGGAAAGGACATTGCTCTTGCCAATAAGGAATCCTTAGTTACTGCAGGACATATTATAATGCCACTGGCTGAAAAAATGGGTGTTTCAATTCTTCCGGTAGATAGTGAACATTCGGCAATATTCCAGGCCCTTAATGGTGAAGATAAAAAATCACTTCATAAAATATGGCTTACAGCTTCTGGTGGTCCTTTCAGAGGCAAAAAACGTGATGAACTTAAGAATGTTTCAGTAGAGCAGGCTCTTAACCATCCAAACTGGAGCATGGGTAAAAAAATCACCATTGACTCTGCTACAATGGTTAATAAAGGACTTGAACTTATGGAAGCAAAATGGCTTTTCGGAACTGATATTGATAAAATACAGATTCTTATACAGCCACAGAGCGTTATTCATTCAATGGTTGAATTTGAAGATGGTGCTGTAATAGCTGAGCTTGGAACGCCTGATATGAGACTTCCAATACAGTACGCACTTTATTATCCTAAAAGAATATATCTAAGAGGTGACAGGGTAGATTTTTATTCTCTTGGAAAGCTTGATTTTGATAAACCTGATTTGGAGACATTTGAGGGACTTAATGCTGCGATTGATGCAGCCCATATCGGTGGAAGTATGCCGACAGTATTTAATGCTGCCAATGAGTGTGCTGTAGCAAGATTTCTTGCCGGTAAAATAGGTTTCCTTGATATTGCCGATATGATTAAAAATATTATGGAGAAGCATACTGTTATTGAAAATCCTGACATTGACACAATTATTGGTCTTGGGGATGAGATTTTTAAAGAGTATATGTAGCTTCGTGTTGTAATGGAAAGGGTTAGATAATGAATATAATAATTGCATTACTGTTATTCAGTGTGATAGTAATATTTCATGAATTTGGTCATTTTATTCTTGCAAGAGCAAATGGAGTTGAGGTGACAGAGTTCTCACTGGGAATGGGTCCGAGAATCATAACGTTTGTTAAAACAGATAAGGGCTGCAGAATAAAGTTTTTTGTTTCACAAAAGGTGTTTGAAACGGAAGACGGATGGAAAGGTAAAACAAAGTATTCACTGAAAATATTGCCTTTTGGTGGTTCATGTATAATGCTTGGTGAAGATGATGTTGTTGATTCAGATAATGCATTTTGTAAAAAAAGCGTATATGCAAGAATGTCTGTTGTATTTGCCGGACCATTTTTCAATTTTATATTTGCATTTGTAATGTCAATAATTGTTATTGCATGCTCAGGTTATGATAAGCCTGTTGTATCATCTGTTGAGGCTGGAATGCCAATGGCTGAAGCAGGTGTATTACCAGGAGATGAAGTAGTTAAAATCAATAATTCAAGAATAAGGATTAATAGAGAGATTTCATCATATTTCATGTTTAATCCATTGCAGCCTGATAAGGAGCTTACAATGGAGCTTAGACGTAATGGTGAAAACTATACTGTAACGGTATTGCCAAAGGAAGCTAAAATACCAAGTGCTTTGGATGGTTTTTGCCAGGGCGAAACTACAGGTGAAGTGAATAAAAGTACTTCAGTAAGAGTTGGATTTGGTTATTCCTCAGAACGCATTAAGGGAACAGCATTAGACGTTGTGAAATATTCGTTTTATGAGGTTAAATATTGGATTGTTACCACAGTAAAGAGTCTTGGTATGTTAGTAACTGGAAAGTTAAGTAAGGATGATTTATCAGGTCCGGTTGGAATTGTGACTGTTGTAGGTGACATGGTTGATCAGTCTAAGAGTCTTGGTGTATCAGCCGTTGTGCTCAATCTTCTTTATTTTGGAATATTACTTTCAGCCAACCTTGGTGTTATGAATCTTTTACCTATACCTGCATTAGATGGCGGAAGGCTTTTGTTCCAGATAATTGAGGTTATAAGAAGAAAACCAATTGATCCTGAAAAAGAGGGTATTGTTACGATGATTGGTTTTGCTTTGTTAATGGCTCTTATGGTATTTGTAATGTTTAATGATATAACAAGACTATTTGCAAAGTAACATTTTTGGATGATATAGTTTTTATCTCAGTTGAGAAGGCTTCCACTTCTGCAAGTGGTGTGTAATGATAAATTTTTATATAATAAATAGAGGTGTATGATTGTGACTAAAAATTCTAAAGTAGTTGATGTTGGCGGAGTAAAAATGGGTGGAGATAATCCGGTACGCATTCAGTCCATGACTAATACGAAAACAGAAGATGTTAAAGCTACAGTTGCCCAGATATTAAGACTTGAAGAGGCAGGTTGCGAGCTTGTCAGATGTACGGTTCCTACTATGGAAGCAGCGTGTGCGCTTAAAGAAATAAAAAAACAGATTCATATACCATTAATTGCTGATATTCACTTTGATTATAAACTTGCAATAGCTGCAATTGAAAATGGAGCAGATAAAATTCGCATTAATCCAGGAAATATAGGAAGTAATGAAAAGGTAAAAGCAGTTGTTGATGCTGCAAAGAAAGCCAATATTCCTATTCGCATAGGTGTAAACAGTGGTTCTCTTGAAAAGGACAAAATCGAAAAATACGGTGGAGTTACTGCTGAGGGAATTACCGAGAGTGCATTAGAAAAAATAAAGCTTATTGAAGACATGGGTTATGATAATCTTGTTGTAAGTATAAAATCATCAGATGTTCTTATGAGCATAAAAGCCCACGAACTGATTGCAAAGAGCACTAAACATCCTATTCATGTAGGAATTACAGAGGCTGGAACTGTATGGGCTGGAAATATTAAGTCTGCAATAGGAATTGGAATTATTCTTCATGAAGGAATTGGTGATACAATAAGAGTTTCTCTTACAGGAGATCCTGTGGAAGAGATATATTCTGCAAAACTCATTTTAAAGACTCTTGGTCTTAGGAAAGACGGAGTTACAGTCGTATCCTGTCCAACATGTGGAAGAACGAACGTAGACCTTATATCTTTGGCCAATAAGGTTGAAGAAATGGTTAAGGACATTGATAAACCGATTAAGGTTGCTGTTATGGGATGTGTTGTTAACGGACCAGGGGAAGCAAGAGAAGCAGATCTTGGGATTGCCGGAGGCATAGGTGAAGGTTTGTTGTTTAAAAAGGGAGAGATTATAAAAAAGGTACCGGAAGAGAATCTCCTTGAAGAACTTAAGGCCGAACTTGATAAACTTGTATAGCAACGATTTAATATGAGAAGAAAGCGGAGTGGATTGCCAGTATTATTGATATATGTTGTGTCACAGGCTTATTTAATTTGATTAATTGTTTTGGTATAAGAGGGTTTTAATATGAACGTAAGCGAAGCATTTAATTTGAGTAAAGTGGACAAGAAATTGTCCGCTTTATTTGATGATGTAGAATTAAAGTCAGTTAAAGTATATAAAGATAAACGTGTTGCCTATGTGTATATTGAGGCAGGAAAGATTATTCCTTTTAAAGATAAAAACAGGCTTGAGAATGTATTATACAGTCAGGTCTTTAAAACCTTGTGTGATAATGTTGTTTTAAATGAGCAATTTAAACTGCCAGGTGTCGGAAGTCTGTCAAGGTATATGGGTCTCTATAAGGAGTCTATGCTGGATGAACTTCAGTATGAAAACAGAATGGATTATATGATTGTGAAATCGGCATCAATTACCATTAATGACAGTGATAATTCTATCCACATTAAAGCGAAACATTCATTTATAAGTGATCTTAGACAGGATGCTCTTAAGGAATGGATTGTTAATCATTTGAAGGAAAGATTTAATATAGATGCAACTGTAAGCATAGAATATAGCGATGATACTAATGTTGTATCAAAGGTTCTGCCAGAGGATTACATACCGCCTTATGAGGTTTATGATATAGCAACTATGAAAAGCAGGACTGTTTCACCTCTGGGCTACAGCTTTGGTCTTGATAATGAAGGGCAGACAGACGATTCTGAAAAAGATTTTATTTTTGTTGATGACAACACAGAACTTTTTACAGATGCTGAAGGTGACAATCTGCAAGCTGAAGATGCAGCTAATGATGGAAAAACAGGAGATAACAGGAAGAGAAATAACAGATCAGAAAAGAAAGATTCAGAAAAGAAGGATTCAGACAAGAAAAACACTGATAACAAGAGCCGGGAAAAGAAGTCTTTTGATAGTACTTCAGGTAAAAAATCATATGACAAGAAGTCATTTGACAAAAAATCATTTGATAGAAAATCTTCTTACAAGGATTATAAGCAGAAAGCACCGGCTGATTCAGACGTATTTTATGGAAGAGACTGTGAGGGAGAGCTTCTTAAAATTTCCGATATAAATGAGGGAATGGGAGAGGTTGTTGTAAGGGGCTGTATTGATGAGTGTGAGTATAAGGAATTCAGAAATGGTAACGGAATGTTTATTCTTAATCTTACCGACTTTACAGACACGATTCATGTAAAGGTATTTGTAAGACCTGCCATATACGAAGACATTAAAGATAAAATGAAAAAGGGCAATTTTATCAGAGTAAAAGGAAATGCAGAATTTGATTCCTTTGAAAATGATATTGCCATATCCAGAGTTAATGGCATAAAGCCAGAACCGGCATTTTCTGACCGTGTTAAGCGGGTAGATACATGCGAACATAAGAGAATAGAGCTTCACTGTCATACACAGATGAGTGATATGGATGGTGTAACTCCGCCTAAAGACCTTTTAAAAAGAGCAGTTGACTGGGGTCACAGAGCTCTTGCCATAACTGATCACGGGCTTGTGCAGGGATTTCCAATTGCAATGCACGCTCTTGAAGATATACAAAAAGGAAATGAAGCAGCAAAAGATTTTAAGATAATCTACGGTGTTGAAGGATATATTGTTGATGATGAGGTCCCTCTTGTTAAAAATGAAAGGGGTCAGACACTTAAGGACTCATTTGTTGTATTTGATCTTGAGACCACTGGTCTTAATCCATACAGACATAAGATAATTGAAATTGGTGCAGTTAAGATTGTTAACGGAATTATAACGGAAAGATTTTCAAAATTTATCAACCCTCTTGTTCCGGTTCCATATGAAATTGAGGAACTTACAGGAATTAGTGATTCCATGCTTGCAAAGGCAGGTCTGGTTGAGGATGTTCTTCCAGAGTTTCTTGAGTTTTGTGAAGGAAGTGTTGTTGTGGCTCACAATGCTGTATTTGATGTTAACTTTATAAGACTTAAGGCGAATGAACTTGGACTCACAGTTGATTTTACTGTTGCTGATACTATGACTATGGCGAGATTCCTTTTGCCAGAACTTAAAACCTTTAATCTTAAAAGTGTAACAAAGGCAACCGGTGTAATTCTCGAAAATCATCACAGGGCAGTGGATGATGCAGAGGCAACAGCAGGCATTCTTCTCAAGTTCTTTGATATGCTTAAGGAAAAGAGCATTACAACATTAAAGCAGTTGAATGAATGGGGAGTAATGGATGCTGAGGTTGTTAAGAAAACACCATCGCACCATATAATAATACTTGCTGCAACTGAGCCGGGAAGAGTCAATCTTTACAGACTCATTTCGGAATCTCATATAACATATTATCATAAGCAGCCACGTATACCAAAGTCACTTCTTAGAAAATACCGCGATGGTCTTATTGTAGGGTCTGCCTGCGAGGCTGGAGAATTATACCAGGCTATAATAAGAGGCGAGGATGAAAACGAGATAAAAAGAATTGTGGATTTTTATGATTATCTTGAGGTTCAGCCAGCAGGCAACAATGAGTTTATGGTCAGAGAGAAAAAATACGGGTATAACAGTCTTGATGATATAAGAGAAGATTACAGGAAGATAGTTTTTCTTGGAGAATGCTACAATAAGCCGGTTGTTGCAACATCAGATGTTCATTTTCTTGATCCTGAGGATGCAATATACAGAAGTATTATTATGGCAGGAAAGGGCTTTGAGGATGCAGATTTCCAGCCACCGCTTTACCTTCATACTACAGATGAAATGTTAGAGGAGTTTTCATATCTGGGTGAAGAAAAGGCATATGAAGTGGTTGTAACCAATTCTAACAAAATTGCAGATTCAATAGATTATATATCACCGGTTCGTCCGGACAAATGTCCACCTGTAATTGAAAATTCAGATGAGGATTTACGTAATATATGTTATGAAAAAGCTCACTCAATGTATGGTGACCCACTTCCTGAAATTGTTCAGACAAGGCTTGACAGAGAGCTTAATTCAATTATATCCAATGGTTATTCTGTTATGTACATTATTGCCAAGGACCTTGTGTGGAAATCAAATGAGGATGGATATCTTGTTGGTTCCAGAGGTTCGGTAGGTTCATCATTTGCCGCAACCATGTCAGGAATAACTGAGGTTAATCCTTTGCCAGCACATTATTATTGTAAAAAATGCAAATATTCTGATTTTGAATCAGATATATGTAAGGAATATTTTGACAGGTCAGGATTTGATATGCCAGATAAAATATGTCCAAATTGTGGTGAAAAGCTTACCAAAGACGGACATAACATTCCTTTTGAAACCTTCCTTGGCTTCAAGGGAGATAAGGAGCCTGATATTGACCTTAACTTCTCAGGTGAATATCAGAGTAATGCCCATAAATATACAGAGGTTTTATTTGGCGAGGGACATACATTCAGGGCAGGTACTATTGGTACACTTGCAGAAAAGACAGCTTATGGTTATGTAATGAATTATTACAAGGAAAGAGGCATTACAAAGAGAAGATGTGAAATGGAGAGAATAGCCAAGGGATGTACCGGTGTTCACAGAACCACAGGTCAGCATCCGGGTGGAATTGTTGTTCTTCCGCATGGTGAGGAAATATATTCATTTACACCTATTCAGAAACCGGCAAATGATATGAGTGTTGACATTATTACCACTCATTTTGAGTATCATGCCATTGACCACAACCTTTTGAAGCTTGATATACTTGGACACGATGATCCTACCATGATTCGTATGCTTCAGGATATTACAGGTGTTGAAATTGATGATATTCCTCTTTGTGATGAAAAAGTCATGTCACTTTTTTATACTACAGAGGCTTTAGGCATCAGGCCGGAGGATATTGGTGGATGTACTCTTGGAAGTCTTGGAATACCTGAGCTTGGTACAAAGTTTTCAATGGATATGCTTATAGATACTTCGCCTTCAACATTTTCGGAGCTTGTTCGAATATCCGGGCTTTCCCATGGAACGGATGTATGGACCAACAATGCCCAGGACCTTATTCGTAACGGAGACTGTACACTTTCAACTGCAATATGTACCAGAGATGATATTATGACATACCTGATTAATATGGGAGTTGAGAACAGCCACGCATTTAAAATAATGGAAAGTGTCCGTAAGGGTAGGGGTCTTACACCTGAAATGGAAGCCGAAATGATAGAAAATAATGTGCCGGACTGGTACATAGGCTCATGTAAAAAAATCAAATACATGTTCCCAAAGGCCCACGCTGTAGCGTATATTATGATGGGAATCCGAATTGCATGGTTTAAGGTCTATAAACCACTTGCGTATTATGCGGCATATTTTAGTATCAGAGCCAAGTCATTTGATTATGAAATGATGGCTTTGGGACTTGATAACCTTATGAAAAACTACAGAGCTATTGAAAACAGCGAGAATGTTAAGGCTAAGGATAAGGAACTTATTAAGGACATGAAAATTGTTCAGGAGTTTTATGCCAGAGGATTTAAGTTTGAAGCAATTGATTTATACAAGGTTAAGGTTGATAAGTTTACAATTGTAGAGGGAAAGCTTATGCCATCACTGTCAACTATTGAAGGTCTTGGAGGAATTGCAGCAGAATCTCTTGTAAGGGAAGCAGCCAAGGGAGAGTTCTTTTCTATCGATGATTTTAAGGAAAGAACCGGAATTGGAGTTAAAACAATAGAGAAAATGAAGGCGCTTGGATTGTTTGGTGACCTGCCACAATCTAATCAGCTGTCAATAATGGACTTTTTGAAATAAATCTGTTATAATGGAAATCGTATCGCAAAAAGCAAACTTATGTATTAATGAAACTGGGGAGTCTTTGATAATACATATAGTTATATATGTAGTTGTTACTATGAATTTAAGTGAATTGGAGGTAGTTTATGGAGAGTAAGATTAAGAATGACATATTTGACAGGTTTCTTGAATTATCTGATGTGAGTTCAGTTTTTAAGGTTCTTTCAAGAATAGAATACATTCTGCTTCGAAAACTGATTAAAAAAGCTGATAATGGTGATGGTTCTGGCAAGGTGTTTCTTGAAGAGATTAAGAAAGATCTTAATATACCAATGCCTAAGGTTTCAGAGATGGTTCAGGCAATGAATGACGAAGGACTTCTTTTATGGAAACTCGATGGTGTTACCAAGAAGACATATATAGAGATTACTGATAAGGGAAGAGAAAAGTGCACTCTTCAGCGTGAGGGTATGAAGAAGATCAGTGAAAGAATTGATAATGAGCTTGATAGCAATGAAAAAGATGCTATATTTAATTGTCTTGGAAAGCTTGGACGTATTATTAATGAAGAACGTAGCGAGACAGATGCTTATTTTGAACTTATTACAGGTAGACAGCTTGACAGTATGAATGTTATAAGTCTGCTTAAACCAAAGAACAGTGTATTTTATTTTAAGTCAGATTATACTATCAGCAAGGCGATTACATATCTTCAGGATAGCAATTATACAACACTTCCTGTTGTAGATGATAAGGGGATGTATATTGGAACANNCAGTATCTGATGGTGATATACTTCATTTTATAAGTAAGAATGGAATTGACACACTTAATGAGGTTCATGTAAGAGATATTGTTAACACAAAACGTAACCCTGCTGTTCATGACTTTGATGATGGCAATACAATTATCAATGATATAATAGATCAGAACTTTTTGTGTATGGTTGATGACAGAGGATGTTTTATAGGTATCATAACCAGAAAAGATATTATAAGATATATGAAGAAGAAGATTGAACACAGAATCATTGGCTGATTGTAATATATAAGTGACATATAATATATACAATATAATAATGAATAGATATAAGAGGGGTGACCTGTATACTGTTTAAGACAGATGTCAGGCCACCCCTCTTATTAATATATGCAAGGATAATATTGATAACATTTATTCATAAGCATACAAATATAATTGATAAAACAAAAACACCCAGTTAATATAACCGGATGTTTTTATGGGTTGGGCTATTAAAAAATAGTTAGCAGTCCGTAGGGGAATCGAACCCCTGTTTTCGCCGTGAGAGGGCGACGTCTTAACCGCTTGACCAACGGACCATGTTTATCGGCTTTCTTACTTTGTTGCCGTCAACATTTGATATAATACACTATAAATAATCATAATGCAAGTCTTTTTTTGTAAAAAAAGTATAAATTCGAAAAAAAGCTTGCAAACAGGGGATTTTAGTGGTAAAGTAATCTATGGTAATAGTTGATTTAGTGTAAGAGTGGGCTTCGGTTCACTCTTACATTTTTGTGGCGAAGAATAAGAGGTGATAAGTTGAGTAAGAAGGAAGAATATGAACAGAGAGTTGAAGAACTACTTGCACCAATTATGGAAGAGAATAACTTTGAACTTGTAGATGTAGAGTATGTTAAGGAAGCAGGAAGCTGGTACCTGAGAGCCTACATTGACAAAGAAGGCGGCATTACTATTAATGACTGTGAGATGGTTAACAGGACTCTTAGTGATCTTATGGACGAATATGATTTTATTGATGATTCATATATATTAGAAGTAAGTTCACCGGGACTTGGCAGACAGCTCAAGAAGGATAAGGATTTTATAAGAAGTCTTGGAAAAGATATTGAGATTAAGTTATATAAGGATATCGTTCTTGAAGAGAATGGTAAAAAGATAAAAGCAAAAGAGTTTGTTGGAAGACTTGACGGATATAACAAAGAAGAAATAGAAGTTTTCCTTGGCAATGAGACGATTACAATTGCCATGAAGGATATTGCGATTGTGCGTCTTGCAATTGATTTTTGATAAAATTGGTTTTTAATGCAATTGAATTTTACGCAAATGATTATTAATACAATTGCATTTAATGCAGATGCATTTAAATTGAAATTTAAAGCGAAGGTTTTAAGTGGATTTTGATACAAAAGTTCCGATAAAATAAAGGCGAATGTTTAAAATGATTTTTTAGGAGGATAAAACAATGAGCAAAGCTGAAAACAGAGACGATAACAGAGAATTGATCAGGGCACTTGATGAAATTGAAAAAGAAAAAGAGATAAGCAAAGAAGTTATGCTTAAAACTATTGAGGAATCTCTTTTGACTGCCTGCAAGAATCAGTTTGGAAAGTCAGACAATGTCAAAGTAAGTATTGACCGATACAGTGGCGAAGTAAAGGTGTATACTGTAAAAACTGTTGTAGAAGATGTTATGGACGATCTTACAGAGATTTCTGTCAGTGATGCTGATGATATATGTCCAGGCAAACAGGTTGGAGATGAAGTTGAGATAATTGTTACTCCTAAGAATTTCGGAAGAATTGCAGCACAGAAGGCAAAGCAGGTTGTAGTTCAGAAAATCAGAGAGGGAGAGCGTGAAATAATATATAATCATTTTTCAGAGAAAGAAAGAGATATTGTTACAGGAACTGTACAGAGAATAGTTGGTGGCAACATTTCAGTAGATCTTGGAAAAACCGATACAATTCTTTCCACAACTGAACAGGTTCCAACAGAGCATTTCAAACCAACAGAGAGAATTAAGTTATATGTTGTTGAAGTTAAGAAAACTTCAAAGGGACCTAGAATTACAGTTTCAAGAACACATCCTGAATTTGTTAAGAGATTATTTGAGTATGAAGTTACTGAAGTACAGGATGGAACAGTTGAGATAAAGAGTGTTGCCAGAGAAGCAGGTTCAAGAACAAAGATTGCAGTTTATTCTAACAATCCGGATGTTGATCCTGTTGGAGCATGTGTAGGTGTTAACGGAATAAGAGTTAATGCTGTAGTTGAAGAACTTCATGGTGAGAAGATCGATATTATCAATTGGAGTGAAGATCCTGCAAAGTTTATTGAGAATGCACTCAGCCCTGCAAAGGTAATTTCCGTAAATGTTGATGAAGAAGAGAAGACAGCCAATGTTCTTGTTCCTGATTTCCAGCTTTCACTGGCAATCGGTAAGGAAGGACAGAATGCAAGACTTGCTGCCAGACTTACAGGATATAAGATCGATATTAAGAGCGAGCCTGTTAGTGAGGAAGCCTAAGGGGGTACCTGTTTGAAAGTCAAAAAAGTTCCAATGCGTCAATGTGTGGGATGCCATACTTCGAAGACCAAGAATGAGTTGATTAGAATTTTGAAAACACCGGAGAATGAAGTTATGCTTGATACTACAGGCAGACTTAACGGACGTGGAGCATATATCTGTCCTGATGTGGAGTGTTTTAAGAAAGCAAGAAAATCTAATGCATTTGAGAGAGCATTTAGTATGAAAATTGCTGACAGTGTGTATGAAGATATAGAAAGGCAGATGTTAGAATTTGATAAGAAGTAAAGTGTTTTCTTATATTGGGCTTGCAATGAAGTCCGGTAATCTTGTCAGTGGTGGATTTGCAACTGAGAAGGCTATTAAAGATTATAAAGCCAAGGTTGTTATAGCTGCTGATGATTTATCCGAAAACAGTAGAAAAAAATATGATCAAATGTGCGAATACTATCACGTTCCGATGTTTTATTATGGAACAAAAGAGGAACTTGGGCATGCAATAGGTAAGGAGTACAGGGCAGTTCTTGCAATAGTAGATCAGGGACTTGCAAAAGCAGTAATTCAGAGTATTAACCAGGAGGTAAAATAGATATGGCAACAAAGATGAAGATAACAGAGATAACAAAGAGTTTACAGGCACAGGGTAATGATATCAAAGGAAGTGACCTTGTGAAATTACTTAATGAAAACGGATTTGATGTAAAAAGTACAAGGAGTAACATCGAGGATGCTGCGATTGCTTTCCTTCTTAAAAAGTTTAGTCAGCCTGCTAAAACAAATACTTCTGGTAATGACAATGCGAAAAAGGATGCTGCACCTGCAAAAGAGCCTGTAAAAGATAAGGAAGTTTCAAAGGAAGTTAAAGAAACAAAGACAGCTGAAAATATTAAGAAGCCTGTTTCTGTTTCAAAAGAGAACAGTAATTCTGATAAAAATGAAGCAAAAGAGATTAAAACTGATTCTGCTAAAGCAAATGTAAGTGGAGCTGCAAAGGAGTCAGAGAAGGAAGCATCAAAGGAAGCTTCTAGTCAGGCAGATAATAATGCTTCAAAACAGACAGGTGCTGACAGATCACGTGATAATAGAGACAATCGTGGTGACAGAGATAACAGAAAACGTGACAACCGTGATAACAGGGACAATCGCGGGGATAGAAACCGTGATAGCCGCGATAATAGGAATGATAATCGTGGCGACAGAGATAACCGCGGTGACAGAAATCAGAGAAATGGTTTCTCTAACGACAGAAATAACAATAGAAATAATGGCGAACGTCGTCCATTCAATAAAGATGGTAATCGTGACAATAGAAATGATAACCGTGATAACAGAGGAAGACAGGGAAATCGTGATGGTCGTGACAACAGAGACAACCGCGATAACAGAGGCCAGAGAGATAATAGAAATGGTGGCAATAATGTTCTTGAAAAATTTGAAAGAAGCCAGTCAGGCTTTGATAGCATAAAACAGGAGCAGAAACCTGGAAGAACACAGCGTGCTGCAAAGGATAGTGCTAAGAGAGATAACAAAAAATACGGTAAGGACAGAAAAGGCTTTGATAATGAAGATACAATGAAGTTTACAAAGGGTGATGTAACAAAGAAGAAAGATCCTAACCGTAAGGGTGCATTTATTAAGCCAGAGGTTGTTAAGAAGGAAGAACCTGAAGATACAATCCGTACAATCGTCCTTCCAGAGAAGCTTACACTTAAGGAGCTTGGTGATAAACTTAAAGTGCCTGCAGCACAGATTATTAAGAAGCTTTTCATGAAGGGTAAGATGGTTTCAATTAACCAGGAGATTTCATTTGATGAAGCTGAAGAAATTGCACTTGAGTACAACTGTATTGCTGAACTTGAGGAAAAAGTTGATGTAATTGCAGAGCTTCTTAAGGAAGATGAAGAGAGCGAAGATAATCTTGAAAAGAGACCACCGGTTGTATGTGTAATGGGACACGTTGACCATGGTAAAACTTCACTTCTTGATGCAATCAGAAAAACAGATGTTATATCAAAAGAGGCCGGCGGAATTACACAGCATATTGGTGCTTATATGGTTAAGTGTGGCGGAGAGAAGATTACATTCCTTGATACACCTGGTCATGAGGCATTTACTTCAATGCGTATGCGTGGTGCCAAGTCAACAGATATAGCAATCCTTGTTGTTGCGGCTGATGACGGTGTAATGCCACAGACAGTTGAGGCTATTAACCATGCCAAGGCTGCTGGTGTTGAGATAATTGTTGCAGTTAACAAGATTGATAAGCCAGGTGCTAACGTAGAGAGAGTTAAGCAGGAGCTTATTGAATATGATCTTGTTGCTGAGGACTGGGGAGGAAGTACAGTATTTGTTCCTGTATCAGCAAAATCAGGAGAGGGAATTGAAAACCTCCTTGAAATGATCCTTCTTACTGCAGAGGTTATGGAGCTTAAGGCTAATCCTAACAGAAGTGCCCGTGGTATTGTAATTGAGGCACAGTTAGACAGAGGAAGAGGTCCTGTAGCTACAATTCTTGTACAGAAGGGAACACTTAAGGTTGGTGACCATATAGTTATTGGTTCAGCTCATGGTAAGGTAAGAGCTATGATGGATGACAAGGGTCGCAGAGTTAAAGAAGCAAAACCATCTACACCTGTAGAGATAATTGGTCTTAATGAAGTACCTGACGCAGGTGAAGTATTTATAACAACAAAGAATGAAAAAGAAGCACGTACAATTGTTGCTGCATATATTGATCAGAGCAAGGCAAAACTTATTGAAGATACCAAGTCAGTAATGTCTCTTGACGGATTATTTGATCAGATACAGGCAGGTAATATTAAGGAGCTTAATATTATTGTTAAAGCAGATGTACAGGGTTCAGTTGAGGCAATCAAGCAGAGTCTTCTTAAGCTTTCCAATGAAGAGGTTGCCATCAGAATTATACATGGTGGTGTTGGTGCCATTACTGAATCTGACGTATCACTTGCCATTGCATCAAGTGCTATTATCATTGGATTTAATGTAAGACCTGATAATATGGCTAAGTCAACTGCAGAGAGAGAAAAGGTTGACCTTAGACTTTATAAGGTAATATATGATGCAATAGCTGATATTGAAGGTGCTATGAAGGGACTTCTTGATCCAATCTTTGAAGAAAAGGTAATTGGACACGCAGAAGTAAGACAGATATTCAAGGCTTCAGATGTAGGTATTATTGCTGGTTCATATGTTCTTGACGGAAAGATTGTTCGTGGATGTAAGGCACGTATCAGTAGAGGTGGAGAACAGATCTTTGAAGGAAATCTTGCATCTCTTAAGAGATTTAAGGATGATGTTAAGGAAGTTAATGCAGGATATGAATGTGGTCTTGTATTTGAAGGATTTAAAGATATTGCCGTTGAGGATCAGGTTGAACTGTATTCAATGGTAGAAATACCAAGATAATATCTGGTATATATAATCAAACTATTATGACAAAGGACTGCATTAATACACAGTCCTTTGTTGCATTTCATTTAAACAAGTTTGTAAGACAGATTGGAGTTGATTTTATGAATAATAGAAAAGCAATAAAAAGTACCCGAATAAACGGAGAAGTACAGAAGGAACTCAGTAAGATAATAAGGGAAGAACTTAAGGATCCGAGAATACCTGTTATGACATCTGTTTCTGATGTTCAGGTTACAGGAGATCTTAAATATGCCAAAATATATATCAGTATTCTTGGCTCTAAGAAAGAGAAGGAAGATTGTATGGCTGCCCTTAAGCATGCTACTCCATTTATAAGAACACAGCTTGCAAAAACCGTTAATCTTAGAAATACACCTGAGCTTAACTTTGTTCTTGATGAATCAATAGAATATGGTGTGGAAATGTATAAAAAGATTTCTGATCTTCATATTTCGGATTCAGAAAATGAGGGAGAAGAATCAGAGGATGATTCAGAAGAATGATTCAGAAGAATAACTGATGTGTTTCTTAATTTGAAGGAGGTTGGTGTGCGTGGTAAAAAATGAGATTTGGAATGCTGTGTCTAATGCCAGTGTTATTGCCATAGGTGGTCATGTTAATCCGGATGGAGACTGTATAGGCTCATGCCTGTCTATGTATAACTATATTAAAAAGGTTTATCCGGACAAAAAAGTAACGGTTTATCTTGAAAATATACCGGAGGTATTTAAGTATATGACCGGTTCAGATATGGTTGCTACAGACTACGTAAGCAATGATCCTGATCTTTTTATATCGCTCGACTGTAGTGACAAGGAAAGACTCGGTCAGGCAGAGCAGATTTTTGATCATACACCATCAACCATAAATATAGATCATCATATAAGTAATCTGTGTTTTGCCCTTATTAATCATTATGTGGCAGAAAGCAGTGCAACCTGTGAGGTTTTATATGAATTATATGAGCCTGAACTTATAGATAAGGATATTGCAGAATGTCTTTATACAGGAATTATTCATGACACAGGTGTATTTAAGTATTCAAATACTTCCTGCCGTACTATGGAGATTGCAGGAAGACTTATGTCAAAGGGAATTGATCATACAAGTATAATAGAAAATACATTTTATGAAAAATCATACTCTGCTAACCGTTTCCTTGGAAAGTGCCTGTTAGAGAGCCGGTTATTATATGATGACAGGGTAATACTTTGTGTTGCAACCAGGGAAGTGTTTGATTCATGTGGTGCAACAAAGGAGGATACTGATGGTATAGTAAGTGTTCTTCTTCAGACCAAGGGTGTTGAGGTATCGGTTTTTGTGTATGAACGTGGTGAAAACGAATATAAGGCAAGCCTTAGAGCATCAAAGGACGCAGATATGAGTAAGGTTGCACTTGTCTTTGGCGGTGGCGGACATAAGAAAGCAGCAGGTTGTACACTTAGGGGCGAACTTGATAAGGAGCTTTCAAAACTTTTAAAAGAGGTTGGCATAGCACTGCTATAAGCTTGAAAGGAGTATCATTTGGACGGAATTTTAAATATATATAAAGAAAAAGGATTTACATCCCATGATGTTGTGGCAAAACTCCGTGGTATTCTAAAAACAAGAAAAATAGGTCATACAGGCACTCTTGATCCTGATGCTACAGGTGTTCTTCCGGTATGTATTGGAAGGGCAACAAAACTGTGTGATATGTTAACTGATAAGAATAAGGATTATGAGGCAGTAATCAGATTTGGCCTTACAACAGATACCGAAGATATAAGTGGCAATGTTATAAAAACAAGAGAATATAATGGTACTAAAGAAGAGATACGAGATACCATCCTTTCATTTAAGGGGGATATATATCAGATTCCACCTATGTATTCAGCAATAAAAGTTAATGGTCACAAACTGTACGAACTTGCAAGAAAGGGCATTGAAATTGATAGGGAAGCAAGAAAATGTACAATTTATGATATTGATATTATTTCAATCAGTGATGACCTTACCAGGGCAAGAATTCGAACTAAGGTTTCAAAGGGAACATATATAAGAACACTTTGTAACGATATTGGAGAAAAACTTGGCTGCGGTGCATGTATGGAAGAACTGACCAGAACGAGATCAGGTACATTTGAGATAAATGATGCGCTTACACTTAAACAGGTTGAAGATATTGTTTATAGTGAAGAGGATATTTTAAAATATCTTGTGAGTATTGAAGATGTATTTTCTTTACCATGTTATAAAGTAAATGAGGAATATGAGAAAAGACTTTTTAATGGCAATGAACTTGAGAAAAATATGATAGCTGTTTATGATAAACAGTGTCCAAAGGGATTTTTGCATACAGGTGAAAAGGATATATGCCTGTATTTTCCTGACGGAAGATTCGCTGCAATTTACAGAGAAACAAATGAGGGTCATTACAAGGTCTATAAGATGTTTTGTTGAAAGGATAAACCATGAAAATTACAGATGGAATTTCATTTGATGAAAATATTAAGACAGCAGTAACAATTGGAAAATTTGATGGTGTTCACATAGGACATCAGAAATTAATAAAGGAAACATACAGTTTTAAGGAAAAGGGTCTGGTGCCTGTTGCGCTTACTTTTGATATTAATTTTGAATATATTCTTGATAGAAGTGATTCAAGGAATATGTTTGAGAAAATGGGCATAGAAATTCTTGTTGAATACCCATTTGATGATAAGACTAAAAATATGAACCCTGAAGAATTTTTTGAATATATTATTGTTGGAAAGCTTCATGCAGGGGCTGTTGTAGTTGGCAATGATTTCAGATTCGGCCACAACAGGTCAGGTGACATTGATACTCTCAAAAAGCTTGGAGAGAAGTATGGAGTTGTGATTGATATTGTTGAGAAGGAAAAACTTGACGGTGAAGTCGTTAGCAGCACCAGAATTAGAAATGAACTTTCAAACGGCAATATTCAATTAGTTAACAGACTTCTTGGCAGGGAATATTCTGTAACTGGAGAGGTAATATATGGAAACCAGCTTGGCAGAACGCTGAATATGCCAACAATTAATCTTGGATTTGACTGTAAACGTATTGTGCCGCCAAGAGGAGTATATGCCAGTCTTGTGAATTATGATGGTAAAATATATGGCGGAGTAACAAATGTTGGATTTAAACCAACTGCTCCAGGAATATCAAATCTTGGGGTTGAAACTTTTATTTTTGATTTTGATAAAATGATTTATGGGGAAAAGGTTACTGTTAAGCTTTTGGATTATCAGCGTAAAGAGAGAAAGTTTGAAAGCCTTGATGAACTAAAAGAGCAAATGGTTATTGATGTGCATAAGGCTAAGGAGACGGTTAAAAAATATGAACAAAACATTTTACAATCAGAGGTTTGATGGTGTTCAGGCTCTGAGAGGACTTGCAGCAGTAAGTGTCTTGTTGCATCATATATCCTGTATTGAAAATGGGGCATTTGGGGTAGACATCTTTTTCTGTATCAGTGGATTTATAATGATGTATGTTTCACAATTAAATACGGATCATTTTTTGTGGAAACGCATAATCAGAATTGTTCCAATGTATTATTTCATAACACTGATCGCAATTATTGGCTACAATATTAATAAAGATATATTTGACAGGACGGTAATCGACGGAAAATATATCCTACAATCACTGTTCTTTGTGCCATTTACAGGCTCAGGTAAGATAATGCCTATAGTGAAGGTGGGATGGACACTTAATTATGAAATGATGTTTTACGTTATAATATGGCTTTCCATGAAAATAAGCCACAAATACAGAAGCCTTATTGCGTCAGTAGTCTTAGTGGCTATTGTCTTAATATGTAAGGGTTTTGGATTCACTAATACGGTTTTGATTGAATTCATATATGGAATGGCTGCATATCATATATTAAGTGGTATCAAATATGAAAAAATACGTGACAAGGCTTACATGAGATGGATACTGCTTTTTGTAGCTCTTATGTCCTACGTTTTTTTATGGTGTGTGAAATATATGGATTACCCTGGCAGTCTGAAACGATTTATAATTAAGGGAATACCGGCATTTATAATTTTTATGTGTGTCTTTATTGCCACATATGGGGTGAAGGTACCAAAGCCCTTTGTCTTTTTAGGCGATATAAGTTATTCACTCTATCTTGCGCATTATTATGTGGCAAGAGTGTTCAATAAATATTTTGATTTTATTCCTGGGGCAATGCATATTGTATGTGTTCTTGGTATATCACTTATATTAGCCGCCATTAGTTATAATGTGTTTGAAAAGAAGCTTAATTCATATTTGAGAAAAAAACTGCTTGTAAAGGGGTAATATATGAAAAATGAATCTGTTTATAATGTTTTCGATTATCTTGAGTGGAGAGGTGATCTGACATTTTCTGAGGCTCCATTTAACGAAATTGATAATCTTATTTTTGCTGTAATCTCTTATTTTGACCTGGATGGATATGTTGATATGGGCCGGGGAAATGAAAAGACAATTAAGGAGATTATAAGTGAATACAAAGCACCGGAAGAAGAGAAGAAGAAGCTGATAACGATGAGTCCCTATACAGTGTACTCATTTGTTAAGGCTGTGTCAGCTACCAGAAGATTTGGAAATATTCCAATTTGTTTTTATGAAAATATTATTGACGAAAAGAAATGTATGCAGTTTTCTGCCATGACTTTTCTTCTGCCTGACAAAACAATGTATGTGGCTTTCAGGGGGACAGATGAAACATTAACGGGTTGGAAGGAAGACTTTATGATGAGCTTTGGACCTGTAAATGCCCAGCTTTATGCTACAGAATATCTTAATAAGGTGTCTTCAAATTTTTATTATAAAAAGATGCATGTGGGCGGCCATTCTAAAGGCGGTAATCTTGCTTTATGGGCGGGAATACATGCTAAAGATAAGGTCCAGAAAAGAATTATTGACTTATACAGTAATGATTCTCCAGGATTTACTAAGGATATTGTTAATTCAGAAGAATACAGGAAAATGACTGATAAAATAAATCTTTTTGTTGTTTCAGAATCCTTAGTTGGTATGCTTTTATTTAATGAAGTTGATAATTGCAAGATTATTGACAGCTCTGAAAACGGTGTATTTCAGCATGATCCTTTTTCATGGAAGGTACTTGGAAGCAAATTTGTATGTCTTGATGAAAGACCTGATTTGGCGAAAAAGGCTGATAGTGCAATTGGTTCATGGATAGATTCCCTTGATGATAATGAGAGAAGGGCCATCACTGACTTCATCTTTTCCATACTTGAATCTACAGGAGCAAAAACAGTATCAGAGCTTAGAAATTCAAAGGTACAGATGCTTGAGCTTGTCAAAAAGGCAATTTTTTCATCAGACAGAAAGAGCAAGGATATGATTATGGAGCTTATTAAGATTATAATAAAATAAGGATGTCTTGTGATTATAGCAATTATAAAGGCAATTAAAAAAGCAGGCGTAATGGAAATTATAGCAATTATGTAGTCAATCATAATAGAAATCATAAATGCTAAGAGTAGTATATTAACGAAAAATCTTTTTTTTTTACATTAGTTAAGAGCATGGGAAATAATATTCCCATGCTCTTATTTTGTGAAATTATAATGCCAGGCATCAATTTACATATGTATCTGCATATTTTTTTACTATATATATTATCTACATATGTATCTACATTACATTATCTGACAATTTTCTTTATTGCATCAAATTTGCAAAGCTGCATACAGAGTCCACATCCATTGCACATGTCATTATCAATTCTTATTGTTCCATCTTCATTTTTACTTAAAGCAGGACAGCCAGGTGTCATACAGGCACCACATTTTTTGCATTTATCATTCTCAGTTACACATACGTCCGGGAATGATACTTCCTTTAAGAGAACACAAGGTGACTTTGTAATAATAACTGAAAGCGCATCTCTTTTTGTCTCACGTTTTAGTAAATCCTTAACTGCAGCAAGATCGTAGGAATTAACCTCGTATACATTTTCAATTCCAAGAGATTTGCAAAGGTACATTATATTGATTGCAGGAACAATCTGACCCTTTAGGGTTTTACCAGTAGCCGCATGATCCTGATGACCGGTCATACCTGTTGTTGAATTGTCAAGAATTACAACAGTTGCATGTGACTGGTTATAAACCATGTTAATAAGGGAATTGATACCTGTATGCATAAAGGTTGAATCGCCGATTACAGCAACCCAGTTTTCAATAAATTCGTGTCCACATGCCTTTTCAAGACCGTGAAGACCGCTTATGCTTGAGCCCATGCAGAAACATGTATCAATAACACTTAATGGAGCATTAGCCCCAAGAGTATAACATCCGATATCTCCAAAAGCATGAAGCTTAAGCTGCTTCATGGCTGTATATACACTTCTGTGAGGACATCCGGGACAAAGAATTGGAGGTCTTCCAGGAGTTTCAAAGGTATCTGACATCTCAATATCAATACCAAGGGCTTTTCTAAGCATATTTGAACTGTATTCTCCCTGGCGTGTAAAAAGTTCTTTGCCTTCAACCTTGTATCCAAGGGCACGTACCTGTTCTTCAATTACAGGTTCAAGTTCTTCAAATACTATTACACGGTCCACCTTCTGGCAAAATTCCTTAATAAGTGATGTTGGAAGAGGATTAACAAGTCCAAGCTTAAGGACTGATGCATCCGGACAGACTTCCTTAACGTATTGATAAGCTATACCACATGTAATGAATCCAAGAGATGTATCCTTGTATTCAACATTATTGACTGACATTGAAGAAGCGTCCTCTGAAAGTCTTTTGAGATTTTCCTCAACTACTATATGTCTAGGCTTCATATTACCTGGAACAACAACGAATTTATTCCATTTTCTTTCGTATGGGATAGTTTCTCTTTCAATTCTGTCATTCAGCTCTACAAGCCCCTGTGAGTGGGAGAGTCTTGTTGTTGTTCTGAGAATTACAGGTGTATCGTATTTTTCGCTTATTTCAAAACCTGCAATCATGTAATCCTTGGCGTCCTGGCTGTCTGATGGCTCAAGCACAGGAACCATTGCAGCACGTCCAATCATTCTGGTGTCCTGTTCATTCTGTGAACTGTACATTCCAGGATCATCGGCAACAATCATTACCATACCGCCGTTAACTCCAGTATAGGAACTTGTATATAAAGGATCAGCGGCAACATTGGCACCAACGTGCTTCATTGCACACATTGAACGAACACCGCCAACACTTGCTCCAATTGCTACTTCTGTGGCAACCTTCTCATTAGGAGACCATTCAGCATAAATTTCATCATATTTGGCAACTGCCTCGCTAATCTCTGTACTAGGTGTACCGGGATATGCAGCAGATACTTTGACACCTGCTTCATAAGCACCTCTGGCAATTGCTTCGTTTCCAAGTAATAATTTTTTCATTGAATTCACCCCGTATGTATTATTTGTTTTATTATAGCAAAAAATTTATAATAATGCATTAAGACTCTTAATATAATTTAAAGACTGGAAGAAAGCTCTTCCCATTCGTCCATAAGTTCTAAAAGCTTCTCATCATCGGCATTCCGGGCGGAAGTTAACTCGCCTAAAAGTGCTGAATTGCATGCATTGTCAGGATTAGAGAGTTTATCGTCAATTACTTTCATATCTTCTTCGATAGCAGCAATTTCTTCTTCAATTTTGTCAATGCGGTTTTGGATTTTTTTGATTCTGGCCTTTTCCTCTTTTTGCTTTTGCCAGTCATCCTTAGTGTCAGTATTCTCCACTGCTTTTGAAGGAGAATTAGCAGGCCTTGATGTAGTAGCAGGTGCCTTTGCCAGCTTTTCATTGTATTTTTCCATAAAATAATCATAATTACCTATGTATCTGTCCATATGGTGTCCGGTAAGGTGAAGAATACCGGTGGCAGTCCTGTTAACAAAATATCTGTCATGGGAAACATAAAGAACAGTACCTTTATAATTATTAATGGCATTTTCAAGTATCTCTTTTGAGATGATATCAAGGTGGTTGGTTGGCTCATCAAGAATCAGAAAATTAGCTTCTGACAACATCAACTTGGCAAGGGAAACCCTGCCTTTTTCACCACCACTGAGATCGCCTATCATTTTGAAAACGTCATCTCCGGTGAATAAAAATGCTGCAAGAAGATTACGTATTTCAGTCTGGGTCATATCAGGATATGTGTCATGTATTTCATCAATAATGGAATTATTATTGTTAAGAACCTGCTGTTCCTGGTCATAATATCCTATATTAACATTAGTTCCGATTCGTATATTACCGCCATCAGCCTCTTCAAGTTCAGTGATTATTTTTAAAAGAGTAGTTTTTCCGGTTCCATTATCTCCGAGAATAGCAATCCTTTCGCCCTTTTTTATATCAAAATCAATATCTGAAAACAGGTGGTTGTCACCAAATGACTTTGATAAACCCCTTACAGTAAGAACATCATTACCGCTTTCAAATCTAGGAGTAAATGATATGTTCATAGCCGAATTAATCTCAAAAGGTTTTTTGATTCTGTCAATTTTATTGAGCATTTTTTCTCGGCTTTCAGCTCGTTTTATGGATTTTTCACGGTTGAACTGTTTTAACTTGGTAATAACTTCTTCCTGATGCTTTATTTCCCGCTGCTGATTCTCGTAAGCCTTCATAAGACTTGCCTTTAAAAATGCCTTCTTTTCAGAATAAGCACTGTAATTGCCAGAAAAAACAGTACATTTTGTGTTATCAAGTTCTACAACCTTTGTTACCGTTTTATCAAGAAAATAACGGTCATGGGATACTATCAGTACAGCACCCCTGTATGAAGATATAAAGCCTTCAAGCCATGATATGGAATTCATATCAAGGTGGTTTGTAGGCTCATCCAGTATGATGAGATCCGGTTTTGAAAGAAGGATTTTGCCAAGGGCAACCCGGGTTTTCTGACCACCACTAAGTGTGTTAATGGTCTGGTTAAACTGTTCCTCACTAAAACCAAGACCCTTTATAATGCCTGTTATTTCGCTATAAGTAGAATAGCCTTCCTTTTGTTCGAACTCGGTTACGCATCTGTGGTATTCATCAAGCATCTTGTCAAGTTCGCTACCCTGAAGGGCTTTCATATCATTTTCTAATGTACGTATTTTAAGCTCCAGGTCAAATACATCCTGCTTAACAAGACTTATCTCTTCATAAATTGTACGTGCAGAATCAATATCCTGGTTCTGTTTAAGATAACCAAGTGTATATCCGCCGCCCATGAAAACATTGCCGTCATCGCATGGCTCCTCACCGGTAATGATTTTTAAAAGAGTGGTTTTTCCTACACCATTGATACCTACAATAGCACATTTTTCGTGCTCATTTATATGAAATGTCACATCGGACAGTATGGTATTTTCACCAAATGATTTTGTAATATGATCACAAGATAATAACATAATAAATCTCCAATAAATTTAACAATGAATAATACCATTAATATAACACATTTGGGCAAAAGCCTCAACTAGCCAAAATATTTAACTATAAGTAAGGCAAAAACCTATTTCGACCCAAACATAGCTTCAACCTTTTGGCCCTGATTATATATGTAGAATTTGTGTCAATGATTGACAAGTCCTTAACAATGTAGTATAATCAAACAGTAAATGATACCGAAAATAATACTATTTAAAGAGTGCAGGAAATTAGGTTTTTTATGCACTTATAAATTTGAAATTTTAAGGATAGACGGTTTTGCCTGTCCGGGCGAATGGAGGATAACAATGTCATCAAAGATTATTTCCAGAGCGGTAATTAAGCGTCTGCCACGTTATTATCGTTATCTGAGCGAGTTGATGGAGCATAACATTGTGAGAATATCTTCAAAAGAGTTGAGCGAACGTATGAATGTTACTGCTTCACAAATCAGGCAGGATTTTAATAATTTTGGCGGTTTTGGTCAACAGGGATACGGATATAATGTTGAATATCTGTATTCTGAAATTGGTAAGATACTTGGACTTGAGAGAGATCACAATGTAATTATTATCGGTGCCGGTAATGTTGGAAAGGCACTTATCAATTATCCTGACTTTGCAAAACGTGGATTTATATTCACTGCAATTTTTGATTCTGATCCTAATTTAGTTGGACGTAAGATTGGAAACTGCCTTGTTAAGTCAGTAGATGAACTTGAAACATATGTGAAAGAGAATGAGGTTGAGATAGCAGCTCTTACTATTCCTAAGAGTGTAGCACCTGAAGTAGCTGGCAATCTGGTTAAGTGGGGGGTTGGTGCTATATGGAATTTTGCACCTACAGACCTTAACCTTCCTAAGAATGTAATAGTTGAAAATGTTCATCTGGCAGAGAGTCTTATGAGACTGTCCTATAGAATCAAGGATAGCGAGAAGTAATTATCCCGCACCAGAGCTATGGACGTGAAAATCTGTCAGTACTAAGTAGAGAGACGTTACCGTGAAGTGGTTTGCGGTAACGTCATTGATATATGGAGGTATTTATGAGATATGCTGCAGACGCCATAATGGCCAGGAAAATTGATGATTTAACCACAAAAAAGCATCATATTCCTTCAATTGTTCTTATGGAAAGAGCATCCTTATGCACGGCAGACATTATTATGGAGAATGAGGCTGTAACCAAACCTGTTGTTGTATTTGCCGGAGGGGGCAATAATGGCGGTGATGGAATTGCAACAGGCAGAATTCTGCATGAGAATGGCTATGATGTTGCTATTGTATGCTTTTCTTCTAAGGATAGGATGTCAGAACAGACTGTCTTGCAGTACGATATTGCATCTTCCCTAGGCATGGAATTTATAAGGTTCGATGATTTTTATGACAAATCATTTTATCAAAAAAACTGTATAATAATTGATGCTATATTTGGCGTTGGTCTTAATAGAGAGATTAGGGGAGAATATGCTGATTGTATTAATAAGATCAACCATATGTGCAGGTCATTTAATTCAAATGAACTGAAAAACACAGTATATTCAATAGATATTCCATCAGGACTTAATGCTTCCACAGGACGTATTATGGGAACTGCTGTTAAAGCTGATCACACTGTAACATATGGTCTTATGAAAACTGGGCTTTTGCTTCAGGATGCAGCAGAATTTGCAGGAAAGGTTCATGTATGCGATATTGGATTTCCAAAAGAAATAATTGATTATATAAAGCCTGACTGGTATTATTTTGAAGAAAATGATCTGAATCTGCTTCCGGCAAGAAAGAGCCAGTCCAATAAGGGAACATACGGAAAAGTAGTTATATGTGCCGGGTCTCCTGGAATGTGTGGTGCTGCATATCTTTCTGCATATGCGGCCTACAGGTGTGGATGTGGTCTTGTAAAGGTACTGACATGCGATGAGAATGTAGATATTATTAAAACAATGCTTCCTGAAGCCCTGGTGTCTTCATATTCAGGGGACATACAGGATATGGAAAGCAGAATTAAGGATGATATTTTATGGGCAGATGCAACGGTTGTGGGTCCGGGAATAGGTATATCCTCCGAAGCAGAAATACTTACACTTGCCGCATTAAAGTATAGCAGGGGAAGTGTTGTTATTGATGCGGATGGAATTAATCTTTTAAGTGGGCTTGGCTGTGAAATGAGTGAAGAAAAATCAGCTTCATTTAAAGTGTCGGATTTACTGGCAGAGGCCTTTAAAGAAAACAGTCATAAAGTTATTATGACACCTCATTTGAAGGAAATGACCAGATATTCAGGTGGAAGCATAGAAGATATTAAAAATGATATAATTGGATATGCTTTAAAATATTGCTATAATAATACTGTTCTTGTTCTTAAAGATGCACGAACAGTTGTAACAGATGGAAAAAAAGTATATATTAATATTTCAGGTAATAATGGTATGGCAACAGGTGGAAGCGGAGATGTACTTACAGGCCTTATAGCATCATTTCTTGCTCAGGGGGCTGATAGAATCAGTGCTGCTGCACTTGGAGTATATGTGCACGGACTTGCAGGAGATGCTGCAGCGAAAAAGCTTGGATGCTATTCACTAATTGCAAGAGATATAGCGGACAATATCTCTGAGGTACTTAAAGTAAAGCCGCAGTAACCGTTAATAATTTATGGAAGAAAGGGCAGACAATATGCCTGTTTATAGGTGGTAACAATGGTTGGTTATGACAGAACTTATGCTGTAATAAGTCTTGAAAATATATTATATAATGTTAATGAACTTAAAAAGCGCATTGATCCTTCCGTTAAAGTAATGTTTGTTATTAAGGCGGATGGTTATGGTCATGGTGCTGTACCGATAATGCAGTTTCTTGGTGATAATGTAGATGCATATGGTGTTGCAACAGTTGATGAAGCTATTGAACTCCGTAAAAATGGTTGTGATAAGATTATTCTCATATTAGGCTATACACCTAAAAGCTGTCTTAAATATGTAGTTGAATATGGTATTTCACAGGCAGTATTTGATTATGACTCAGCAAAAATAATGTCTGATGAAGCTGTAAAACAAGGTAAAAAAGCTATTATGCATATAAAGCTTGATACAGGAATGGGAAGAATTGGTTTTGTTCCATGTAAAGAGTCATTAGAAACTATAAAATCAATTAATAAGCTCCCGGGAGTTTACCTTGAAGGATGCTTTACTCATTTTTCCAAGGCAGACGAGGATGATATGTGGTATACAAGAGAGCAGTTCGAGAAATACACATCATTTACCGGAGAACTTAAGGAAAATGGAATAGAATTTGATATAAAGCATGTGTGTAACAGTGCCGCTGTTATGCAGTTTAGCGAGGCCTCACTTGATATGGTACGTTTCGGTATTGCTTCATATGGTTTGTATCCATCACCTGTACTTGACAATGGTAATATTGTGCTTAAACCTGCAATGTCATGGAAATCTATTATCAGCTATATCAAGCATGTACCTGCAGGAACAAGAATAGGATATAACGGAACATATATAACAGAATCACCAAGGACAATTGCGACAATTCCTGTTGGATATGCAGATGGTTATCCAAGGGCTTTATCAGGATGTGGACGTGTTATAATTCATGGAATGAGCGTACCAATTGTGGGAAGAGTATGCATGGATCAGTTTATGGTTGATATTACAGATATTGAAGGTAAGGCAGATATAAGTGTTGAAGATGAGGTAACACTTCTTGGCACAGATGGTGATGAAACTATAACTGCTGAAGAACTTTCAAAACCAGGCAATTCATTTAATTATGAATTTGTATGTGATGTAGGAAGCAGAGTTCCAAGAAAATACGCATAAATGGTGTCCCCTGTGAATAACATTTATTATTTCGGAAATAATGTAATTAAATATTTCTGGAATGGAGAGTGAAAAATGGTTATTCACAGGGGAGATATATATTATGCAGATTTAAGACCTGTTATAGGTTCGGAACAGGGAGGAATAAGACCTGTTCTTATTGTGCAGAATGATATGGGCAACAGACACAGCCCAACGGTCATATGTGCAGCGATAACTTCTAAAATGAATAAGGCAAAGCTTCCAACACATGTTGAACTCTCTGCTGATAAATATGGCATTGTAAAGGATTCAGTGATACTTCTTGAACAGGTGAGAACAATTGATAAATCAAGACTAAGGGAGAAGGTTTGCCATTTGGATTGTGTGGCATTAGACAAGGTTGATGTAGCACTTAGAATAAGTCTGTCACTAGCTACATAATATTTTCGATTAAGTCAGAGATAAAAATGGACAAAAAAATAAACCGACGGGAATCGGTTTATTTTTCGGTAACTAAATACCAAAGTGTATAATAGGGTGGGAGTAGAAAGTGCTTTTTAATTCACTATCCGAGAACTATTATACAGACGATATATGAACAAATTGTGAACGATTCGCAAAAAATGAATGAATTATTAATTATTAATTAACTAACCGAAGTTTAAAATGTAGTTAATATAATTGAAATATTTTCAATTAGAATTGTAACATACAGAATATAGGAGATAATATGAAAATAAGTATACTATGCGTTGGAAAAATCAAAGAAAAGTTTTATGTAGATGCGATTAAGGAATATCAGAAACGCCTAAGCAGATATTGCAAATTAGAGATTATTGAAGTGGCAGATGAAAAAACACCTGCTGTATTAAGCAACCTGATGCTTAAGCAGATTAAAGATAAAGAGGGAGAGAGATTAAGCAAATATATAAATGATGATGCCTATGTAATTGCACTTGCAATTGATGGCAAAAATCCTGATTCTGAAGGTCTTGCTGCCTATATATATAATCTGGGGATTAATGGTACAAGCCATATTCAGTTTATAATCGGTGGTTCACTGGGACTTTCAGACAACATATTAAAACGTGCAGACTACAAGTTAAGTTTTTCAAAAATGACCTTCCCGCACCAGCTTATGAGGGTGATTCTTTTAGAGCAGGTGTATAGAAGCTATAGAATAATTAACAACGAACCTTATCACAAATAGTGGGATATAATATCGCAGATAGTGAAATTCAATATTAAAACAGTGGAGTTGTAATATTTAACAGTGGAGTTGTGATATTTAACAGTGGAGTTGTGATATCAAAACAGTAGAATACAATGTACATACTTTGCCATTTAACTTTCTATAAAAACTATCAGGGACCAGACCATGGCTCGTATGTTATTCTGCAGGTATTAATTTAACTTTCTATAAAAAACTATCAGGGACCAGACATATAACTGCCTGGTCCCTGTAATAGTTATTAAGAAATAAAAATATTAATCTTCATCATCAAAGTCATCATCGAA
>DEDL01000001.1 GCA_002349525.1 Lachnoclostridium sp. UBA2905
TTTATTTTTATTATTTTTATTATTTTTATTTTCTTTATTGTCCTTATCTGTCAGACTCACAGGCATTGGTGAACCTGTATTATCAAAATTACCCCTGGCATCGGTTTCACTTGCAGAGTCGGAATCACCTGTAGCTTCTGACTCTTCCTCATCTCCATTGAAACGTCTTACAGGTATTCCAAAAATTCTTAAAACACCGGTTCCATCCTCATTAATCCTTACATATATTAATCGCAATAAGAAACTTACAATTGCCTTAACATGCACTTCCTTAGGAACATCAAAATCGCATTCTGCCTTGACTTTATATCTTATTGGTACAAACAATATAAGTATCAGCACTAACAGTATAAATGCAAGTATACACAACATTACTGTACCTATTATTCCTAAAATCTTAAGCAATTATATATCACATCCCACTATTTTTCTAACATCATAACTTCCGGTTTTCTTATACACTGACAGCACGATTGCGATTGCAATTGCAACTGCATTCTTTTTTGATGATGCCAGTCCGATCACATTAAGTTTATTTCTCTTATAATGCTTAAATATCATCTCATTGCAGGAAATAATATCCAAAAGATTATCTGTATTGCTTGCTATTGTTATACAGTACACAGATGGTACATGCACCCTTCCACTTGCCGCAATATCCTTATAATACTCTGGGTTAGCAGCTACCTTATCATCCATGTACAATTCCTGATACCATTGTATCATATCAATCACCCCAGCACAATTCATCAATAAGATTGTATGTTGCAAGAAGTGTGGAAGCATCATTACACTGAGCAAGAGAATCTGATATGTACTGAGTAACCTCACCTGAATCTCCAAAAAACACAGGAAGCTTTCCAAGAGCCATGGCATATACTGCTCTTACAACCGGTCTTGAATAATCACTTATCAGCTGTTTAAGATCTGCTATAAGCTCATCTGTAACCGCCTTAAGATATTCCTCTGTAACAGGCTCTGTATCAGCTTCCTCAAGTTCAGCAAACAAACTGGAGCCCATAAGCTTTTCAGAAGTTTTTACAGCATCATAAAGCCCGTTATCCTCTTTAATATAATCACATACAATCGCTTCAAGATTAACACGCTTTTCATATAATTCCTCAGGAATTCCTTCAATTCCCGTAAACATAGCTTCAACCTCAGCTATATTATCTGTCTTTCCTTCAAAAACATCATTTAACATTGCAATGCACTTATAACAGATGTCAGCATATTTTTCATATTTAACGTATATCTCTGACTGCTCATTTTTCCCATATACAATAAACATATTAATAAGCTTCTGAAGGGACATATATATATCTGTTATGTCCTTTATTTTTGAAGTTGCAACTACAATTTTATCCTTAAGAATAGCGTAATAATCTGATGTTATGTTGTTGTAATCCACACCTGAAAGTTCATCAACGAGCTCTCCAAATTCAGTAAAGTACTTGTCAATCCCCTTAGGCTTATAAAGCATTGTGACAGTTCTAAGCATATATATATAACCATCCAGAGAATATCTGTCTGAATCACTATACAGCATTATACTGTTTTTTATATGCTCCAGAAATTTTGATCTGGCCATTCTCACCGGAAGCTCTGATACAATCTCCCTTATCTTGTCATTCACCACAACATTATCTTTATCACTGAATATGTAATTCGTAATATTGTTTACATATTCATCTCTTTTATACTTTGAGAGTTTTTCATTTATCTCTTCTTCAGTCATTGTATACCTGTATTCAATTCTGTTTATCACATATTCGAATACAAGCAGTCTGTCAACGTATGCAGTAAGAACCTGCATTTTCTCTGTAATCTCTTCACGGCAGTTTTCAAGCTTATCCAAAAAACTGCTAACGCTTTTTTTGCTTTCAATTGCTTTAAATGCATCAGTCACAAGCCCTGTTTCCTCTTCGGAAACAAGACCTGTATCTGCTTCTGATAACATATAATACTCTATCACCATCTCAAGCAGTGAAGACATTTTATAATTTGATGATAATTCTGATTCTTTGTTGTAATTTTTCATCCAAATCTCCTAAACATATTCAAAATTCCACAAAGACCATTGCCGGCAGAATTTAGAACAACAGTGCCCATCTGCTGAACCACTTAAGGTATTTTGCATACTCAAGTGTAGCAGGATATCCTGATATAACAGGGAAGAAAAGCACAAACAAGGCAAGTGCCACAAACAGATATACAAATACCACTGGTTTGAGCTTTGGCTTTTCTTTAATTATTACGTACATTGAGTAACCAATCATCATTACAAGGAATGGTACACTTGGGAAATAATGATATATAAATGTACATCTGCTTACAAGCATCCAAGGCATGTACTGTGCGAAATATCCAACTATGAAGAAGAAGGACATTCTGTCTTTTTTCTTTATAAACAGATAAAACATAAATAACAGAGCTGCAATTCCAACCCACCATATGGCAGGATTTCCCATTGAAGATATACCTTCATGAAGATTATTTCCTATATCCTCATTATAATAAAGGATTGGTCTTGCAATAGTTGGCCACTCATACCAGGCGGATGAGTAAGGATGTTCTGCAACAAGATTAGAATGGTAGCTGTACATAGTCTGCTGTGATGCAACCATTCTGCCAAATAAACCTCTTTCAGAGCCATCATTATAAGGAATATATGCCATAAGATAAAGTATAAATGGCACAACAACAAATGCTACAATACAGAAACATATTGTCTTTAATGTATTATCCTTAAATGATGCTATTACGTGCTTATGTTCTATTCCCTCTGTATTTCCTCCAGGAATCATGGAAGCCTTTTTGTATTCCATATATCTTCTTAATATTACTGCAAAGAATATAACTGCAAGTCCTGCACCGGCATAGATACCTGTCCATTTTGCCCCGAAACCAAGACCCATAAAGAAGCCTGAAAGTGCAAGTGGAACAAAGGTCTTCTTAAGCGGAGTATCATAAAAGCTCATACGGTAATAGCTAAGCATAAAATAATACTCAAGCATAATAAACAGTGTTACAAACACATCTATAGTTGCAATTCTTGTCTGTGAAAAATGCATAAAATCAAGGGCAAATAATGCCATAATAACTGTTGACAGCCATGTCTTGTCTGTCATTTTTTTAGCGATAAGGTACATAACAGGAAGCATTAACACACCAAATAATGTACCCATAAATCTCCATCCAAATGGACACATTCCAAATATAAGAATACCTATTGCCATAATGGCTTTTCCAAGTGGTGGATGAGTATTCTCGTAGCAGTACATTCCGTGAATCATCTCATAAGCAGTTCTTGCATGATATATTTCATCAAAATAAGTACTGTTCATAAATGAATATTTACCATCAAATATATCCTGTTCATCAAACAGCTCCGGATAATCCGATGTGTTAACAGGTGTAAGCACATTACCATCAGCATTATAGAACATAAATTCCTTAATAAGTGCCTTGTCATCCAACTGTGTAAATTTGATATATCTGAATGTATTGTTAAGATCTATCTCATTCCATGCAAATACACTTGTAAATTTTGCGTTATTAGAACCATCTTCGTCTGTAGAGTCTGATGTATATTTGGTCCAGTTGATTCCATCCTCAGACATGGTAACTTCAAATTTTCTGCTTTCATAACATCCAAGAAAGCCAAACATTTTATCAACGTTTACAGATTCGCCAAAATCAAGTGAAATCTCATCCCACTGCTTTCCTGACCATTCTGTTTCAGGTGCCTTCATATCACCAAGTCTCCAGAATGCTACAGCAGCATATATTATTGTAATAACTGCAATTGCTACGAAATCAAATTTTGTCCATTTCGCCGAAACATGTGATTTTCTGATTCTCCAGTAACCCCTTGTTTCCGGATCATATTCCTGAATTCTTGAATTATTCTTTCTGTTATTTTTGCCATTAGTTCCACGTTCCATACCCTTCCTGCCTGTTGTACTGGCAGAATTCTTTGCCTTCTGTCTGTCTGCAAAAGTTAATTCCATAGGAACATTTCCCTGCTTGTAAAATACAATAAGCATGTATACAAATGCACACATACTACAAAAAGCAATGGCAGGAAGTACCGGATTATCAAAATCATATGTACTGACATCATAATAAAACAGTACATGGTACACATTCATAAAATGAATTACACATAATGCTCCATATGCCACAAACCACTTGTAATTTCTCTTAACAGATGCTCCAATAAGAATAAGGGCAAGTGCAGGATACATATATCTCTCATGCATTCTTACTGAAAGCATGAAAATAGTTACCATAAGTAAACCGCCTGTAAGATAATATTTACTTTCTGATTCCTTATTTCTGAAACAGTACAGTGCAGATAATACAATTGCAACAATAATGAAGAGTGTTCCCCACTGCTTGCATGACATAAAAATGAACATATCATCCTGTGATTTCCAGTTATCACCTAAAAGTACCCAGAAGTTATAAGCATTGACTGATGCATATTCATATGAACCTACTGTATCAATATACTGTGATATTACAGTACTAAGTCCAAATGGTGCTGCAGCAAGGAAAAGTGCTCCAATTGCTGAAATTCCAATTAAAAGCTGTGTAAACATTCTTTTCCATGTGAAATTGTTAAGAAATACCTGATCAACTATTCCGTATATAAGAACAGGTCCAAAAAACATAGACTGTGGTTTAATTAGAATTCCAAGTGCAAACACAAAGTAAGCAGCAGGAAGCTTCTTTTCAGTAATGAGATATATCATAAGAACAATACACAGTGTAAATACTGAATCAACCTGTCCCCATGTAGCTGAATTAATAAGAATACATGGATTAAAAATAAAGGCCGCAGTAATAATAAGTGCATTACTAAATGATGTGTATCTGGATGCAACCTTATATATTACAAAACCAATTCCAAGGTCACATAAAATTGCAGGAAGCTTAAGCAAAAGGATTGATGCTGTCTCCATTCCTGTAATACCCATAGCCTTCCTGATGGCGCCTATTACATATAAAATATACATATATCCAGGTGGATAGTCTGTAAATGCATCAAGGCTGTAGAACTTGCTCACTCCATTTTCAAATACCGCATTTGACCACCACGAAAAACACTGCATATCAGTTTCATATCCCTTATAGGCAACTGCAAGGATGACATGAACTATCAGCGATGCAAACATAAGAAGACCAAGTCCCATTATCTTCTCCTGTTTTTTCTCATTACTCTTAATCTTGTTCATAACTACTTCTTCCCCTCTCTTTCCCTTAATATCATTGTGAATTCTTTACATGCTCATGTGTATATATATGATCACTGCAATACTCATAATTGCCCTCACACTTCGAACAATATCTAAATTCAAGTTCCGGATTATCTCTTTCTGTACGTCCACATATTGCGCATCTGTGTCTGTACATTGGAGTTATATTATTGACATTTCTGCGAAATTCGGTTTTCCTCTTTCTCTCGCTTCTTGAAAATCTCTTAGTGTTTTTCGATGTAACAAAGAAAATGATGAAATTCAGCATTGATATGATAATTGCCAATGCTCCTGCAAAACCGAGAACAGTAAATGACATTATCTGCATTACAACAGATACCAATAACAATACAATGTCAATTATACCAAGCCACTTTACTTTTACCGGAATTATTCCATATAAAAGAAAGACCTCATTTGGAAACAATGTTGCAAATGCAAGAAAAAGTGACATGTTAATATATTCAAATCCTGCAGGCCATACCGGAAGTCCTGTAAATATATACAAAACTAGTGCTCCAATGATGGAAAATACAACTCCTGAAATATAATATAATGTGAATCTGAAGGTTCCCCACATGCGTTCCAGAGTCATTCCTATGCTGTAATAAAGATATATCATTATTCCAAATATTAATATATCTACCACACTAAAGCCTTGAATCTCAGGATAGAATATAAAGGTTACAAGCCTCCATACCTGTCCGTGAAGTATTGCATTAAAATTAAGACTTAAAAAGTTATAATATATTGCCGGACTAAGCACTCCGATAATGGCACCAATAAGTTCAATTGCCACAACATATCTCATAAGATCAGGTATACCAAATCTTCTATACTTTCTTTCCAGTCTGTCAATAAAATTTTCTTTCATAGTTTCCTCCCATCAAGCCACATACACAATCAGAACATTTTCTTCTTAGCACATATAAGAGCAACCAGCCCTGTTAATGCACAGGTTATCAGACTTATAATAATGAACCCCTGAGGATGGTGTCCAAAAGGAATATTATCAAAATTCATTCCAAAAAAGCTTGCTATCATAGTAGGAATAGATAATACAATAGTAATTGTTGCCAAAAGCTTCATAACTATATTCAGATTATTGGAAATAACTGATGCAAATGCATCCATCATTCCACTTAAAATACCACTATATATTCCGGCCATCTCAATAGCCTGCTTATTCTCTATAATAACATCCTCTAAAAGATCCTCATCATCTGTATACTTCTTAATCTGTTCAGTACGAAGCATCTTCTCAAGCACAACCTCATTAGAACGAAGTGATGTTGTAAAATAAACAAGGCTCTTTTCAAGTTCAAGAAGCTCAATAAGCTCCTGATTCTTCTGTGAAATGTGAAGCTTGTCTTCGATCTCCTCGCTTTTTCTGTCAATAGCGCGAAGATACTGCAAAAACAGAGTTGCATTCCTGTAAAGGATCTGCAGAATTACTCTTGTTTTCTTAAAGGTATAAAAGCCCCTGACTCTTCCTTCCGTAAAGCACTTAAGAACATCATTTTCTTCAAGACATACTGTAATAATAGCCTTAGATGTAAGTACTATTCCAAGAGGAATTGTAATATATCTGCCTTCCTTACCTCTTTCATCTTCTATTGTAGGAATATCCACAAGAATAAGAGTGTAATTATCCTCAGTCATAAGACGCGATCGTTCTTCTTCATCCAATGGAGCGCGAAGGTCATCAATATCTACACCGAATGCCTTGGAAACACGCTCAAGTTCTTCGCCTGTCGGGGCTATCATAGACACCCAACAGCCATCTGAAAAACAATCTTTTTCAGTAAGCTTTCCATCTTCATCTGAAATAAAAGTCTGAAGCATAAAACTTTACCTCCTATCCTATGTACTTTATCCAAATTTGTTTTTTTTATTTGTTATTACTCACCACTTGCAGGAGTGGGAGCCTTCTCGGCTGAGATAAAAAAAATCCTGCCCGGTTTATCTGTTTTACAAATAATAAAATCAGATAAAACCGGACAGAATATATTATAGAAATAATCTGGTATATTGTCAATCTTTATTCAGTTATAGCTGCATGAAGCTCCTGAAGTGATTTTACATTAAGTGTGCCATGTTCTTTAACAGCTTTTATTCCTGCTGCTGTTGCTTTTGCAGCTGCCATTGTTGTAATGTAAGGAATCTTTTTCTTGATTGAAGTCTTTCTTACATAACTGTCATCAAACTGCTTGTTAGCACCGGCTGGTGTATTGATAACAAGATTAATATCACCATTCATAATTCCATCAACAATATTTGGACGTCCTTCCTGCATTTTGTTGATCTTCTCTACAGGAATTCCTGCTTCCTTAATAACTTCATATGTGTTACCTGTAGCAACAATCTTAAATCCACATTCATGGAAATCTTTTGCTACCTCAGGAAGTTCCTTCTTTGAAGAAGAATTTACTGAGAAAAGAACTGTTCCTTCAAGTGGAAGTCTTGTCTGTGTAGCTTCCTGTGCCTTGTAGAAGGCTTCTCCAAAGTTTTCTGAAAGTCCAAGAACTTCTCCTGTTGAACGCATCTCAGGTCCGAGAAGAGGGTCAACTTCCGGGAACATATTGAATGGGAATACAGCTTCCTTAACTCCATAGTGTGAATACTTCTTGTCCTTAAGAGCAGGAACAGGTGATGGATTTCCTGTAAACTCTGAAACAATTATCTCTGTTGCAAGTTTAACCATCTGTACATCACATACCTTTGATACAAGAGGTACAGTTCTTGATGCTCTTGGATTTGCCTCAAGAACATATACAACATCATCTTCAATAGCATACTGCATATTCATGAGACCACGTACGTTCATTTCAACTGCTATCTTCTTTGTATATTCCTTAATTGTCTCAAGATTCTTCTCTGAGATGTGCATTGAAGGAAGAATACAAGCTGAATCTCCTGAATGAATACCTGCAAGCTCGATATGCTCCATAACAGCAGGAACATATGCATGCTCTCCATCAGATATTGCATCTGCTTCACATTCCATAGCATTCTTAAGGAATCTGTCAATAAGGATTGGTCTGTCTGGTGTAACACCTACAGCTGCTGCCATGTAATTCTTAAGCATCTCTGGATTGTGTACAACTTCCATTCCACGTCCACCAAGTACATATGAAGGACGAACCATTACAGGATATCCAATCTTTTCTGCAATAGCAATAGCTTCTTCAGTAGTTGATGCCATTCCTGCTTCTGGCATTGGAATCTCAAGCTTGTCCATCATAGCTCTGAACAGATCTCTGTCCTCAGCCATATCAATAACCTCTGGAGCAGTTCCAAGAACCTTAACACCATATTTTTCAAGCTGTGCAGCAAGATTAAGAGGTGTCTGTCCACCAAACTGTGCAATAACTCCAAGTGGTTTTTCTTTTTCATATATACTAAGTACATCTTCAAGAGTAAGTGGTTCAAAATAAAGCTTATCAGATGTATCATAATCAGTTGATACTGTCTCCGGGTTACAGTTAATGATTATTGTCTCAAAGCCCATTTCCTTAAGTGCAAATGCTGCGTGAACACAACAGTAATCAAATTCAATACCTTGTCCAATTCTGTTTGGTCCACCACCAAGAATAAGAATCTTATTCTTATTGTCACTTGCCTTTGATGCATCAGGTGCATTGTAAGTTGAGTAATAGTATGCACTGTCTTCTGTACCTGATACATGAACGCCTTCCCATCCTTCAACTACACCTAACTGTGTTCTTCTGTTTCTGATTGTTTCCTCATCAATTTCAAGAAGCTTGCTAAGATATTTATCTGAGAAACCATCCTTCTTTGCCTGTGTAAGAAGCTCATCATCAGGAAGTGAACCCTTTGATTTAAGTAACTCTTCTTCCTCATCAACAAGTTCTTTCATCTGCTCAAGGAAATATTTCTTAATTGCAGTAATTTCAAATAATTTGTCAAGGTCAGCACCTTTTCTTATTGCCTCATATAAAATGAATTGTCTTTCGCTTGATGGTGTGTGTAACATCTGTATAAGCTCGTCAAGACTCTTTTCATGGAAGTCCTTGGCATAACCAAGTCCGTATCTTCCAATTTCAAGAGAACGGATAGCCTTCTGGAAAGCCTCCTTATAAGTTTTTCCGATTGACATTACTTCACCAACGGCCTTCATCTGTGTTCCAAGCTTGTCTTCGCTGCCTTTGAATTTTTCAAATGCCCATCTTGCAAACTTAATAACAACATAGTCTCCGTCCGGAACATATTTATCAAGTGTTCCGTATTTTCCACAAGGTATTTCATCAAGAGTAAGTCCACTTGCAAGCATAGCTGAAATAAGCGCAATAGGGAATCCTGTTGCCTTACTTGCCAGTGCTGAAGATCTTGATGTTCTTGGGTTAATCTCAATAACAACAATTCTGTCTGTTACAGGATCATGAGCAAACTGTACATTGGTTCCACCAATAACCTCTATTGCTTCTACGATCTTATAAGCCTGCTCCTGAAGCTTTTTCTGTGTTTCTTCTGATATTGTAAGCATAGGTGCTGAACAGAATGAATCACCAGTATGAACTCCAAGTGGGTCAATGTTTTCAATGAAACATACAGTTATCATATTATTCTTGGCATCTCTTACAACCTCAAGCTCAAGCTCTTCCCATCCAAGAATTGATTCTTCGATAAGACACTGTCCAACAAGACTCGCCTGAAGTCCTCTTGCTACTACAGTTTTAAGCTCTTCAACATTGTATACAAGGCCGCCGCCTGCTCCACCCATTGTATATGCAGGACGTACAACTACAGGATAACCAAGCTTATCAGCAATATTAAGTGCTTCTTCAACGGTATAAGCAACTTCGCTTCTTGCCATCTCAATTCCAAGACTGTTCATAGTCTTCTTAAACTCAATACGGTCCTCTCCTCTTTCAATGGCATCAACCTGAACACCGATAACCTTAACATTGTACTTATCAAGAACACCTGCATTAGCAAGCTCTGAACAAAGATTAAGTCCTGACTGTCCTCCAAGATTAGGAAGAAGTGCATCTGGTCTCTCCTTTGCAATAATCTGCTCAAGTCTTTCAACATTAAGAGGCTCAATGTATGTTACATCAGCTGTTGCAGGATCTGTCATAATTGTAGCAGGGTTTGAATTAACCAGTACAATCTCATATCCAAGATTTCTAAGTGCCTTACAAGCCTGAGTTCCTGAATAGTCAAACTCGCAGGCCTGTCCGATAATTATAGGACCTGATCCTATAATAAGTACTTTGTGTATGTCAGTTCTCTTTCCCATAATATCCTCCGTGATATATATTATTATTTTATTTGTTTACAAAATGACAATTAATCTTGCTGTCTTATATTAATTATGACAGCAGCCTCCACATGAACCGCCTTCCTTACCATTCCAGCAGTATGTGCAAAGCTTAGACGGATCGATTCCAACAGCCTTAATCATATCATCAAGTCTGTTAAACTGAAGAGATGTAAATTTCATTCTCTCTCTTATTTTCTCAACCATCTGGCTGTACTTTTCTGACTCAGGATCACAATATTCTTCAAGAACCTCATCTGTTACATTGCCCTCAAGTTCCTCAATAACCTGTCTTGTAATAAGATCAAGATCAGAACGTGAACGTGAGAAATTAAGATACTTACATCCATATACCAAAGGTGGACATGCAGGTCTTATATGAACCTCCTTTGCACCATTTTCAAAAAGGTACTCTGTTGTCTCACGAAGCTGTGTTCCTCTGACTATTGAGTCATCTATAAGAAGCATTCTCTTATCTTTAATGAGATTTTCAACAGGGAGAAGCTTCATTTTTGCAATAAGGTCTCTCTTTTCCTGATTCTGTGGCATAAATGATCTTGGCCATGTTGGAGTATACTTTATAAATGGTCTTGCAAATGGTACTCCTGCTTCATTGGAATAACCTACAGCATGGGCAACACCTGAGTCTGGCACACCCGCAGCATAATCCGGCTTGATGTTGTCACGCTTTGCCATATACTCTCCACATCTGTATCTCATCTCTTCTACATTAACACCTTCATATGTAGCAGTTGGATAACCATAATAAACCCATAAAAAAGTGCATATACTCATCTCATTGCCAGGTTCAACCAGGGTCTTAACCCAGTCAGCATTCATAAATACTACTTCTCCGGGACCAAGCTCCTTCTTTCTCTGGTATCCAAGATGAATAAATGCAAAATCTTCAAATGAAGCACAATGTGCTCCCTCTTTTTCACCAATTATAACAGGTGTTCTGCCAAGACGGTCTCTCATGGCATATATACCATCTTTAGTCATTAAAAGAATTGACATGGAACCGTCAATTTTTTCTCCGGCGTATTTAAGACCTTCCCAAATTGTATCTTTCTGATTAATAAGAGTAGCTGTAAGCTCTGTCTGGTTAATATCCCNNTCCCCGCCACTCATCTCCATAAAATGAGAATGACCTGACTCAAAAAGCTCACTAATAAGCTCGTCAGTATTATTGATCTTACCAACTGTTGTAATTGCATAATTGCCAAGATGGGAACGAATAAGCAAAGGCTGTGGTTCATAATCAGATATACAGCCAACACCAATCGTTCCCTCCATTTTATCAACGTCTCTTTCAAATTTGGTTCGGAATGGTGCATTCTCAATATTATGAATAGCTCTGTCAAAGCCTTTGACACTATCATAAATAACCATTCCACCACGTCTCGTACCGAGATGTGAGTGATAATCTATTCCGAAGAATAAGTCAAATACACAACTTTCTTTGGAAACAACTCCAAAAAAACCTCCCATGTCTCTTCATCCTTTCGTTCTTTTTGCAATCTCAGGGCCATATGGCCACTCCGCATCTAATATAGTATAGCACAGCAAGTATTTTTCTGTAAACCATGCAAAACCATTAAATATATATAAAAATGTTTATGCATTTTTACCATTTTTGTCAATCATTACTGTAATACCCGGTTTAAGCAGAATATCCTCCTGCCTGTTGTTTTCAAGAAATGATTCGAGAGTGTCCCCGTTATTGTCAAGGACTTCTCTTAAGGACTCATCATTTTTTACAACATAAGCCATCAGTCGTCCATCATTTTCCTCAAGCTCCGTACATACTACATCGCACCTGAAGGGTATACATACCTTTTCTCCAATCTGAAGATTGTAGACATCAATTCCTGGATTGGCTTTAAGAATAAGAATCAAGGGTACATTGTAGGACCTGCTTAAGGAGTAAAGTGTGTCTCCCTTTTTAATGGTATGAAAACGTCCATTTCTGCATTTATTAGTCATAGATAACATATCCTTACGGCTTTTTTTATATTATATGACAACATTAAAAACTTGCTACATAGCAAATTTTACAACGATTATTTCTAAGCATTTTACAGAATTTAACTCAAATGTTGGTGTTGAAATAAATCTTATTTTGTCATATAATCATACTCGGTTGTGTGTGCACTTCTTCTTATTTAATTTAGAAGCACTGACAGTCAACAATAAAGAAACAAGACGGAGGCCCTTATGAGCTTTGACAAACTTACAATGGGAATAGACATTGGCTCAACTACAGTTAAGATAGCCATAATTAATCCAGATGACAATAACAAAATATTATTTTCTGATTACAGAAGGCATTTTGCCAATATACAGCAGACAATATGCGATATTTTAAAGGATGCAGACAAAATAACCGGTGATGCGGAAACAGGAATAGTTATTACGGGTTCCGGTGGCCTTGCCATATCTTCACATCTTAATGTTGCATTTGTACAGGAGGTGGTTGCCGTTGCAACTGCCCTTGAGTATTATGCACCAAAAACAGATGTTGCTATTGAGCTTGGTGGCGAAGATGCCAAAATTATATATTTTACCGGTGGACTTGAACAGCGAATGAATGGAATATGCGCTGGTGGAACAGGTTCATTTATCGACCAGATGGCAACTCTCCTTAAGACAGATGCCGGCGGGCTCAATGAATTTGCCAAGGATTACAAAGCAATTTACCCAATCGCTGCAAGATGCGGAGTATTTGCAAAAACAGATATACAGCCCCTTATCAATGAAGGTGCCACAAGAGAAGACCTTTCAGCTTCAATTTTCCAGGCCGTTGTAAACCAGACTATAAGTGGTCTTGCCTGCGGTAAGCCTATTAGAGGAAATGTTGCATTTTTAGGAGGTCCACTTTATTTCTTAGACCAGTTAAGAGCTGCTTTTATAAGAACTCTTAATCTTACAGATGATGAAGTTGTTTTCCCTGAAAACTCTCATCTTTTTGCTGCAATCGGTTCAGCTCTTAATTATAACAACACAAAACGCATGAAGCTCTCTGAGCTTCGTTCACTGCTTTCAGGCCGAATTAAGCTTGAGTTCGAAGTTGCAAGAATGCAGCCTTTATTTGAAAACAAACAGGAATATGATGATTTTACATACAAGCATGGAAAACATCATGTCAAAAAGGGAAATCTTGCTTCCTACAAGGGCAACTGCTACCTTGGAATCGATGCCGGTTCCACAACAACAAAGGTTGCTCTTATCGGCGAAGACGGAAGCCTTCTTTACTCATTCTACAGCAGTAATAATGGAAGTCCTTTAAAGACTACAATTAATGCCATGACAGAGATAAAGCAGCTTCTGCCACCGGATGTTAATATTGCATATTCATGTTCTACCGGCTATGGTGAAGCCCTTATAAAATCTGCCCTTATGCTTGACGAAGGCGAAGTAGAAACTGTTGCCCATTACAAGGCTGCAGCCTTCTTTAATCCTGACGTTGACTGCATACTTGATATCGGTGGTCAGGATATGAAGTGTATACGAATTAAGAATCATACTGTTGATAATGTCCAGCTTAACGAAGCATGTTCCTCTGGTTGCGGCTCATTTATCGAAACCTTTGCCAAATCACTCAACTTTGATGTCAAGGACTTCGCAAAAGTCGCCCTATTTGCCAGGAATCCTGTTGACCTTGGCTCAAGATGTACCGTCTTTATGAATTCAAAGGTTAAACAGGCACAGAAGGAAGGAGCTCAGGTTGCAGATATCTCAGCCGGACTTGCTTATTCTGTTATTAAAAATGCCCTTTTCAAGGTTATCAAGCTTTCCGATGCCAGGGATCTTGGTAAAAACATTGTTGTACAGGGTGGAACATTTTATAATGATGCCGTTTTAAGATGCTTTGAAATTATAACAGGCTGCGATGGAATCCGTCCTGATATTGCCGGCATAATGGGTGCATTTGGTGCTGCCCTTATTGCCAGAGAAAAGTGCGAAGGCAAAAAGACAACAATGCTTCCAATAGATGATATTATTAACCTTAAGTTTGACACCTCCATGGTCAGATGCAAGGGTTGTACAAACAGTTGTCTTCTTACAATAAACCGTTTTTCAGGAAACAGACGTTTCATATCAGGAAACCGTTGTGAAAAGGGTATTGGACTTGAGAAGAACAAGGATAACATTCCTAACCTTTATGAATATAAAAATAAGCGCATATTTGATTATAAGCCGCTTGAAGAAAATGAAGCCAAAAGAGGTGTGGTTGGTATTCCACGAGTTCTTAACATGTATGAGAACTATCCATTCTGGTTTACATTTTTCACAAAGCTTGGATACAGAGTTGTATTATCCCCTGAATCATCACGTAAAATTTATGAGCTTGGAATAGAATCAATACCTAGTGAATCTGAGTGTTATCCTGCAAAAATAGCACATGGACATGTTACCTGGCTTATAAAACAAGGCATAAAGTATATCTTCTATCCTTGTATTCCATACGAAAGAAAAGAAGTTTCTGATGCCACCAACCACTATAACTGCCCTATCGTTACTTCATACGGCGAGAATATTAAAAATAATGTGGAAGAGCTTAAAAGCGGTGATATAAAGTATCAGAATCCTTTTATGGCATTTACAGACAAAAAAGTTCTCACAAAAAGACTGGTTGAGTTCTTTAAAGCTGAGAATGATATCCCTGTCTCTGAGATAAAAGCTGCCTGCAATGCAGCCTGGGAGGAGCTTTCAAATGTCCGAAAGGATATGGAGAAAAAGGGTGAAGAGGTATTAGACTACCTTGCAAAAACAGGACGTAAGGGTATAGTCCTTGCAGGAAGACCTTATCACGTTGACCCGGAAATCAATCACGGCATTCCTGATATTATAACCTCTTATGGTGTAGCAGTTCTTACAGAGGACAGCATCTCCCATCTTGGAACTGTAGACAGGCCAACAATAGTTATGGACCAGTGGATGTATCATTCAAGATTATATAAAGCCGCCTCATTTGTAAGAACCACCAAAAACCTTGAGATAATTCAGCTCAACTCATTTGGATGCGGACTTGATGCAGTAACAACAGACCAGGTAAGCGATATTCTTACCGGTTCTGACAAAATATACACTGTACTTAAAATCGACGAAGTAAATAATCTTGGTGCAGCAAGAATACGAATTCGTTCTCTTCTTTCTGCAATAGCAGACCGCGACAAGAAGCATATTGAACCAAAGGTAACTGATGCGGCTCATCACAGAGTTGTATTTACTGAGGATATGAAAAAGAATTACACTATTCTCATGCCTCAGATGTCACCAATTCATTTTGACCTTATACGTAATGCGATGGCATCCTGTGGCTTTAATGTTGTTTTGCCACCATCAGACAAAGATGCTATTGACGTTGGTTTGAAATACGTTAACAATGACGCCTGCTATCCATCAGTTATTGTAGTTGGCCAGTTTATGAAGGCTCTTCTTTCAGGCCGGTATGACCTTGATAAAACAGCCCTCATCATAACACAGACTGGTGGTGGATGCCGTGCCTCAAACTACATTGGCTTTATACGACGTGCCCTTAAGAAAGCCGGAATGGAACAGATTCCAGTAATATCCCTTAGTGCCGGAATCGAGAAAAACCCTGGCTTTAAGCTTACACTTCCTCTTGCCAACAAGGTTATGCAGGCTTTAGTTTACGGAGACCTGTTCATGAAACTTGTTTACCATACAAGACCTTATGAGAAGGTGCCTGGTTCAACTAATGAGCTCCACAAAAAATGGCAGGAAAAATGCCTTAAAGATGTTACAGATGGTAATTTCAGTACATTTAAAAATAATGTGACCCAGATTATAAAAGAGTTTGATGAGCTCCCTGTAAATGATATCATCAAGCCTAGAGTTGGTATTGTTGGAGAGATTCTTGTCAAATTCCATCCCCTTGCCAACAATAATCTTGTTGATTTGTTAGAATCTGAAGGTGCCGAAGCAGTTTGTCCGGATCTGATTGATTTCCTTTTATACTGCTGCTACAATGCAAACTTCAGTCACAAGAACCTTGGAAAGAGCCTTAAGACACAGACAGTCAGCAATTTCCTTATAAAATTAATCGAGAAGTATAGAAAAACAGCCAATATAGCACTAGCACAAAGCAAACACTTTGAGCCTTCTGCCAAAATTGAAGACCTGGCAAAATATGCTTCTCCTATCGTTTCCTGCGGTAATCAGACCGGAGAAGGATGGTTCCTTACAGGTGAAATGATCGAACTTATTCATGCAGGTGTTCCAAACATCGTATGCACACAGCCATTTGCCTGCCTTCCAAATCATGTTGTAGGTAAAGGTGTTATAAAGGAACTTCGTGCAAGGTATCCTGAATCAAATATTGTTGCCGTTGATTATGACCCAGGTGCAAGTGAGGTTAATCAGCTTAACCGTATTAAGTTAATGCTTAGCACTGCCTGCAAGAGGATTAAGGGGGAATAAAAGGGGCAAAAAGTGTTCTATCAGTTCAGACTCGCTTTCGCTGCGCTCGCCTCATAATGGTACTAAATTCGTGCTACGCACTTATTAAGTACCGACGGGCTCACAGCGTCTGAACTGATATGAACGCTTTTTTTATGTAAAATTCTCTATATCTATTTTTTTGCATAAAAATAATGCAGGAAATGGGACTTGAACCCACACGATGTTGCCACCACAGGCACCTGAAGCCTGCGCGTCTGCCAATTCCGCCATTCCTGCATTCAACCACACAATATTATCATTTTTTTTTGTGTTTGTCAACCTATTTAGTTTTAAGTTTGAAACCTATCAGTTTTAATAAACTCTCACTAAGAAAGATTTGTTATCACTCACCACTGAGATAATTTGTTATTACTCACCACTTGCATATGTGGGAGTCTCCTCTAGTAAAATAAAGTCATCAAGTTCTATCTCTGATGGAAGACGCAGGTCTCCTCTTGGGCTTACTGATACTGTTCCCACCTTCACTCCATCAGGCATACAGTTTCTCTTGAACTGCTGTCTGAAGAATCTTGTATAGAATACGTTAAGCCATTTCCTTATTTCTTTATCGTTAAAATTATATTCACTGCTTTGTCTGACTGCTTCTTTACACAATTCGTATATCTGCTCTGGTGCCATCTCATATCTGAGTGTATAGTACATAAAGAAATCGTGGAGTATATATGAACCAACTGTATCCTCTGTTTTCTGGGCAATTGTTCCATCCGGATTAGGTGGCAGTAGTTCCGGACTAACTGGTGTATCAATTATATCCTCTACAATCTTGTCTATTCCTTCAAATCCATTAGCATTCATATAATGACCTATCTCATCAACCAATGTACGTACAAGGGTTTTAGGAATGCTTGTGTTAACTGCATACATACTCATATGGTCTCCGTTGTAGGTACACCATCCAAGGGCAAGCTCAGAAAGATCGCCAGTTCCAATTACAAAGCCACCTTCTTTGTTAGCAACATCCATAAGAATCTGTGTTCTCTCCCTGGCCTGACAGTTTTCATAAGTAATATCATGAATGCTTTCATCATGACCAATATCTTCAAAATGCTGTCTTACTGATTTTACAATACTTATTTCTCTCATATCGCAGCCAAGAAGCTCCATTAAACTTGTGGAGTTATTTTTAGTCCTGTCTGTTGTTCCAAATCCTGGCATAGTTATACCCATAACGGTTTTAGGATCAAGTCCAAGCTTCTTAACTGCCTGAGCTGACACTAAAAGTGCAAGTGTTGAATCAAGACCACCCGAAACACCTACAACAATCTTTTTACAATGGGTAGTTTCTATTCTACGCATAAGACCTGCAACCTGCATATTAAATATAGACATACATCTTTCGAGTCTGTCATGCTTAGGAACAAATGGTGTCATAGAAACATTTGCAAGAATATTATCCTTTGCAAGCATAACCTTAGCACATTTTACTACACGATAATCGCCGCTGTAGTTCTTTTTACATTCACCAAATGATTTGTTAGCAATTCTGTCATGTCTAATTTTCGTAATATTAAAATCCTTTATAAGCACACCATCTTCAAATGGCTTCAATTCACCTATTTTCTTACCATTTTCATACATAAGATTATGTCCGCTAAATACAATATCTGATGTTGATTCATATCTTCCTGCGGAATTATATACGTATCCACATAGACACGATGCTGAAATTCCTCCAACAAGAGTTCTTCTATATTGTTCCTTGCCAATGACCTCATTTGATGCAGAAATATTAATTATAATTTCAGCGCCATTTACTGCAAGAAGTCTTGAAGGAGCCACAGGAGTCCATGCATCTTCGCAAATTTCTATTCCCAGTCGAACATTTTCCTCATCATTTCCAAGCTCAAGTATTACATTGTTACCAAATACCGTCCTGCAGTTTCCTGGAAGGTCTATATCTATAGCATCGTACTCTCCCGCCATAAACCATCTTTTTTCATAAAACTCGCCGTAATTTGGAAGATATGTTTTAGGAATGATAGCCTTAACCTCTCCACCAGATATAAATGCGGCACAGTTATATAATTCACCATTATACTCAAATGGAAGTCCCACAACTAAAGCAGCCATGCTTCCACCTGGCTTACCAACCTCCTCACAAAGCTTCAAAAGACCTTCTGACACCTTATTAAGCAGATTTCTATTTGCAAATAAATCCTGACATGTATATCCTGTCATTGAAAGCTCTGGCGTAACAACAATATCAGCTTTATCTGAATATTCATTATAAAATGAAAGAATCTCTTCAACATTCCTTGTAACATTTCCTATGTGTACTCTTGGTGACGTAACAGCCACACGAACCATATCCTTCATACAGTCTCTCCTCACATTATTTATTTAACACTCCCCACAGCTAAATCAGGGAAATTTTTCTTTCAACCACTACCACAATAATTCTTAGTAATTCAGGCAGGCCTTGCCTACCTGATGCGGTATGCCCGTCAGTTTCGGTGACATTATAACACAATTAAATATAAAAAACCACCTGACAGATATTCTTTTGACTATATCTATCAGGTGATTCTATTTGTACCGTAATTATGACTATCGATATTCAATATACTTTATTGTAGTTATGGTCTTAATTGCAATATACTATATTGCAATTAAGACTATCGATATTTTTTATGTTGTATCATCATTAGGTGACTTTGACACATACTATCCTATGCTTTGTTTCTATGCCTTGTTCCTATGCTTTGTTTCTATGCCTTGTTCCTATGCTTTGTTCCTAATCATAACTACAACTGCCGATTGTATATCCTGACATCATTTCACAACTACAGGCTCTGTGTATGGTGCATTAGTTGTCTTATCCCATACATAAAGCTTAGCATTAAGACTTCCCTTAATCCATTTTAAAGGAACCATAACCTTACCAAATTCATTGGCACCAAGTGTGATGTCCTTCTCACTGAGTGTAACAAACATTCCGTTTGCATCCTCAGCTGCAAGTATTACTGACAGATTCTTTGGACTGCCATCGTTAGTAATACCACATACAACATTGTCGTCAGCCTTTCCGGTTACCATGCCAAATGTTTCTGCACCGGCAGCTATATGCAACATAAGCTCATTAGACTTAACTGAGTTAGCTGCTGTAGCGTATACCTTAATTGTTTTTCCTTTAAGAGAATCAGGCACTACAAATGTACCATTTGATATTCCTACGCCTGCAATTGGAGCATCATTTGCTGCATCAACGACTGCCCATGTGACATTATCAAGAATTGTTCTGTCAAATGTGCTTGTTGCAGTAAAGTTAACTGTTGAACCTGATGCAACTGATTTTGTTAAATCAGCATCTGCTTTAACAGTTACTCTCTGATCTGAATTAGTAAGTATGAAATCAACCTTTACAGGAACATTTTTAGTAAGTGTAACCTCCACATATGGGAATCCATCTTCATCTGTTGAGATATTCTGCTTAACTCCTGCTATGTATGCATCGCTCCATGCCTGTCCACATCTTACTTTAACAACATTATTATCTTCATCAGAATTAAGTGTTACGGAAGCAGTCCAGTTGTTTATATCCCATACAATATCACACTGTGTATTACATCTCGCTCTGAGTCCTGTAATGCTTCCCTTGTCAGCTGACTCCATAAGTGTAGGAAGAATCTCAACTACACCTGTATTTGAATATAAAAGTGCTTCATTCATTGCACCCATAATACCAAATGCTGAGTCTGTACAGTATGTTGAATTATGATTATCATTATGTGATGTCATCATTGAACTGTACTGATAATTACTTGTAAGAAGATAATTGAGCACCTTCTCAAATCCTTCTGCATTCTTAATTCTCGCCTCAACAAGGGCTTTATGAGTTGGTCCATGTGATTCTCCGGCTTCTTTTCCACCGTATGCCTTGGAACGCTCATCCATAGCCTTTACAACTCCGACTCTGATGTCCTCATTTGTCTGAGATTCATAGCCTGGCCATGCAACATATGCGTGACTTACATGTCTGTGATAATGATTATCCTCTAATCTTGGTGTTGCCCATTCCTTAAGAGCACCTGTGTTATCATCATAAAGATACTCAGGAATCTTTGTTTCAAAATCAGCCCATTTTGCAAGCTGGCCTGCTTTATCAGCTGGGTTTACCTTGTCAATAATTGCTCTTGCCATAAATAATGTATCTCTTGATGCAGCTATATCCATTGTTGTGTTATAAGCAAGTGCATATTTTGAGTTATCTCCCTCTCCCTTAGGTGTATTCTCAGGTGAATAACCAGGAGTGTAAATGTACTTGCAGTTGGTATCTCCTGCCGCAATAGCATCATTTATAGTAGTTCCATCATCAGCATGCTCAACGCCTGCCCCATCAGTATAATATCTGTCGTCAACGTACTGAAGCCAGAAATTCATTGTTTTCTTAAGCATAGGATATAATATATCTTTTTCCAGATCCATATATCCTGTACTCTTAATTCTCTCAACATCTGCATCAGTAAGATCAAGTACTTCCCTGTCTCTGTCAACATCAACATCTTTTCCTACTTTAATCTGTCTGTTGCCGTAGCACTGCCAGTATTCAAACATTGGAATGATAAGCCAGTCTGTAATACCATTTACATATATATGAGGATAACCCTCCAAGAAATGGAAGCTTCCTGCCTCGCCTGTTCCATCTACACGTGGTGGTGCTTTAATAGCATCTGTCATTCCATAAATATTAGCAGCATCGTCATCCCAGTCTGCAACCATTCTAATAATGAAATTAACATATCCGTCACTTGCTCCTGACATATTACCAGTATTCATACCTGAAACCTGAAGGTTAGTATTAGCATCCAGAGTAAAGTCTCCACTCCAGTCAGGATTCCATGCACCATTCCATATAGCACCAAGTCTTGTTGAGCCATATCCACTTGCACATATAAGACCAAATCTTCCGTTATTATAAATTCTTTCAAGAAATGCCTTGTTGATAACGTCCTTGTCATCATTCTGTTTTGCAATAAGTTCTGTGTTTGTAAGGCTTCTGTCAGCCTTTTCTTCATCTGTAGAACAAATATCTATCTTAACATTTTTAAACATTCCACCATGAATATCAACATGTGGTTTTAAAATTGCCTGATAGCTTTCCTCATTACTCTTTGTCTGATATTTGCTTACTACACTGTCAATATCACTTACAAGTCTGTCATAAAGATTGTTCTTAACATCATTTATATCATTGCATCCACTGTCAATTCTGTCTACTTTTGTAATAAGCATTACATATTTAGTTCCTGTTACATTAAACTTAGGATCATTGGCATTCTTAATTGTTCCACCGCCAAAACTTGATGGCACCTTAACGTCTCTTGTGTCTGCCCTATAATCAACATTTCCATCTGTAACAATACGTGTTGCTGAACTCCAGCCACCACGCGAGAACTTTGTTTCTTCAGGATTTTTACTTCCTTTTCTGTTCTGTATAGCATATTTTGCAACCATACCAAATGCATAGCCCTGATCATCACTTGTAACAACATTATCAGATGTTGGTCTGTAATAGGTTGTTCCCTGATTTCTCATCTCAACCATATTATCAAGCTCGATTGTAATATCAAGGTCCTTTCCTTCAGGAGCCTCTATATATGTAACTATTACATCATCGCTTCTTGAAGCAAATGAACGGCGGTTCCATTCATTGCCATCCGCATCCTTCCACTGAACACCAACTTCACCTGTCTCATAATTAGTATATCTGTTATATACATCAGAATTCTCAGATGTATAATCATTATTTACAATTCTGTACTGTGCAGCCGGCTGATACTTACGTGGCCAGGTTGTTCCCCATCCGGTTCCGTATTTCTCCTGGGCATATCTTTCAACTTCCTTAATCCATGGGAAATTATTACGCTCTATTGCTCCAAGTCTCTGCTCATCAAGAATTCCATTAATAACTGGTGTTTCATATATATCTCCACCATCAGTTACGATCTTGGTATTGTTAAATATAAATACATCTTCCTTTGGGTCACAGCTTTCGATAAAGCCTATCTCTCCATTTGCTGTTACAGAGCCATCTCTCCAATTATCATTGGCTGTAGCTCTCTCCACAGTTTTGTATGTATTCTCATTAAAACCTGTACTACTGCCAATTCCGTATTTCCATGTTGTATCGTTCACTTCGTAGCCTCCTGCCTGTACATTAATTGCATCAGCATTAACAACACCACCTGTACCTGATGATACAGTAGATACTGATAACGCAAGCAGACAGGCAATTCCCTTTTTCATTAATCTCATATATAAATACCTCTTTCAAGATCTCTTATGTTATATTGTGTATTTCATATTATTTTACTTTAACAGTCTTAACTGCTGATGATTTTCCAATGACTGTCTTCTTGCCATTCTTATTAAATGCTGCAACCTTGAAATAATACTTCCTTCCTTTTTTAACCTTTTTAATTGCAGCCTTTACTGTTTTATTTTTCTTAATTGTTGCTACAGCCTTATATTTGCCCTTTTTCTTCTTAGACATATATACCTTATAACCCTTAGCATTCTTATCCTTCTTCCAGCTAAGAATTACCTTGCCACCCTTGGAAACCGCTTTAACAACAGGCGCTTTCATGAGTGTTACCTTCGCTTCTGCGCTCATCTGGCTGCTTCCTGATACAGCAATTTTATAAACATAGCTTTTTCCTGCTTTAACCTTTTTATCTTTGTAGCTTGTGCTTTTTGAACTTCCAATCTTATCAAATGCTGCGCCAGACTTTAATGCACGGTAAATATCATATGAAGATGCACCACTTACGGCATCCCATGTAATCTTTACTCCTGCTTTTGCAGTCTGAACAGCTTTAACCTTTGCAGGTGCCTGTGATATAGCGCCTGGTGTTACTACTGTTGTAGATCCACCATTTCCATCAAATGAAAATTTCTTAGTAATCTTATTGCCTGTATATCCAAGTACAAGTGTATATTCTCCGGCATTCGCACCACCTTTAACCTTAAAGTTAAATGATGTGGTCTGACTTCCCTTTACCTGACCAAGATATGCTATACTTGCTGCTGATGCATTCCAGTCAGCATTGCCATCCCATCCCGGAAGATAACATACTACTGATACATCCTTTCCATTCATAGCAGGATCTGTTGATGTTACTGTTACTGTTGCCTGTGACTTGTCAGTTGTGATATTCACCTGCGAAGCATCGGCACTTACTGTAGCTGTATATAAGAACATCATACAAAAGGCTGTTATCGCAGTCAAAACACATGACATAAACTTTTTACCCATTTTACTTTTCCCCTTTCATTGTAGGTATTTATACTCCCATAACATAATTTTAATGTCAATAAAAATTTGTGTCAACAATAATAGTATGAACTATTGTGATTATTTTTTGATGCATTACCTGTTCATACAAAAAACGACCGTGGTCTAAACCACGGCCGCTAATTCATCCAAATAAGTTAAATATTGATTTCAGAATAACAATTACTCTGTTACTTTTTTGTTATCTTTTTAACTTAAATACTTTTTACAGTAAGACTGTCCTAAATCCATCTTATGGAGCTTCTGTTGGCTCTACGGTTGGAGCTTCATATTTTGAGTTAGAGAATACTACAGATGTAATTGTAACAGAAGCAGGTGCTTTATCAAGCGAATCTTTATCATTGTTAAAGAAAAGAATCCTGTTAACATAGTATGAGTTTGTCTCTGACTTTCCAGCAATAGTTGCTGTGAACTTGCCTTCTGTTGCACCAGCAAATACTCCGCCCCAGTTAAGAACGTCTTCTTTGTCCTTGTCACCTTCTGGTCTCCAAAGGCCACATCCGAATCCTCCTCCTACGTTAGTTGCA
>DEDL01000026.1:0-955 GCA_002349525.1 Lachnoclostridium sp. UBA2905
AGAGAATGAAGAATGGAGGAATACACAGCGTGCCTTATCTGCACAAAACATGATAACGGAGAAAACAAATGAGTTGTTGACAAGAAATGCAGAGACATTAAAAGTGGCTACGGTGGAAACCGCAAAAGAAGCAGAGCGTTCAGTCGTAGATATTGCAACCTTAAAGAGATGTAATCAGCAACTCATTTCGTCCATTAACGAAGTAGTAAAAATACATGAACAGGGAGCAAAGAAACGTCAAGATGCCGAAGTGGAACTTGTAAAAGTCGAAGAAGAATTAAAGCGTGCATTGTTGGAGGCAGGAAGCAGATAAGTTGGGAGTGTGATTACGGATGAAGAAAAGAATAAGAATAACCTTCAATTCACCGGTAATATTATGCTTTGTTGCAATTTGTTTTTTTGCGACAATGTTAAATTATCTTACAGGTGGGAAAAGTAATCAGGTCGTGTTTATGACATATCATTCTTCATTATTTTCGCCTCTTACCTATGTAAGGCTTTTGACACATGTTTTTGGTCATGAGGGTTGGCAACACTTTATCGGGAATATGGCATACATTTTGTTGCTTGGGCCAATGTTAGAGGAAAAACATGGTGCGCTAAAAATGATAGAAGTAATTGTTGTAACGGCGTTGGTGACCGGCGTTGTGAACTATGTCTTTTTTTGGAATACAGCTCTATGTGGAGCAAGTGGTGTGGTGTTTGCATTTATCTTAATGTCGTCATTCACAAGTTTCCGGGAGGGTGAAATTCCTATTACATTCATACTTGTTGCTGTGATTTATTTGGGACAGCAAATCTATGAGGGAATTGTATTACAAGATAACATTTCTAATATGGCGCATATTTTAGGCGGTGTTGTTGGTGGAATTCTTGGATTTTCACTTAATAAGAAATCAAAATATGGAATATGAAGTGTTGACAGAAGAAGGTGAAGTTATATGAGGATAGAAAA
>DEDL01000026.1:1271-7308 GCA_002349525.1 Lachnoclostridium sp. UBA2905
GAGAAAAAGCCGAAGCGAGTTGAAAAAAAGATTATTGACATTGATGACGATAATTTTGAATTGGATCTTTGATAAAGTGAGATGTGTCAGATGAACCGAACACCACTTCCTTCCGGTGTGGTTAAGTCTAAGACTGGTAATGAGACAGACAGTACAGTTTACGCCGATTGGTACAAGGCAGTTTACATGCCTACGCTTACTGGTGTGAATACAGATGAAGAGTAAGAGGTTATGGTGCCCTGGGATTTATCAGTCCCAGGGTATTTTAACAGATTGGAGGAAATGCGATGAGCATGGTTAAGAATATTGAAATTGACGGAAAGCAGGTGCCTTTCAGAGCAAGTGCTGCGATTCCGAGAATATACAGAATGAAGTTTCAGAGAGATATCTATAAGGATTTATCAGCTTTGGAAAAAGCAATAGGTGACAGTACAGAAGAGGTTTCTAATCTTGACCTGTTCTCTTTGGAAATGTTTGAAAACATTGCCTATGTTATGGCAAAGCATGCAGATCCGAATATTCCTGATACACCGGAAGAGTGGCTGGATGCATTCAACACTTTTTCTATCTATCAGGTGCTTCCAAAGATTATTGAGCTTTGGGGATTGAATGTCAGAACGGATGCTGAGGCTAAAAAAAACTTCGTGCAACAGACCGTCCGATGACAACACCGCTGTTCCTACTCCGATGTGTTCAGCTGGGAATTTCAATCAGGGATTTGGATTTGCTGACCATTGGAATGGTGAATGATATGTATGTGGAAAGCGGAAATGATCAGGACGCTGACAAGAATTACAATGTCGTAGCAACACAGGCTGATTTTGACCGCTTCTAATGGAGGGCGTATGGATTTTGATGTTTTAGGAATAAAGATTACATCCTGTGTGTGGGATGGTGATTTGGTAATCAAGGGCGAGAGAAGTTATGACCGCCCTGTGATTACCTTTTTTAATGCAATGTATGTTGATGGTCTTTGGGATGTGGAAGGCAAGGAAATCCTTTGTGTTGAGAAGCTGGAAGATGAAATCTATCAGATTCAGTACAAGGACGAGAAGGAAGTAACTATTCTTCATGCTGAAAGATACGAGAGGATCATCAATAATTAGCACCAAAAGTATCATTAAAAAAACTCTTTAGCGTGCCGATATATAAAAATATAAGATTTGGAAGGATTATCGGTTATGGAGAAGATCATCGTTAGTAATGTTGAAAACTTATACAAAGAGTGTTTAGGACATGAGATAGATATTTACGGAGCCAAAACGGTTGCTCAACGTGCTTGTTATTATTTGGAGAGTAAGGGGTTAAATATAAATTCCTTTGTTGTTTCAAATAGGTATAAAAACCCTGTAATTCTTAGAAATAAGACAGTTGCCAGAATTGAAGAGGATAATAAAACATATGACTGTATGGTTTTAGCTGTTAGTGGAGCTTTCGTTTGGGATGTTGAGGAAGAATTGGAAAATTATGATATCTGCAAATTGGTGATAATTAACCCGTTAATGGATGACGATTTTCCTACATGCTGCCTTATTTCAGATTTAAGTAAGATATCTGAAAGAGCTTTTTTGTCAGATAAGATTCAACTATTTTCTGATGAAACATCATGCATTGTTATAGATGATAATGTTGTTGTAAAAGAAGGGGCTATTATTTTAGCTTCTGCTAATTCAAAGATTCATATAAAAAAGGGTACCTATATTGGTGAAAAAGCTTTTATAGCTGCAGATGACAATTCTGTAATAGAGATTTCTGAAAACTCAGGATTTGGAGAAAAAAGCAGCCTGAAGTCTACTGAGGATTCTACAATTCTTCTAGGGAAAAAGTTTGGTATAGGATATATGAGTTCATTAAGTGCATCAAAGAAATCTATTGCTAAAGCAGAAGATGAAGTATCAGTGGCTATGTTATCACATATAAGCGCAGACAGAGAGTCAAAGATACGATTTGATGGCGAAAACAATGTTTCGCAAAATTCAAATATTGGAGCAGGTCGAGGAGCAAATATATCAATTGGGAGAGAGACTACATTTAATCCCAATCTGTATATGTGGGCAGATAGATCAGATATAGAAATCGGTAACGATAATATGTTTTCTCTTTTTGTAAAAATGAATACTGGAAGCCATAAGATCATTGATAGGAAATCGGGAAAAGATATTACAAATAGAAATAAGATTAGAACGGGCAATCATGTATGGGTAGGAATGGGAGCTACATTGCTTCCGGGATGCGATGTCGCTGATAATAGTATTGTTGGTGCCGCTGCTGTTGTTACAAAAAGCATTGAACCATATTCAGCATGTGCAGGTAATCCAGCCGTAGTGATTAAGCGAGATATTGACTGGGATAGAGATAACACTCCAGAAGAATAAGTTGAAATATTTATAAAGATATGAAGAGTCGAGTAATCGGCTCTTTTATTTTGCCTAAAAATGGAAAGGAGGTTCGGTATGGCTGCATCGAGAATAAAAGGTATCACCATTGAAATCGGCGGCGATACCACTAAACTTCAAACAGCATTAAAGGGTGTAAATACCGAGATTAAAAATACACAGGCTCAGCTTAAGGATGTGGAAAAGCTCCTTAAGTTAGATCCTGGCAATACAGAGCTTCTGGCTCAGAAGCATAAGTTACTGGGGCAGGCTGTTGAAGAAACAAAGAATAAGCTAGAGACCTTAAAGACTGCACAACAGCAGGCAGATGAGGCTCTTAAGAATGGAACGATATCCAAGGATCAGTATGATGCTCTGCAAAGAGAAATCATTGAGACTGAGCAGGAATTAAAAAGACTGGAAGAGCAGGCGAATCAGTCTGCTACAGCATTACAGAAGATATCAGCCACTGGAGAAAAATTTCAGGAAGTAGGCGGTAAGATTGAAGGGGCAGGAAAGAAAATGTTGCCTGTGACAGCTACGGTTACTGCTCTTGGTACTGCATCAGATGCCTATGAGCAATACTCAGCTTTGATTAAAGATAATATTGAGTTTGAAATCATGCTTGAGAGATATCCATTTGATACAGAGCTTATAACTGGTATCTATGAGCTGATTCTTGAAACTGTTCTTTGTCAGAGTGAGCAAATTCTCATTGCCAGCAACAGATATCCCACAGAGCTTGTGAGATCTAAATTCCTCAAGTTAAATTCCGGACATGTAGAATATGTTATTGATGGGCTTAAGTCAAATACCTCAAAGGTTCGCAATATCAAGAAGTATTTGCTTGCAGCACTGTTTAATGCACCGACAACGATAAGTGGGTATTATCAGGCCCTTGTTAATCATGATATGCCTCAGTTCGCAAAGGGAATGTAGAAATAATGCAATTGAAAATGCCTCCTTCGTATTTGTAAAAATATACTAATTAAAAAACGTATATAGAAAGAAACAACGTGCAAATATAATTTGCAAAATAAGCACAAATGTTAAAAAGATAATTTACAAACGTGCTTATATAAATTACAATATAAGTACGTTTGGAGGTGATTGCCGTGAATGAAATTGAAAATTTTGTTAATGAAGCAGGAATTATTACAACAAAAGATATAGCTCAAAACAATCAGTCAAAATCTGAATTTTATAATTATTTGAAAAAAAATGATTTTGAGCAGATTTCACGCGGTATCTATGCTTTGCAAGATGCATGGGTTGATCCATTATTGATTGCTCATATGAGATGTCCTAAAGCAGTAATATCTCATGATGCTGCGTTACATTACTATGGATTGATAGACAGAGAACCAGCGGCTCCAACGCTTACAATATATTCTGGATACAATACAAGTCGACTTAAAGCGGCAGGATATAAGGTGTTCTTTGTCAAGAAGGAATGTCTTGATATAGGAAAAGTGGAAGTTACTGATTTCGATGGAAATAACATTCCGATGTATGACTTGGAAAGAACAATGTGTGATCTTGTAAGGAATAGAAATAGCTTTGAGATTCAAGATTTCAATGCTGCACTTAAAGCTTATGCCAGGAAAAAGGAAAAGAATCTGACAAAGCTGTTTGAATATGCAAAAATGCTCCGAGTAGAAAAACTAATGAGATCTTATATGGAGGTACTTTTATAATGGGTTTAACATCTGCACAGGCAAAAGGAAGAATAAAGAATATAGCATCGAAAAATGGCGCGGATCCAAGAGTGCTGATGAGAATATATATGATGGAGAGGTTCTTGGAGAGAGTATCGCTTTCTGTGTACAAGGATAATTTTATCATAAAAGGTGGAATACTCATAACTTCTATGGTTGGTATTTCAATGAGGTCAACTATGGATATTGACACAACTGTAAAGGGGCAAGATTTGAGCCTAGAAAACGCACAACGCATTATTAGTGATATAGCAGAGATTCAGCTTGATGATGGGGTATCGTTTATCATTAAAGATGTAGAGACAATAATGGATGAGATGGAGTATCCTGGAATCCGATTTCATTTAGATGCAATATTTGAAAAAATGATTACGCCAATAAAGATAGATGTTTCTACTGGTGATGTGATAACTCCAAAAGCAATTGAATATAATTACTCACTTATGCTTGAAGAAAGAAAAATCGAGTTGTGGAGTTATAACCTTGAAACCATTCTAGGAGAGAAACTACAGACGATACTGGTTCGTGAACGTGCAAATACTAGAATGAGAGATTTTTATGATATTTGTGTATTGGTAGAAATGTACGTTGATGAAATTAAAGTAGATGATTTTAAGGCAGCATATGAAGCAACCTGTAGAAAGAGAGAATCATTACATATAATTGGAGATGAAGAAAAAATCATAGGGATTATAGAGAATGATAGCCAACTGAATAATCAATGGGTAAATTACCAGAAGAAGTTTTCCTACGCGTCAGATATTAGTTTTGAGAAAACAATTATATGCGCTAAAAAATTAATTTCATTTTTGAGATAGCACTAATGAATAAGGGTTACATTCCGATAATACTTTGAATAACACGAAGGGAAGCGTATAAGTAGATGAGAAAGAATGCAAAAGCTGCATCTGTAATTGCTGGTGTAGATGGACCTACATCTGTTTTTTTGCTAACCAATGACAAAAGCAAACCTACTTTGAAACAAAGGATTCATCGTTTTAGATACGGATTGAGAAAGAAACGTGCTGAAAAGATTATAAATGCTAACGAACATCATACGATGGAAGAAGTGCTTGCCTTTGCCACTAACGAGTGTGGCCTTGTAGAGTGTGGCTCTGAGGATAGCGAATTAAGGGAAGAATATGAAGACTTAAGAGCTTCTTTTTTAATAAGATTCCAACCGGATTTGCTCGGAGAATATGCTATGATGCCAAAGCTTGAAAGTCATGAACCTGAAGCGTTAAGAGAGCATATGCAAAAAGTTCAGGAGCAGATACAACGTGCCAAGGATGTTCCAAAAGAGTTGTTTGATATTGATTATCATAAGCTAAATGGCAAATGTGAAAAGAACGACGAGTCATTTTTCGTGTTGATCGAAACAAAATATGGCTATATTGGTGGAAGTGCTGCTGGAGATGGAGCAATAAAAAAACTCAAAAAGTCTATGATTAGGCTGTATAAATACTATGGTGTAACTCAGGATGATATAGATAACCGAACAGAGAGATACAGGGATTTAGTCAGCGAATTGTGTAGATAAGGCTATTCTCGATACAATGGATTGTCATATACATAAGTGGATGATACGGTTAAAGCACCAAATGATAGGAGGCGGTGCTTATGGATAAACAGAAAACAGGGGCCCTAATTAGAGAGGCACGTATAGCAAAGAATTATACTCAAAGTGAATTGGGTGATCTTATTGGAGTAAGCAATAAAGCGGTATCAAGATGGGAAAATGGAGTTTCCCATAGTTAAAGATACCACACCCAATATCACAAACTGGGTTTGTCAGGGTTTGTCAAGTAAAGTGTGTAAGTTCTTTTTTACACCTCATTCCGTAGCTTAGTGCGGTATAGGGTGCTGACCGAAATTCCGGTCATGGAGGAGACCTGTTTGTAGGAATTGGTCTCTAAGAGAAGCATTGCATGCTCCAGTTGTTCC
>DEDL01000005.1:0-2002 GCA_002349525.1 Lachnoclostridium sp. UBA2905
TACTTTTGACACCCAAATCATAAGATATTATTTGTAGCTAATTGCTTTATCTATGCACCTGTTTACCTTATTAAAGCGTCTAATTCAAAAATACAGGATAGCCTTTCGACTATCCTGTAGAAATCCTCATCAGGAATTTTGATTAAGCCTCATGTCTCTTCTTGATGACAAGAACAGCAGCACCAGCGATTACAAGGATTGCACCAGCAACATAGAGGATTGTTGTACCCATACCACCAGTGGTAGGAAGCTGAGAACCCTGTGTATTAAGAACATCATCAGTTACTGTACCTGTAGTCACATTACCTTCAACATCATTTAACTTAATGCTAGTAAGTTCTTTTACTGCGCCAGAGCCTTTATGTCCGTTAGTTGTCTCTGCTTTAAGTTCAAGTTTAATTGTATCCTTCAGAAGATTATATCCTTCCGGTGCCTTTGTTTCTTTCAGATAATAGGTACCATCATCAAGGCCCTGAATCTTAAATTCATTTGTTGTGGAAGTAATTGTCGTAGCCTTAGAAGCATCGTCTGTCCAAGAAGAAACCTTACCATCCTTAAGGACAACATACTTCTTCTTTGTACTATCAAGAAGCTGGAACTCTGCGCCAGTCAGTTTCTTGCGATACTTTGTTTGACCATCAATTGTTACTTTAACATAATCAGCTGCATTTGCTCCTGTTGGAATGGCATCAAGAGTATCATTATCATATTTGTTAAAATCAAGTTCGTAGGTAAATACGATTACCTTATCATCTTCTGTCTGACCATGGCCATTGCTATCCGGCTGATTGGAAAATACGATGTGTGCCTTATTAACATTTCCTTCACCAGACTCACCAACTGTTCCCTGACCAATAGCTGCCTTTTCATTCAGTTTTGCAGTGAAATCTACGGTGAGTTCATCGCCCTTATCAGCACCGCTTACCTTCTTAAGATCAGTGAATACTACAGAGAAGCCATGTGCGGAAGGAGTAAGTGTATAATCTTTTCCTGCTACATAGGTTGTGCCATCAGAGGTATTCTTAACTTTAACAGAGTTCTCATTCAGATCAAGGCTTTCTGCCATATTATCTGTAAACTCAAAATAATATGTGTCATACCGACTCATATCAGGAACTTTAGAATAAAGTGTGAAAGGTACATCCTGACCAATCTCATAATCCGCTGTATCATTATCACCATTCTCATAGGTTCTCTTGGAATCCTGAGCACTTGTATCCGCCTGCTGATACTTGGTATTCTCACCAACCTTCTTTTCTACCTCTGGCTTATCTGTCTTAGACTTAATATCAATATCTGATGTAAGAGAAAGAACTGAAGCATTCTGAACAGCATTGGCTCCATCAACTTTAGTAGTATCGACAATAAGATAGTAACCCTTTGTAAGAGTAGCTTTATCTTCAATTGCTGTACCGTTAGTCTTATTATCTTCAGCAATCTTTGCGACTCTCCGAGCAACTTCGGAATCATTAGTTTCCTTGCTTAATGCAGCAACAAAAGCTTCAGCAGTAGCATCTGTAGATTCTTCTGCCAAATCTGCAAAAACCGATTTTGTAGTATCATCAGTCTTTAATGCCGTAATGAAATTAACAACATTGATTCCGTTGCCCCACTTTGGATCAGCAAGCTGTGTATTATTGCCATCAGCCTGTGTACCAGTTAAAATCTGATATGCACTAAAAGTATGTCCATTTATCTTGCTATCATTCTCAACAGTAACATTTACGGTTGTCTCGTTAGCAGCAAATGCTGTTACAGGCATAGCCCCTACCATTGCTGCTGCAAGTACAAGGCTTGCAATCTTGTTGAAGTTCTTCTTCATTACCTAGTCTCCTTTTATAAAAATAGAAATAATACTAAACAAATCCCCTGCATGTCTTTCCATGCCGTCTACATTCTTAATCCTTACTCATAATACTAAAAATAAAATTAACTTCAAGAATCAAATTCTATTTTTAAGAGTATTTATAAGTGTTTCCTTGTATTTTATAAATACAATATT
>DEDL01000005.1:2069-2242 GCA_002349525.1 Lachnoclostridium sp. UBA2905
GGTGAGCCGCGCTCCCGAAGGGTTACTTGATCAAATCTCACTTTCGGCTTACCTCCCTGTATTTAATTAAATAGAATTCAGCCGCAAGAAGCAGGATGATACTTCCAAGAAGATAAATTATTGTCGTCCCTCTGGATCCTGTTTCTGGCAATACATAGTAGGACTTTTTCTTA
>DEDL01000005.1:2512-2862 GCA_002349525.1 Lachnoclostridium sp. UBA2905
TCATGATCAAGCCAAACCTTTACAACGCGAATTCCTTGATATTTATTTGTGATGTATTCTGTTGTACCAGTAAACTTAATAAACTCTATCTCATCTTTTGAGGGAATATTGTTATAGTTAGCAAAGTTTTTATACACAGTATCGGCGTTCGAATTTTCTCCAAGCCAAATGAAATATTTAACAACTTTGCCAGTAGCTGCCTCATAACCGGCTAACGGAGTCTTCTCCTCCAATTTATATAAATAATCATTTCTAACTTTAAAATCGGAAGGATTCTCTGAACTCGTAACAAAATTCAACGCACCTGTTTCATCTGTCGTATATTCATACGCTCTGGACCATTTACCTTT
>DEDL01000005.1:2896-6453 GCA_002349525.1 Lachnoclostridium sp. UBA2905
TTTGTATAAAAGAAGTACATGTTAAATACAGTACCAGGCAGTGTAACGTTATAGTTATCTTCATCTACCTTAATAAACTTAATACTCTTCTGATAAGCCTGTCCACTCGATGTAACTTCATGAAGGGTTGTCTTCGTATCCGTTGAATACTTTCCAGCCAACTCAGCATAGTTTGTCAAAACCTGGCCGTTTCCATCAATGCTCTTATTTACTTTATACTGATACTTAAGAACGCATGCTAATGAATCCGGAATCTTAACCGTTAATGTATACGTCGAAGCATCATAGGTTAGCGAATATCTATTTTTATCAATCTCCTTTCCTACAGGCTCATCTTGTTCAGCATGATATTCATATAAGTGAACTGTAGATAAATCCAGTGAAGGTTCCAATTCACTGATTGCATTGTAGTTGTACTGATTTACCATCTTATCAGTAAGTACAAGCTCGTCAGAATCTGGAATCAAATCCAATCCACTGCTGTTAATAATGATAGAGTAATTTACAAGATTACGATAATTATTTCCCGTATCATCCTTCAATTGTTCAGCCGATTTATCCAAATAGCTCTCATCATGATGAATGTCTACATTTACACTAGAAGTAGACCCATTATATGTTGCGCTGTTCAGATACTCCTTATCCTTGTGCGTCAGGTCATTCCAGAATGAATCATTCGCATACGAAAGCTTATAATATACTACGATCTTATTTCTGCTCTGACACCAATAATAATTTGGAATAGTAATTGCTAATACAGTCCTTCCTTCATCATTTATTGAAATATCAAGAGATGGTTTTGCTTTGTCTAAGAAATCGACGTTTTTATCTCCCCAAACATCATTTGTAGTAGGTTCATAATAATCATGTTTTTCATCCCCAACATGAAATTTTACATTTAAGGAATCCTCAATATATGTTAGTCCCTTAGGCAAAATATCCGTAACATTTAGTGTCTGTTTCTTCTCCTGTCCATTCTCATCGACATCAGAATGTGTCGTCAGAAGCAGTCTATAGGTAATCGTCTTATCGCTACTATTATACTGTAGGGTCTGATTTCCTATTTCAAATGAACCATCGCTAATTTTAACTTGTTTCGATAATTCATTAGGAACCGTATAGCTGTGGGATGCACTCGCATTATTCGCATTATTCGTTGCTGTAAGTGTAGTACCAGGTTCTACCCCTAAAATATTAAAGATTGTAGGTATTAAATTGATATACACATAATTTAAAGAGAAACTTTCATGATTTGTACTTGTAAAAAGTAATTCGAATTTCTTTACATGTGTAGAAGAATCATTGGCAGAGACCTCATTACCATTCTTATCATAGTATTTTAAATCAATCTTTATATACGCATCATTGATATTTCCATAGTTATGTAAGCCATAGGCATCGCTAACCCAGATATTATCACCAGATTTCAGATGCTTATCAATTTCAGATGCGATACCGTAATGTCTATCATCTCCTTTACCAATTTCATCTGTTATAGTATATGAAGTCATAGAAGATACATCTGAACCAATCGTATCTTCTATTCTCCATGTAAGTTTAAGTGTCCCATTTCCAAGGTCAGACTCATTCTGAAACTTTTTTTCTGTATTGGACGTTCTGTGCGCAACTGAAACATCCGCCTTTGCTTCAAACCCACCAAAATGTGCAGTATTAGACACATTCCCTGTAGTTGAATCTGTAACCGGCGTATAATACTCAAGCTTATACTTATGTTTGTCTTCTGTGCCATTCGGGAATGTATAAGACAACGTACCACCATTCACATTGAGTTCAATATTTGTTCCATCATCCGGATCTCTCTTTAAGCTTGCACTAGTTTTCCCGTCTGCTAGAACACCTCCTGGAATAGCGTCGGTAAAGGTCATACCAGCAATATTTGTTTGTCTATCATTAAACCAAACGGTCCACTTGATTCGCCTGTTATTTTCTTCGTATTCTCCACCCTTCGCAACCAACTTAGTCCATTCTTTACGACAAAGTGCCTCTGAAGGATTATGATCTCCATATTTTGACCATCCTGTATTGCCGATTAAACCATATCCATCGCAATCTGTCTTCTGTGTGAAATTCAGTTTATAGGAAACTCTATACTTTTCACCAGCAGCGAGCTTTCCTAAACCAGTGATTGTAAAATTAGGCTGCTTCTTATTAGCGTCATCGTCCCAAGAATTATTCCAAGTAACTGTATACCCACTAACCGAAGATTCATTTCCATTTGCAGCAATCTTAATAACTCTAAGAGTACTTTCATCATAAGAAGCATTGGTTATGTTCGTCATATTCCAATGATTAACATAATCACCAATGGTTACAGGGAACTCACCGGTTCCTTTCTCCGTTGACACAGTTACAGTATAAGTTGCTGATCTTAAATCATCAGCTAACGTTCCTTCCTTTACTGTGGCAATATCATATTTCTTTTCGTCAGGAACAACAACCTTAATTGTTGTCCCCGAGCCTGGAAATTTAATGTTATAGTTATCCTTTGCACTCTCGCAGGAAGCCTTTCCTTGGAATGTAACATTACCAATGGTTTCCTTTTTGACATCTATGTTCTCATTAAATGTCATGGAAATCAATCCAGTAGAATCAATTGAATAAGTACCGATGGCCTTTGTTGCATCATTCTTATCATATAATGTACCATCAGAACCATTTGATAGCGTTATATTTCCAGGAAGCTGATAATAAGCGCTCTTGCTACTATCCATTTTATTCGCTGGAATTTTAAAGTTTATACTAAACTGCGTTGTATCGCCTTCATTAATTGTATCAGTACTTACCCAGTTTCCATTGCTATCCTTTTTACTGATAACAACACTCGTTATCTGGTTGTTTTTACTTAAGTCATCGCCTTTCTTATTAGCATCTGTTATTTCTATTTCATAGACCATCCCATCAGTTGCCTTTATGGTCATGGTATAAATATTGTTGAAGGCAATATCACTCTTTATTAGCCAATCATTTTCTTGTTTTTCTAGATAAAGCTCTTTCTCATCAACAGACTCATCAACCTGCTTTGCAAGGGTAAGAGATACATCTTGAATATCGGAAATATTAATATCAAGGCCTAACTGCTTAAGAACCTCTGATAAACGGACAGAAGCCTCCCCATCAATAGACCATGTATAATCTCCATAATGAAAATCTACAGTATATGCGAGAACGTAAACAGAGAATGAATCTGATGAAAAGTCTACCTTATGAACCACTTTATTATCGCTGTCGGTAGACACCTCTGCATCTTCTGTAATATCATGCAACACGCTGTTCTCGGTTACGAGATCAGTAGTACTGTTTCCGGTCGTTGTCTCTGCGCTTTCAGAATCATCCGAAGTAGTCGCTTCTTCCGTAGATGCATCCGTTGCAGAAGCATTATTCTGATTAGCCGATTCGATTGATTCTGTCGATTCAGTAGATTCAACAGACTCTATAGTTTCGTCTTCCTGTGTTTCTTCGCTTTCATTCTCAGTAGCATCAGTCTTCTCAGCGATTTCCCCATCCTCGGTCGCGTGGAACATCTTCCACTCGGCCTT
>DEDL01000004.1 GCA_002349525.1 Lachnoclostridium sp. UBA2905
CGATTTGGCAACATAATCTAACGCAAATGTGTTAAGTGAAATATTATATTAATTGCATTTAAATAAGACCTTACTGAAGTTCTTTTCCAAACTGGAAAGGAATTTCGAGAAGGTCTTTTTCTATTTATCTGATTTTTTCTTGTATGGTCTGTTGCCACTAGAAAATGGAATTAAAGCAGACCTCGTTTCTTCATTTCTTCTGATAATGCATCCTGGAGTTCGGCATCCAGTTTGTCAGAGATGGCATTCTTTACATAGCCGGTGGTTGGTTCAATGTTTGGGAAGTTATATCTCCAATTGTCGTATTCATCTTCGGAGATTTCTCCTTGTTTAAGCTTGGAATATTGACTAAGCCAAGCAAAAAGCATAGGTGCTATCTGGTCATAAGCCTGATGATTTTTGTCGAGAGTTATACATGGACGTCCATCCTTATCGGTACTTATTTGGAATCCATACTCGTCCTCAAGGGCGAAGAAGGTATGCATCAATCCAAGATAGGAATCAATATTAGGTACTGTGATTGCTCTGGTTGTAACACCAAAGATATCAGCTAATTGTTTAATCAGGTCATCTTTTGGAGTACGGGCTTCGGTTTCGTATTGTGCGATACGAACATCTGAAGTTTTACCCATGAATCCTACCATTTCACCGAGTTCTTTTTGCTTTAATCCTTTTCTGCTTCGGAATAATCGTATTCTTTTTCCTAACATAGTTGCCTCCTTTTGTCCGTTAATGTTGCCATTAGCATTATAGTTAAATCAATTTGTTTAAGTGTAGTATAGCACCTGTAAATAATGTAATCAAGAAGAACTTTAACAAAAAAAGTTAATTATTTGTTAAAAAGGTCTTGACTTAACTAAAAAGAGTTAATATAATAACCATACATAAACTTAACGGATAAAAGTTAAGCACAAAACTGAATGAGTGTACGAAACCGAACAAACCGCCAAGACCTTCATAATGAAGCGAGCGCCTGAGTACAAGGGAATAGAAGTACAAGGGATGGCACAGCGCCGAGCAGGGTTGCCTGTCAGAACGGGGACGAGAATACACCAAATCAAACATTCAATGAAAGGAGGCAAAGGGAATATGGAAGAAAAGACATTTTTAACAGTGGATGAAGTTGCAGAGCTATTATCAGTTTCAAAGTCAAAGGCTTATGAGATTGTAAGACAGCTTAATAAGGAATTGAAAGCAAAAGGACTTATTACAGTAGCTGCAAGAGTTAGTAAAGCATATTTTTATGAAAGAATGTGCTACAGCAAAGAGTAGTGGAAAGGAGTTGATTATATGTCGGTTTATAAAGACAATGCTACCGGCAAGTGGCGTGTGATATACCGATATACGGATATCACAGGAAAACGAAAGCAGACACAAAAACGTGGCTTTGAAACAAAACGTGAAGCAGTAGCCTGGGAACATGAGATGATGCTAAAAGCTCAGGCGAAGCTAGATATGACCTTTGGTAGCTTCTATGAGATATACGAAGCGGACAAGGCATCAAGGTTAAAGCAGAGTACCTGGGAGACGAAAAGTCATATCATAAGAACAAAGATTTTGCCATATTTTGCAGATCGTAAGATAGATGAAATTGAAGTCAGAGATGTGATTGCATGGCAGAATGAGCTTCTGGCAGCCTTTAAGAATGAAGGAAAGGAAGAAAGATATTCTCAGGACTATTTAAGAACGATACAAGCTCAGCTTACAGCAATATTTGCACATGCGATGAAATATTACAATCTTCCGAAGAATCCGTCCTCACTGGCAGGAACCATTGGTAAGGAGGTGCCAAAGGAGATGCAATTTTGGACGAAAGAAGAGTATCTAAAATTTGCAGAGGTAATGATGGACAAGCCGCGTTCCTATTATGCTTTTGAGCTTTTATATTGGACGGGAATTCGTTCAGGAGAGTTGCTGGCACTTACGCAAAGCGATTTTGATTTTGAAAAGCAGACATTGCGAATTAATAAAACATTTCATCGCTCGAAGGGGGAGGATATTATTACGACACCTAAGACGGTAAAAAGTAATCGAATTATCACTTTGCCCCCATTTTTGTGTGATGAGATTAAAGATTATCTTGGAATGTTTTATGAGATAGGTGAAAGTGAGAGGATGTTCAGTTTTACAAAATCCTATCTTGGTCATGAGATGGAAAGAGGTTGTAAGGCATCGGGCGTGAAAAAAATCAGAATTCATGATTTACGTCACAGCCATGTTTCTCTTCTTATCAATATGGGATTTAGTGCATTAGCTATAGGGAAGCGTGTGGGGCATGAAACAGAGAAAATTACTTATCGCTATGCACATTTATTCCCGACTGTGCAAAATGAGATGGCTGAGAAACTGGAAATTGAGAGAATGACGAAGGAGGCATAACTATATGGAGAAAAGTTTAGATGCGAAAGGCAGATGGAGAAATCGCAATGTTGGATTTCGAGTATCCGAGGAGGAAGCAAAGCTGCTTGATAACTTAGTGGAATTATCAGGACTTGCAAAGCAGGATTATATCCTGCGAAGACTATTAAACCGTGAGGTAGTTGTCCAGGGCAATCCGAAGGTATTCAAGGCATTGAAGAATCAAATGACACAGATATATGAGGAACTCAAACGTCTAGAATCCGTCAGCGATGATAATGAGGAGCTTTTGATTGTGGTGGAAATGGTTGCAACGATTATGGAGGGGATGGTGAATGAGTATGACGGATAAGCAAAAAGAAAAGGCTGCTCGGATTCCTGCTATTGGCGTAGCTGGTGAGCAACCTTCCCATATGTATAGCAAGACAATTATAGCAGATGCAGTTGGTTCTGACAATTTGCAAAATGATGAACAGCTAACGTTATTTGAGAAGCTGGGTGTTCAGTATGAAGAAAAAGATGGAATTTTCTATCCGCTCATTTCGGCGGAAGAGGAGCAGATTGATGTAGGAAAGTATGGATATCTTTGGATGGAGTATATGAAATTGGAATATCCACAGAGATATTTGAGTCTTAAAAGATATAGTAGATTAAGAGAAAAAGCGGCTGAGATAAATGAAGAAGCATATAAACTGCTTGATAATATCACAGACCGTTATTTGCAAAGCCATAAACCAAAGAATCCAACTTCTACGATAGAGATGTGGAGAATTAGAGAACAGGCAAAGATGATTGCAGAGGAAATTATTTTTGCTGAAATCGTAAATCAATTTCACTAAACAAATTTATAGATTGACAAATAAGTCAAAGAAAGAGAGGCAATTATGGAAGAAAGAAATACTAATTTTTATATAAATGATGGACTTATCATGCAGGGCGAACAAATAGATACAAGCGTAGCTGTAAAAATAGCATTAGATCATGGATGGAGTTCTATCAAAGGAGAGCATATTTTTATGGAAACCTTGGTATCCCCTGTTGATTACACACCGCTTACAAATAGCGGACTGCTGGAGTATCGAGGCAAGAAATACATTATTGGTCAGGGAAGACTTGGAAAGCAGGCAACCAAGACAGA
>DEDL01000016.1:0-2386 GCA_002349525.1 Lachnoclostridium sp. UBA2905
TGAAGTGGTGGTTGCTGACTTATTGTAGAAGCGGTGTCAAACATGATAGCAACAGGAGCATCAGTTAATATATCTATGCTTCTGGGAAAGAAAAGAAGAGATGATGCTTCGAAAATGTTCTCATTTTCTGTAGCATTTATTATTGGAATATCATTTTTGATAGCTATATTTGGTTATTGCTTTGCAGAGCCTTTTGTTAAGCTTATTGCTCCAGGAGCCAGTATTGCTGCAGTAGATATGAGCATCGGATATCTTAAAGTGTATACAATTTTTGGAACCTTAATTCCAGTGTACTTTGCAATGGATAATTATTTGAGGGTTATAAGCTGTGAAAAAATAAGCATGATAATAGGTGTTGTATCCCAGGGGGCAAATATTATTCTTGATTTTGTCCTGATTGCAGTTATGCATAAGGGAGTGAAGGCAGCAGCCTTTGCAAGCTGTATTTCAATAGTCGGTGGCTCAATTGTAATGCTTGTTTTTTTGATGGTAATAAAAGGGATCTTTACTATACTAAACCTAAGGTTAAATTCAGAAATTTTGTAAGGATTCTTATAAATGGCTCAAGTGAATTTTTCAGTAATATTTCCATGTCGATAATGAGTATGATCATGAATCTCTTTCTGCTAAAATACGGAGGAACAAAGGCTGTTGCCACATATTCTATTGTTATGTATGTAGATTGCATGATAGGTATGTTGAATTTTGGATTGTGCGATTCACTTCAGCCGGCAATAAGTTATTGCTATGGTGCGAAATGCATTAACCGTATGAAGTCTATTTTTAAACGAGTGCTGGCTGCAACGATTATTATTTCAGGGTTTGCATTTTTGTTTATGTTTTTTGCCGGTTCATATGTTGCCTCAATATTTGTTGAGCCGGGAGATGAGAAACTATTGGCAATGAGTATAAAGGCATTAAAATTATTTGCATTTTCTTATCTTGCCGGGTGGATTGATTTGAGTTTTTCATCTCTATTTACGGCAATTGATAAGCCGGTTCAGTCTCTGGTAGTTTCATTACTAGGAACCCTTGTATTTCCAGTGTTGAGCATATACCTGCTAACTAAGGTGTATGGATTAACCGGAATATGGATGTCAGCTGCAGCTGCAGCCATGGCAAGCGGCCTTGTAACACTGATAATGGTGAAGATGTCCAATTTTACGTGTGGCGAGTTGAAAGGGCGTAAAGGGACTGTATAATTCAGGCATAATGAACATGTAAATGAGACATAAAGTTTAATAGGTCAGGCATAATGAACATGTAAATGAGACACAAATATTATGCACAGCTAGGACTCAAAACCCATGTATATTGGAAAAGCTGCTCAGTTGTGTTATATTAAGGAAAAAGATTCCATTCAAGAATGAGCTTCAATTAAAAATGAAATTCAATTCAAACAGGAGGGTTATTATGAAAAAGTTTATTTGTGGGCTTATGGCAGCCCTTATGGCAACATCAATGTTAAACTGCAACTTTGCTGAGGCCAAAAACTACTACAGCAAAGAATTTAATGCGGGGGAAACCCAGAGGGAAGCGGCAATCAGGGAGAGCAGTTCGCCGGAGATTGGTCATGTATCCATAATTGAAGACGAAAATTCAGCGAGTATGAGTGCTGATTACAATGGTGATGGAAAAATTGAGAATGTTACGATTACAAGAATGAGAAACAGCGATTATACTAAGGCTACTATTACAGTAACAGTGAATGGTAAAGAGGCTGTAAAACTTAACCTTGGCAATAAGCTGTCAACAATGTACGTACAGTTTAATTCAGTAAAATTAGGATCTTCAATGTTAGGAATACTGCAGTATGGTGACAATGACTATGCAGCAGGTGGAATTAATGTATATAAATGGAGTAAAAACAGTCTGAAGCTTCTTAAAACATATAATACTGAAGGATATTTGTGGTCATTTGTATCATCTGATCCCGGTAAAAAAGGAAAATATCTTTATTTAGCAGATTCGAAGCAGTTGTACAATAGCTCAAAAAATGCATGGCCAAAAGCCATTAGGAAAAAATATGCTAAATGGAAAAATGATAGCGTTTCGGTTACAAAGACTGAATTTACTAAATTCGTACTTAAAAAGGGAAAGCTGAAGAAAGCTGGTAAGGATACATATTATAAAATTGGTACACCATATGATTAATATCCTGAAAATGCTACACCATATATACAATTAATGTCTTGAAATTAGCACATTATACATAGGATTAATATCATAGTATTTATATTTTTTTTATATAATTGTAATATGTTTTGTGTAATATGGAAAAATGCTTTGAAAAAAACAATGTAACTATATTAAATTGTAATTAATAGGGAAAAGCATGAGGCTGATCTGAACTGACCGGAGTCTGACATAGGGCGGATATAAGCCC
>DEDL01000016.1:2427-43047 GCA_002349525.1 Lachnoclostridium sp. UBA2905
AACTGACAGTTTGCATGCTGGTACGAAGGGAGTACATTATGGTTAAAATTGAACATTTAACAAAGGCGTATGGTAACAAGCTTGCCGTGGATGATTTGTCCCTGGAGATAAAGCCGGGTGAAATATACGGATTTATCGGACATAACGGAGCCGGCAAGACAACAACATTAAAATCGGTTGTTGGAATTCTCAAATTTGATTCCGGAGATATATACATCGATGGTATGTCTGTGAAGGATGATCCTCTTGCCTGCAAAAGAAAGATTGCTTATATTCCGGATAATCCGGATCTGTATGAGTTTATGAGTGGAATAAAGTATCTTAACTTTGTTGCAGACGTTTATAAGGTTGATGGCCTTAAGCGCAATGAGCTTATACATAAGTATGCAGATCTTTTTGAAATTACAAATGATCTGGGTCAGCCAATTTCAGCCTATTCCCATGGAATGAAACAAAAGCTTGCAATAATCTCAGCCTGGATACATGAGCCGGACATCATTATAATGGACGAACCATTTGTAGGGCTTGATCCTAAGGCATCTCATTTGTTAAAAGAAATGATGAGAGAGATTTGTGACAAGGGTGGTGCAATCTTTTTCTCAACTCATGTACTTGAGGTTGCTGAAAAGCTTTGTGACAAGGTTGCCATAATTAAAAGTGGAAAACTTATCCGTTCCGGAACTATGGAAGATGTAAAAGGTGATGACAGCTTAGAAGAGGTATTTTTGGAATTGGAGGGAGAATAATGGTCGCTTTACTTGTTAAGAAACAGATGACAGAGATTTTTCGTGGTTATTTCTATGACCAGAAAAAGAATAAAGCCCGTTCCAAAGTATCAATTGTATTATTTATACTGATGTTCGTCGGTATTATGATAGGAGTATTAGGCGGTATGTTTTCATATCTCGCCTACAGTCTTTGTGGTGGTTTTGCAGAGGCAGGGATGTCCTGGCTATATTTTTTCATAATGGGAATGTTATCGATTGCCTTAGGAACATTTGGTAGTGTCTTTAATACATTTTCGGGGCTTTATTTGTCAAAGGATAATGATTTGCTTTTATCAATGCCTATTCCTGTTTCAAGTATTCTTATATCAAGACTTGTTACAGTATATCTTATGGGACTTATGTATTCTGCGGTGGTAATTGTGCCAGCAGATATTGTATACTGGATTGTTGTCTCGGCTTCACCGGCTGTTATAATTGGTGGAATTCTTTTAACTATCCAGATTTCACTCATTGTGCTCATTATGTCCTGCGTTCTTGGATGGTGTGTGGCTAAAGTAAGCCTCAAGTTAAAGAATAGGAGCTTTGTAAGTGTAGCTGTTTCACTGATTTTTATAGGATTGTATTATTTTGTGTATTTTAAGGCACAGTCAGTTATTGAGAGCCTTCTTGTTAATGCAGCATTATATGGTGGAACAATAGAAGATAAGGCGTATGCCTTAACATTATTTGGAAAAACCGGCACAGGAAATGTAATGGCAATGCTTTTGGTAACTCTTATAACGGTATCAGTTACAGCCGTAACATATTATGTACTTGCCAAGAGCTTTATAGGTATTGTTACCTCAACAGGAAATGTAGACCGTGTGGCATACAGACAGAAAAAACTTAAGATGAAAAATGAGCTTGGAGCCTTATTTGCTAAAGAAATGGCAAAATTCACATCAAGTCCCAATTATATGCTTAATTGCGGTCTTGGTTCCCTGATGCTTATTGCTGCAAGTGTTGTTATGCTTGTAAAAGGCGGGAACCTTATTAAAGCTATGAACATGATGTTTGGCAAAGATGCCCAGGCATGTATATGTGTGTTTGTCATTGCAGGAATGTGCATCATATTGTCCATGAATAATATGGTTGTTCCTTCAGTATCTTTAGAGGGTAAAAATCTTTGGATATTAAAGTCACTGCCTGTAAACATGTGGAACGTACTTAAGTCAAAGCTTCTTGTACAGCTTACAGTTACAGGAGTTCCTTTAATAATATGTGACATCTGTGTTTTACTGACAGTAAAAACAGGTGTAATAGAGAAGCTGTTTATCGTGCTGATAACCATTTTATTCATGCTCCTTCAGGCCTTCGGTGGTCTTGCTTTAGGTATAATGAGACCTAACTTTACCTGGACTAATGAGATAGTTCCAATAAAACAGAGCATGAATATGTTTATTGAAATTTTTGGAAGTTTTGTTCTTACTGCAGGTATATTAGTACCTTTTTTACTCATTAGATATGGGATTGGATATAAGATCAGTGTAATAGTATATCTTTTTATAGTTGCAGGTGTACTGCTCCTTGCAGATTTACTGTTATACAGATGGCTTAGAGTCAAAGGAACAGATAAATTTGCGCAGCTGTGATAAAAATACGAAGCGGTATTAAGTTAGTATTAAGCCGTATGAAGTAGTATTAAGCCACATTAAGCGGTAATAAGTAGTATTAAGCCGGTATTAAGCCACATTAATCCGTAAGCAGTACAAAGAAATATAAGGCAGAGACTATTCAACTAAATCTGTGAGTTTAATTCCATAAAAGAAATCATGAGATAGCCTGTTAAACTTTTTCCACATGGAAATGGTTTGGCAGGCATCTTCTCTTTTGCAGGGTTCAGTATCTGAAAGAAGGCAGGCTACGGGAGCAAGCTGTTCGCCGGCTGCTTCAAGAATCTCTCCAACAGGATATTCTTCAGGCTTACGGGTTAATTTGTAGCCGCCACCCTTACCACGAAGTCCTATTATAAGTTTGTTCTTAACAAGTTCCTTAATAATAATCTCCATATATTTTTCAGATATGCCCTGTCTTGATGCAATGTCCTTAAGAGGTACATATTCAGTATCTGCTGATTCCTGTGTGGCAAGATCAAGCATAAGTCTGAGGGCATAACGTCCTTTTGTTGATATCATAATTATTCCTCCCTGGTATTCAAGTTGAATGCATAAAATACACAAAACAATTATAACAACAATAATAAGAAAATACAATACCTACAAACATATTCACTTGATAGGTAAAAGAAGCAGAAAATAAAAATCATTCCATAAATGAATATAGGCAAAAACTATAATAATGTCTAGATAAAAGCAATTACCTTATAATTAGAATTCTATTGACAACTGAATAAACGTAACGTATAATCACAATCAAACAAAACCTACTAACAGAGTAGGAAATTGGATAAAACACAAACGAGCTCAAAAAACTCAAAGACAGAATTAAAACCAAAAACAAGATTCAAAAAACAAAACGAATTCAAAAACAGAAGTCATCAGACACAAGGAGGCATTTATTATGAGTAAAACAGTAAACAGCGCATTAGAATTAATCGGAAAAACACCATTATTAAAGGCAGAGAGATATTCTAAAAAGGCAGGTGCCACTGAGGCAGCTATATATGCAAAGCTTGAGTATCTTAACCCGGCAGGATCAGTAAAGGATCGTATTGCTGCAGCAATGATAGAAGATGCAGAGAAAAAGGGAATTTTAAAAGAAGGTTCTACAATTATTGAGCCAACAAGCGGTAACACTGGAATTGGTCTTGCTGCTGTTGCAGCAGCAAAGGGCTATAAGGCAATATTTACACTTCCAGAGACAATGAGTGTAGAAAGAAGAAATCTTCTTAAGGCATACGGTGCCGAGCTTGTTCTTACAGAGGGAGCAAAAGGAATGAAGGGTGCCATAGCCAAGGCAAATGAACTTAAGGAAGAGATAAGTGGTGCAGTTATTCTTGGACAGTTTGTTAATCCAGCAAACCCTGCTGCACATAAGGCAACAACCGGTCCTGAAATATGGGAGCAGACTGAAGGAAAGGTTGATATATTCGTAGCCGGAGTTGGAACTGGTGGAACAGTAACAGGAGTAGGTGAGTATCTTAAAGAGCAGAATCCTGATGTAAAGGTTGTTGCAGTAGAACCGGCAGGAAGCCCTGTTCTCTCAACAGGTGTTGCTGGAAAGCACGGAATTCAGGGAATTGGAGCAGGATTTGTACCAGATGTTCTTAACACATCAATATATGATGAGATTATTACAATAGAAAATGATGAAGCATATGAAGAAGGCAGAGCATTTGCACAGAGTGAGGGAATACTTGTTGGTATTTCATCAGGTGCTGCACTTAAGGCAGCAGCAATACTTGCAAACAGACCTGAAAATGCAGGAAAGACAATCGTTGCACTGTTACCTGACTCAGGAGACAGATATCTTTCAACACCATTATTTGCTGCAGAATAATTTAGATTTTCAAGTCTCAACTGAGATAAAATATTGAAGGAGTACTGCGTGTTATTATAAATAATGCGTAGTACTTTTTTTTCTTGAAAAAAACAAATGTTTGTCTTATAATTAAATATATTACACTTATGAAGGAGGAAAATGAATGAAGAAAATTTTAACTAAGATCATGGCTGTTGTAATGGCAATGACAATGGTTATGGGTACTGTTCCGGCGGAAGGTGCTAAAGCTGCAGGGGAGCAGGCCAAGATGATTTTGAAGTGCATTGTTGAGCCAACACTCGCTTATAAGAGTGTTTATGGTTTTTTTAACAATGTGTCAACAGTAACTGATAAAGATGATAAGGTGGGCCTTATTGATATTACAGGAAAAGAGGTTATTCCTTGTGGAAAGTACAAGGTCATTTCAAATCTTCCTGGATATGATGGATTATTTGCTTCAACAGATGATAAACATGGGTATCTTCTTGATTTTAGCGGTAATGTGAAGGTTGATCTTGGTCAGGCTGAATATGCAAGTACAACCAGGAATGAAAGTGGAATTGTTGTAATTCAAACAACGAATAGTGGCACTAATGAATATTCAGAATGGGATCTTAATGGTAATTTTATTAAAAAAGGACAACATGGTAATATATTTGGGATACCAGATAATATAGCGAATTCTGAAAAATATGATAAAGTAGTAAAGGTTGCTGACAATAGATATGTTGCATTACTCAAAACAGAAGATGTAGAACCAAAAACTTATGAATTGTTAGATGAGAGTGGTATTGTAATTGCATCAGTGGATGACTTAACCCAGAACACAGAAATATCATATAATTATAATGCATATATTAACTATTACAAAAATGTCTATGATGAAGAGAATGGAGCAAGTTATTCATTTGTTGAAGTAATGGACCTTAATGGTATGGTTGTTGTAGAAGCTGATAGGCAGTTCGATGATATAAGATATGGTGCAGAGAAGTATATATGTGCCAGATATGCTCGTGATGGAAAATGGTATGTGATGAATCTGAAAGGGGAAACTATTAATAGCTTTTCAGTGGATTATATCAGTGATATTGACATAGAAAGTGGTATGCTCCTTGGAAAAAACTATACTGAGGATGGCAAATCTATATATGTATTAGCCAATATCAATACAGGGAAGGTTACTAATATTTCTTCAACAAACGAAGTATATTTTGATCATTATGTTAAAGATACTAAGATATGTGAAATATACTCTAAGGATGGCTCATATACGTCAGTTTATGATTTGAATGGTAACCTGGAATTTGATGCAACAAAATATGTAGGATTGTATGATCAAGTATATCCTAATTCAATTTATTACTCTTTATGTAAGTTGTCAGACAAAAAGACAGATACAGATAATGAAAACGGATCAAAAGCATATGACTATATTGATGTTGTAAAAGCAGATGGAAGTCTTGTTGGTCATTATGCTAATGTTAAAGAAGTTTCATGTTTTGATGATGGAAGCTACAATGTATTTTATTCAAATGAAGATATTGCTTCATATGGCACTGACGGAAAGCTTGAGGTATTCCTTGAGTATTCTAAGTTTTCAGGTAGAGGAGCTCTTATAGATAATATAGTTCCTTTAAAGAGTAAGAGTACTGGTATGTGGGGAATTTATCAGCTGGCTGATAATGGTGTCAATGCGCCAGCGACTCAGCAGCCGGCAGCCCAGCATCCAGCATCCCGGCAGCCAGTGGCTACACAGCCATCAGTTACCAGTACTTCTCAGACAACAGCTAATAAGGTAAGTGCACCTGCAAAGGTTAACGCTAAAAAGGTTAGGCTTGTTGCAGGTAAGAAGAAGGTAACTGTTAAGCTTCCTTCAATGAGTAAAAACGTTAAGGGATATCTTGTTCAGTATTCACTTAAGAAGAATTTCAAGAACAGCAAAAAACTTACAACAGCTAAGAAGTCAGTTGCAATCAAGAAGCTTAAATCAGGCAAAACATATTATATAAGATTTAAGGCATATACTCTTGATGGTAAGAAGAAGGCATACTCTAAAAACTGGAGTAAGGTAATGAAGGTAAAGATTAAGTAATATGTTATTTTTCGCAATAGTTTCCTGTTTGTTTCTTATATGCATACAGGGTGGATTTTATGCACAAACATATATCATCGCAGGATGCCTTTGTGCATCAGCATGTGTGATCAAAGGGAAAAAGCTTGTGGTAAGCCATGAGCTTTTCCATATGACTGCACTTGCATTGATATATATAATATCAGCAATCGTAAGTGGAATGGCTTTCAGTGTTATAACTGCTGCCATTCTGCAGGTTGTTATGCTTATAATGGCAATAATGCTTTCTTACATGGACAGTAAGGCAAAAGATATACTAATTGTCTTTTTGCAATATTGTGGTGTAATATCCGGTGTTATTGCTTTATTTTTGTATGTGGGAATGTATATGGGCTTATTTAATATTCCAGGTTTATTAGATGGAAATAGGCTACTGTTTACTTTTGGATATGCCAATGTATGTGGCATATGGTTTGCCATATCATTTTTACTTACATTCTTTTCAAATACACATAATACGAAAGACAAAGTATATAAAAAGAATCCAAAAGGCAGAAAAAATATAAAATGGATGCAGGTTGCCCCAATTGTATGTCTTATTGACACCCTGCTTACAAGGTCTGCGGGCTCTGTAATAATTCTCTTTACTGCTTTCGTGATTCATATGATTGTGTCAGGAAGCTGCATAAGACTTGGAAAAGCCATAAGAAGGACTATGATTTGTGCTTTTGTAACTGCTACAATAATGGCAGTATTACTTATAATAAAAAGGGGAAGCGGCGTTCTGTCGTCGTTTGTCGAAAGATTTGTTCAGTCTTATGATGGGATTAGATATATATGCACCTCGCCTTTAAAAGGGGCAGGTCCATCAAACTGGCAGTACATATTTAACGAGCACCAGTCGGCACAGTATTCTGCACGTATTGTACACAATAACTATGTGCAGGCGGGACTGGATGCAGGAATTATTGCAGTAATTTTGCTCATAATGATGTTAGTACTGGCAATTTACAAGTATTGCAGGACAAAAAGAGTAGTTGAACTGATAGCAGTGTGTATTTTAGTGGATGCATTTATTGAATATAATTTAATGTTTTCATCAATATATATGCTGTTTGTTATCTGCTTTTTGTATGAACCTGTGAAGCTTAAAAATACTATACAGATAAAACCACTGTATATGAGAATTGTATCATTTGTTATATTAATATGTGTGGGATTTTCGGGTTTTGCACTTGCAAAGGTGAAGACTCTTGAAGGATATGCACAAAGTGGCAATATCCAAAAAGCTGAGAAAATCTACGAAAAATACGGCTCATTTATGGAAAACGGTTACCGTGAAAATGAGGCTATTGGTATATTATTTTGTACGAATTCAGAAAAAGCGAAAAATGATGATATTAGAAAAGATTTTTCGGACAATTCCAGAAAATCCTGCAGGCTTAAGATGTATGAAGTAATATCAGATAAAAACAGTTCAATGGATGAGATAATCAGGCTTATGAAAAGCCAGCCATTTAATACCCGTGTTCACCGTAACACCAAGGAAATGGTTGAAAATAATGGTTTTAGTGATGAAGAAAAATTACGATACAGACAGTGTCTTGATAATATAAATAAGCGCTTTGATATGTGGCCGGCAGTATTACTTAATAATCAGAATAAATATTAAACAGACATATCAATTAGATGTAAAATTTGAAAAAGGGGACGTTATAAGGAATGGAGAGTTATACAGGAAGTCAGATTGTTGTTTTAGAAGGACTCGAAGCAGTAAGAAAGAGACCTGGAATGTATATTGGAAGCACAGGAACAAGGGGGCTTCATCATCTTATATGGGAGATTCTGGATAATGGAATTGATGAACATCTTGCTGGATTTTGCAGTGAGATTAATATCACCCTTCAGAAGGATGGTGGAATTACCATTAAAGATAATGGACGTGGCGTGCCGGTTGATATTCACCCTACCAAGAAAATTCCAACCATAAGAGTAGTATATACCATGCTTCATGCCGGTGGTAAATTTGGTAATTCAGTATACAAGGTGTCAGGAGGTCTTCACGGAGTTGGAGCTTCTGTAGTTAATGCCCTTTCCACCCGTATGATTGTTGAGGTGCGACGTGGTGGTCTTGTATTCAGGGATGAGTATAAGGACGGTGGACATGCTGTCACAGTGCTTGAAAAGGGACTTATTCCTGCTGTGGGCAAATGCAATAAATCTGATACGGGAACAAAGGTAACATTTTATCCTGATCCGGAGATTTTTGACACTATTGAATTTAAAAGTGATACTATCCGTAAGAAATTAAGAGAGATTGCTTACCTTAATAAGGGTCTGAAGCTCATTTTTAATGATGAGAAGCATAAGCAGACATACACATATCATGAGGAAGATGGAATTAAAAGCTATATCACATATATTGTGGATAAGTTAAAGGAGACATCACCAGAGGTTTCGGTTCTTCATGATTCACCAATATATATTGAAGGAACCAGTGGAGATATAGAAGTTGAAGTAGCATTACAGTACACAACTAATTATTCTGAACAGATTAATTCTTACTGTAACAGAATTAATACATCTGAGGGTGGAACACTGGTTACAGGATTTAAGACTGCACTTACAAGGGTAATGAACCAGTATGCCAAGGAACTTGGAATGATTAAGGATAAGGAAAAGCTTGATGGACGAGACTATCGTAATGGTCTTGTAAGTATTATTTCCATTAAACATCCGGACCCACAGTTTGAGGGTCAGACCAAAACAAAGCTTGGAAATTCAGATGCCCAGATGGCAGTTGATGAGGTATTCAGTCGTGAGATACAGTTGTATTTTGATAAGAATATTGAAGTCTTACGAAGTATTCTCGACAACTCTCTCCGTGCATATAACGCAAGAAAGGCCGGAGATAAGGCAAGAAATGCTGTACTTAAGCAGTTAAATGATGTTGATGTTAAAAGTAAACTTGCTTCCTGCTCATCAAAAAAGGCGGAAGAATGTGAAATATATATTGTTGAGGGAGACTCTGCTGGTGGCACTGTTAAAACTGCCAGAGACAGAAAAACTCAGGCAGTCCTGCCACTTAGGGGTAAGATTCTTAACGTTGAGAAGGCAACTCTTGATAAGATACTTCTTAATGCTGAGATAAGAACTATGATTGCTGCATTTGGATGTGGAATCGGGGATGATTTTGATATTAGCAAGTTAAGGTATGACAAAATAATCATACTTACAGATGCCGATGTTGATGGTGCCCATATTAGTACCCTTCTCCTTACATTTTTCTTTAGATTTATGCCGGAGCTTCTTACAGAGGGTAAGGTATATATGGGTCTTCCACCTCTTTATAAGGTTGATTTTGTGGAGGGTAAGAAGAAACAGTCAAGATATCTTTTCAATGATCATGAGCTTGACAAGTTCAGAAAATCTGACAGGAAAATAACAGGACTTCAGCGTTATAAAGGTCTTGGTGAGATGGATGCAGGCCAGCTTAAGGAGACAACACTTGACCCTGCGTCAAGAACTCTTGCAAGGGTTTCAATAAGTGACAATATTGAAGCTGACCAGATAACAACAGTACTTATGAGCAGTGCTGTTCCACCAAGAAGAGAATTTATTATGGAAGAAGCACAGTACGCAAATCTTGATATTTAATTGAAAGTATATGTGTTTAGGAGGATTATATTACTATGGCAAGAAAGAAAAAAGATGATATGCCGATTGTTGAAAATATAGTATCTATGGATTTTGCTGAAGAGATGAGAACATCATACAGGGATTATGCCATGAGCGTTATTATATCAAGAGCATTACCGGATGTGCGTGATGGACTTAAGCCTGTTCAGAGAAGAATTTTATATGCAATGAAGGAGCTTGGCCTTGCACCGGATAAGCCTCACCGTAAGAGTGCGAGAATTGTTGGTGATACAATGGGTAAGTATCATCCTCATGGAGACAGCTCCATATATGATGCACTTGTTCACATGACAGAGGATTATTCGCTGTCAATGCCACTTATTGATGGACATGGTAATTTCGGTTCTATAGACGGAGACAGCGCAGCTGCCATGCGATATACAGAGGCGAGACTTTCAGGTGCAGCCATGACAATGCTCAATCATCTTGAAAAGGGCCTTGTTGATTTTATGCCGAACTTTGACGAGAGTGAGAAGGAGCCATGTGTGCTTCCTGCCATGCTTCCTAATCTTATCATTAATGGAACTACCGGTATTGCAGTAGGTATGGCAACTAATATTCCACCACACAATCCGGTGGAGGTTATTAATGGAGTAATTGCCTGCATTGACAGACCTGGCATTTCCCTTGAAAAGCTTATGGAATACATTCCGGGACCAGATTTTCCAACAGGCGGTACTATAATCAACAAAGAGGAGATTCCTTCAATATATGAAACAGGTGAGGGAAAGCTTCGTATAAGAGCTAAGACAGTTATTGAACCGGGAGAGAATGGAAGAACTAATATTATAGTTACAGAGATTCCTTATACTGTAGCCGGCAATAAGACAAAACTGGTGGAAAGCCTTGCCCAGCTTATGAAGGATAAGGTATTTGATGAAATATATGATGTAAGAGATGAGTCCGGTGAGGATATAAGAATCATAATAGAGGTTAAGAAGGACAGGGATGCTAATAACCTTCTTAATGGTTTATATAAAAAGACTCCTATGGAAGAAACATATGGAGTAAATATGCTGGCTGTTAAGGATAAGCAGCCAATACAGTTTAGCCTTAAGGGTATTATTGAAGAATTCATTTCCTTCCAGAAGGAGCTTTATACCAAAGAATACAATCACCTTTTAAATAAGGCGAATGCAAGACTTGAAATTGTTAACGGACTTATTCGCGCTACAGATGTTATAGATCTTATAATTGAAGTACTTCGTGGAAGTAAGTCTCTGGCACAGGCAAAGGGGTGCCTTATTCATGGTGATATAACTGATATTAAGTTTAAAAGCGAGGCTTCCAAAAAAGAGGCTATGACCTTTGATTTTACTGAAAGCCAGGCAGATGCAATACTTGCAATGCCGCTTTCAAAGCTTATAGGTCTTGAAATAATGAAGCTGCATGAAGAGGGAGACAAGCTTACTTCTGATATTACTGATTATATGAGAATTCTTGGAGACGAAAAGGAATTATTAAAGGTTATTAAGAAGCGCCTCAGAGAATTTGCAAAGCAGTTTGAGGGTAATCGTAAAACTGTATTAGCTTCTGTCGAAAATGTTGTATATACGAAAAAAGTGGTTATCGAGGATGTCTATGTACTTATTGATAAATTCGGTTATACCAAGTGCATGGATCAGGCAAGCTTTAACAGACTTACAGAAGATACAGTAAAGGAATTCCCATATGTGATTCCAATAAAGAGTGATGATAAGCTGTGCGTATTTACTGCCAATGGAAATCTTCATCAGATTAAGGTTTCAGCAATTCCAAGATGTAAGGCAAGAGATAAGGGAGTGCTTGTTCACAATCTTTGTAAGCTTAATGATGAAGATGTCGTTAACTACATGGCATTTGAGGATTTATTTGATTCAATTGTATTATTTATCACCGCAAAGGGCTTTATAAAGCTTGTTTCAGGTGCACAGTTTGAGACAAACAGGGCAACAATAGCTTCAACAAAATTGGATGATGACGATATGCTTGTATGTGTTAAACAGTTATCGGCGTCAGAATATTCTTCAAATGATAACAAGGTAGTAATGGTTACTGAAAAGGAACAGTCACTTGGTTTCATGCTTTCAGAGGTAAGTGAATTTAAGAAAACAAGCAGGGGCGTTAAAGGAATTACTCTTGATAAAGGGGACAAGGTCGCCTTTGGTGCCTGTGTTTCATTGAAGGATGAGACGATTAAGTTTAAGGGAAGAACAGTACAGCTTAAGAAAATAAGAACCCGTAAAAGAGGCCAGAAGGCCCAAAAGGCATCCGGAATATACCAATAATCAGGATGAGGATGACTAATTAAATAGTATTCAGGAGGGTTTACAAAATGGAGAAGAAAACAGATATGTTTAGTTATGATATTGTGTCAGATCCACAGATATATCAGCTTAATGAGAAAACACCGGTAAGTACACATTATTTTGGTGATGAGGAAAAGTACGTAAAATCACTTAATGGAGTTTATAAGTTTAATTTTTCAAAAAATTACGACGAATGTCCTAAGGATTTTTGGAAAAATGATGTGGATGTTAGCGACTGGGATGAGATCAGGGTCCCTGGACACGTTCAGCTTCAGGGCTACGAAGCACCACAGTATGTTAATGTTGTATATCCATGGGATGGACATGAAGAGATTGTGCCTGGACAGATTCCAACAGAGTACAATCCTGTCTATAGTTATGTGATAGAGACAGATATACCGGATTCATTCTTGAAAAGAACATACATATCATTTCAGGGTGTAGAAAGCGCATTTGCTTTCTGGGTTAATGGAAAGTTTGCAGGATACAGCGAAGACACATTTGATGCGTCGGATTTTGATATTACAGAATATGTGCAAAAGGGCAAAAATAAAATTGCAATCCAGGTATTTAAGTGGTCCTCTGGAAGCTGGCTTGAGGATCAGGACTTCTGGAGACTTGGCGGAATATTCAGAGACCTTTATCTGTATACGGTTCCGGATATATATGTAAATGATATGTTCATAAAGACAAAACTTGATGATGAATACAAGAATGCCATACTGGATGTTTCCATGAATATCTGTAGCTATAGTAAAAGTGGTTTCAGATACGAGATTTTTATGGGAAAACATGTTGTCATGCCAGGGAAAAAGCTCTATGAAACAGATAAGTATTCCTTAGTTGACCAGGTTTTAATTGGTGAGATGGATATGACGACTGCTACTGTTACTGAAAATAACAGCATATCATTTTCTAAGAAAATAATGTCACCTGAGCTTTGGAGTGCAGAAAATCCACAGCTTTATATACTTACTGTAAAAATATATGATGCAGATGGTAATCTCGTATCAACTGCAAAGGAAAGATTTGGTTTCAGACAGTTTGAGCTTAAGGACGGTCTTATGAAGCTTAACGGAAAACGAATAGTGTTTAACGGAGTTAACCGTCATGATTTCAGTCATGTAAACGGCAGGGCTGTAACTAAAGATGAGATGGAATGGGATGTTGTGACAATGAAGCAGCATAATATTAATGCTGTCAGAACCAGTCATTATCCTAATCAGAATTATTTTTATGATCTTTGCGACGAATATGGATTATATATGATTGCAGAGAATAACCTTGAAACACACGGAAGCTGGGCATATCCGGGAGCAAATGGCCTTGAATCCAAGGTTATCCCATGTGATTATCCACAGTGGCGTGGCACTGTATTATACCGCGCAAAGACACTTGTACAGACTAAGAAGAATCATGCAGCAATTATAATATGGTCTTGTGGTAATGAGGCATTTGGTGGCTCTGTTATTCACGATATGTCAGACTACATGAGAGAGATGGATGATACAAGACTTATCCATTATGAAGGCATATGCTGGGATAGAAGATACAATGATACATCAGATATGGAAAGCCAGATGTATCCTCCTACAGCCAGTATTGAAAAATTCCTTGAGGAACACCCCGAAAAGCCGTTTTTATGCTGTGAATACAGTCATGCAATGGGTAATTCCAATGGAGGACATTACAAATACACTGATCTGGCTGAAAATAATATGAGATATCAGGGCGGATTTATATGGGATTTTATAGATCAGGCTATTGAGAATACAAGCTACAGTGGCAGTAAATATCTTGCCTTTGGTGGAGATTACGATGACAGACCATGTGATGACAATTTCTGTGTGAATGGAATTTTATTTGCTGACAGAACCCTGTCCCCTAAAATGCCTGAAATTAAGTTCAATTACCAGAATATGAAGATAAGCATTACTAAGGATACATATACTATTAAAAATAAATCACTGTTTACCAATGCTTCGGAATATGACTGGACAATTACAGTTAACAATAATGGAAAGCCTGTTATGGAGAAAAAACTGAATGTTTTAGTATCGCCTCTTTCACAAGAAGACTATGATATTCCTTCATCAGTTAAGGAATGTGCAGCCAGTCTTTCAGGCGAGGTTACATATATCATTTCCATGAGTCTTAAGAAGGATACCTTGTGGGCTCATAAGGGCTTTGAAGTTGGTTTTGGGCAGTATACATATACAAATGAAGAAAGTAAAAATGATGAAAGCACAGACAAAGAGCCTGTAAAGCTTCTTATGTGTGATTATACAATCGGAGTTAAGGGAAAGGATTTTGCGGCAATCTTCCATAAGTACAGTGGAATGGTTTCATACAAATACAAGGATGTGGAGATGCTTAAGAATGCACCTGAACCTAATTTCTGGAGAGCGCCTACAGATAATGATAATGGTAATAATATGCGTATGAGGGATGCCTACTGGAAAGTAGCCAGTATGTATAAACGCCCTGAATTCATAGATGCTCATATGGAGGGTATGGCAGCAGTTATATCATACAGGTACAAGCTTCCAATGTATGAGGATAAGTATGTAGGAATGGTATATACTGCCCATGAAAATGGAAAGATTGATGTTTGTGTAACCTATGAGGGTATAGAAGGGCTTCCGGAAATGCCTGAATTTGGAATTACAGTGAAGGTAAGACCTGAGCTTAATCTTCAGCAATGGTATGGTCTTGGACCACAGGAGAATTACAGAGACAGAAATAATGGTTATAAGCTTGGAATATATTCTGAAAATGTTACTGAAGATCTTACACCATATGTTATTCCACAGGAATGTGCAAATAGAACAGGAATCAGATATACAATGGTAACAGACAGTGAAGGACTTGGAATGAAGTTTGAATCAAATGATGCGCCAGAATATATGGAGGCTAGTATTCTTCCTTACACACCTCATGAAATTGAGAATGCAAGACACATATATGAGCTCCCACCGGTGAATTACTCTGTTGTAAAACTGTCAAAGTATCAGATGGGAATCGGTGGAGATGACAGCTGGGGTTCACGTCCACATCCTGAGTATATTATTGAATCAGATAAGAAACACGAATTTAGATTTACAATGTGCGGAGTTGATCTTAATGAAGAGCAGTAAAATAACTTTTTCCATACTTGCACATGTAGATGCCGGTAAGACAACACTGGCCGAAAGCATGTTATACCTAAGCGGTACTATACGTAATGCAGGAAGAGTTGACCATGGGGATACATTTCTTGACAATTACGAGGTGGAAAGAGAAAGAGGAATCACGGTATTTTCAAAGCAGGCGGAAATATCCTTTGAAGATAAGCAGGCTATACTTTTAGATACTCCAGGCCATGTGGATTTTTCTGCTGAAATGGAGAGAACGCTTCAGGTAACAGATTATGCCATACTTCTGATAAGTGGAAGTGACGGAATACAGGGACATGTATTGACCCTGTGGAGACTGCTTGGCATATATAATATTCCTGTATTTATCTTTATAAATAAGATGGATCAGGAGGGCAACGATAAAGCAGAGATAATGAATGAATTAAAGGACCGACTTTCAGGAGAATGCATAGATTTTTCGGGTGAAGAGGATGATGACTTTTATGAAAATCTTGCAACCGGTTCTGAAGAGGCCCTGGAAGAATTCTTTGAAAATGGCCTGATATCTGATGATACAATTAAAAGCCTGATAACAGAAAGAAAAATCTTCCCATGTTATTTTGGCTCAGCCCTGAAGATGACAGGAGTCAGTGAATTCATGAGTGGACTTGCAAGATTTACTGATTATAAGGAATATGATGATACATTATCTGCAAGAATATACAAAATATTCCGTGATTCACAGGGAAACAGGCTTACTCATATGAAGCTTACAGGTGGCAAAATCCAACCCAAAATGATGCTAGGTGATGAAAAAATCAATCAAATCCGAATCATATCGGGAGGCGGTTTCAAAGCAGTTAATGAGGCAGTTGCAGGAGATATATGTGCCGTAACGGGCCTGGATAACACCTACAGTGGACAGGGAATAGGAAATCTGTCCGGTAGTATTATGCCTGTACTTGAGCCGGTTATGGTTTACAGGGTATCATTTGAAGGTGATAATAATGTACATGAAATATACCTGAAAATAAAGCAGTTAGAGGAAGAAGAACCAGAGCTTCATATAGTGTGGAATGAGGAAAATGATGAGATTAACATTGCAATGATGGGTGAAGTCCAGACAGAAATTCTCAAAAGAATTTTCAGAGAAAGATATAACCTTGAGGCATCATTTGACCATGGAAGTATAGTTTACAAGGAAACAATAGCAAGAAAAACTGAGGGAGTAGGTCACTACGAGCCCCTTAGACATTACGCTGAGGTTCACATTATTGTGGAGCCGGCTGAAAGAGGCAGCGGAGTTACAATAGATGCTGACTGTCCTGAAGATAAACTGGCAAAAAACTGGCAGAGACTTATTATGACTAACCTGGGTGAAAAAACTCACAGGGGTATTCTGACCGGTGGAGAGCTTACAGATGTCAGAATAAGCGTTGTTGGGGGCAGGGCTCATTTGAAACACACAGAAGGTGGAGATTTCAGACAGGCCTCTTACAGGGCGGTAAGACATGCTCTTATGAAAGCAGGCTGTATTCTTCTTGAGCCGGTGTATAACTTCAGATTGGAGCTTCCCTACAATTTGATTGGAAGAGGAATGTCCGATATTCAGAAGATGTGCGGCAGGTGCGACCAGCCGGAAACACAGGGAGACACGGCAATATTAACCGGTACATGTCCGGTATCAACCATGCAGGGTTACCAGAGCGAGGTGGCTGCATACAGCAGTGGAATGGGCAAATTATTCTGTACTGTTAAGGGTTACGAGGAATGTCATAACACAGAAGAGGTAATAGCAAAGACTTCTTATGATCCGGCGGCAGATATAGCTAATCCAGCCGGCTCCATATTCTGTTCACATGGAGCAGGATATTATGTGAGCTGGGAACAGGTCGAAGAATATATGCACGTTGACAGCATTTTATGTGAAAATGATAAGGAAAATGATGATGTTTACAGTGTTAAGGCCTATTACAATCCTAACATGAAACCTGTGGGTGGACAGTCATATTATGAGGAACCTGAAACTTATCAGGCGGTATCTCTTCACGGACTTGCAGACAAAGAGCTTGAGGACATATTTGTAAAGACCTACGGAGAGATAAGACATAAACAGGCACCAACAGTGGCAAAAACAATAGATTATGACAAACCTCTTGATAAAAGGTCACATCAGGCAAAGAGAATTGCCAGAGAAAAAAATAATACTGAAAGCTATCTTCTTGTGGATGGATATAATATAATATTTGCATGGGATGAATTAAAGAAGCTATCAGAGAGTAATCTTGATGCTGCAAGAACCAGGCTTCTTGACATCATGTGTAATTATCAGGGCTACAGGAATGTTACCTTAATTGTTGTATTTGATGCATATAAGGTTAAGGGAAAGGTCAGGGAAGTAATGGAGTATAACAACATATATGTTGTGTATACAAAGGAAGCGGAAACAGCCGACCAGTATATTGAGAAGTCTGTTCATAAAATAGGCTCAAAACATAAGGTGACTGTTGCTACTTCTGACGGACTTGAGCAGATTATTATATTTGGACAGGGAGCCATAAGAATGTCTGCAGCCAATCTTAAGGCAGATGTTGAAGCGGTTAATAAAGAGATTGGAGAGATTATTCGCTAACAAGAATCACGCACCAGGTCTCACGTTCGTTTGACTTGAATTCAGTTGTAGTCCAGGGATGCAGGTGGGCAATGGCCTGTCTGAATATAATTAGGAGGAGCATGCATATGAGAAAAAGCAGAAAAATTTGTATTGTTCAAATGTTGTTTGTGATGGTTTGCCTCGTTGGTATTTCATTTACAGTAAAAGCACCCGTTAAGGCAGCAGAATCATTTAAAGCAGTTTACAATGTGAAGAACAGCTCATTTGGGGCAAAAAGCGGTAAAGACAGCACCAAGGCTATTCAGAAAGCACTAGATAAGGCTGCTAAGAATGCAAAAGCTGGAAAAAGAGTACAGGTTTATATTCCGGCAGGAACGTATTATATAACGAAAACTCTTAACATTGATTCAAATGTATACCTTAAGTGTCATAAGAAGGCAAAAATTGTTAAAAAGAGTAAAAAGGTTCTTTATATGCTCCGCTCTAAAAAGCATAGGAAGAAATCATACAATAATGTGAAAAATATTACTGTCAGTGGTGGAAGCTGGGACGCAAAGTTTCTTAAATATAACAAAAAAACAGGTGGTAGTCTCTTCTTCTTTGCTCATGCAGAAGGTATTCAGATTCAGAATCTCACTCTTAAAAACAATTACGGAACTCATCTGATTGAGTTTGGTGGTGTGAAAAATGCTCTTGTAAGCGGATGCAGATTATATGGCTTTAAGGCTAGCAGTACCGGCAGTGATAAGGAGGCAATACAGCTTGATGTGTGCCACAATTACGAGATTTTACCTGATGGAATGCCATATGACGATACTCCATGCTCTGATATTACAATTGAAAATAATGAGATATACAAATATCCAAGAGCAATAGGGTCACATTCTTTAGTTAAAGATATTTACCCTGATAATATTCGAATCACCGGCAATAAAATACACGATATAAGTGAGAATGCCATATACGCCTACAATTATACAAATCTTACAGTGTCAGGTAATACATTTAAAAATGTTTACGGCGGAGTTGTATATAAAACCTATGCTGAAGCCGGGAAGAATACCATTTTTAACCGCAATAAAGACGTGGCTGCAATGACCTTACCGGAAACCGGCCATAATGTTGTGATTTCAAATAATACTATAAGTACAAAAAATATGTCCATAAAGGATAACAGAATGCAGATCGGTATATTTGTATACGGAACTGATGCATATAAGGTAAAGGGTATAAGAATTGATAATAACAGGGTAACAAGTTCAAGTACCGGAATATATCTTCGTTATGTTCAGTCTGGTAACGTGACAGCCAACTCCTGCGAAAGAAATAATAATTCAACAGACGGTGTATTTCTGGTAGATGCATACAAATTCCTTACATGCAGCAATCTTACTATATCTGATAACAAAATATCAGGTGGCAGCAATATGTATGAGAATGGTTACGCCTTCAGAGATAACAGTACAGGCAATACACTGACTAATAATACAGTTAGTTCAGTTGGTAAACATGGAATAGCAGTTTATGGCGGCTCATCAGTTACAATTACATCCTGTACAATTAATACTGTGGGACAGCACGGAATAGCTGTGGTTGATGGCGGTAAGGCGGACATTGACAGGTGTCAGATCAGCAACTGTGCATCTAATGGTATTACGCTTGTAGGTGGTTACTCAGATTACATTACCAATAATACAATTACCAATAACGGTGCCACAGGTATTTCAGTACAGATGTCATCGCAGGTTGCATCTATTAAAGCTAATGCAATAAGCGACAATGGTGGAAAGGCAATTTCTATTAATGCATCCATAGTCACTGAAAATAAGAATTAGAAATATGCGGCTTTTGCCAGGTGCATGGATTAAGAAAGCAAAAAAGCTGATGTGCCTGGATATGTAGAAAAAAGTTATGGGATTTTCCACCGTGAAGGTGATGAAGCTGTTCTTGATGATATCGCAGAATTCATGGAGAAAAAGGGGTTGAAGATTAATGAATGATTTAGGAATTGTAAGAAAAATTCTTCAATAAGGCAATTTTTAGTGGATAATGTTATTGATATTGTTATATTAAAAGTATTGAAATGAAGTTCAGGAATAATTGAATTACTATACCATTTAAATGCAGCATTTGCAGTGGAAGGTAACATGATTGAAACTACCCCCACAGTCAGAGAATAAGTAATAATGACATGCACTAGCTTCATATTATTAAAAAAAAGACTGCAGGATTTAAAATGAAACTTTTTGTTAAAACAGGCGCAATTGTAATGACAATTCTTCTTGTAGGTGGAATAATGTTTAAGCTTGCAGATGTTGCGATTGCAACGTCTACAAACTCTGACAGAAAGTTACCAATATATTGTGTGGACAGACAGGATAAAAAGATAGCCTTATCTTTTGACGCTGCCTGGGGCAATGAGGATACCGGAAATATTCTGGATATCCTTGCAAAGCACAATGTAAGGGTAACTTTTTTTATGACCGGTGGATGGGTATCCAGTTTTCCGGAGGATGTTAAGGCAATAGCTGCGGCAGGGCATGATCTTGGTAACCATAGCGAGAATCATAAGCAAATGAGCCAGTTGTCTGCTACGGAATGTAGTGAAGAGATTCAAAAGGTACATGATAAGGTGAAGGAGCTTACTGGTGTTGAAATGAAGCTTTTCAGACCACCATACGGGGATTATAACAACAATGTTGTGGAGGCAGCTAATGCCGCAGGATATCATTGTGTGCAGTGGGATGTGGACTCTCTTGACTGGAAGGACTATGGTTCTGAAGCCATTATTAATACAGTGTGCAATCACAGGCATTTGGGCTCCGGTTCAATCATTTTGTGTCATAATGGAGCCAAATATACACCTGCCGCTCTTGATAGCATGATAACAAACCTCAAGGAAAAAGGATATGAGCTTGTGCCGATATCAGAACTTATATTGCAGGGAAAATACGGAACTGATTATGACTGTGATCATGAAGGCAGACAGTACCACTTGTAGAAGTGGGAGTATTCTCGACTGAGATAAATAGCAATAAGATGGATAATTCCTTACTGACTGTAGGGGATATTAACCATAAATACATTGTAGTAGATATCAGGTTCATTTTCAAAGTTAAGATTGCGGTAAACATACATTTATGATAACATAAAAAATGAATTACAAAATGCAATATCTGTAAAATGATTACACAAAGATTGCAAAATCGGAACTTTGATATACATTACAGGGGGACAGACAGAGTGAGTGAGTGTAAACTTAGGAATGTATCTGAAAAGATGAAGAAAATATTAGAATATATTGCAATACCTGATGCCGATGGTATACGGGGTAATATCAGTCTTATAACATCATATGAAGATGTTAGTATTCATTGGGAAAGCAGTAATACAGAGGTGATTACTGATAAAGCAACAGGAGATAAGGCAGCAGGTGTTGTAACACGTCAGGACAAAGATGTGGAGGTAACACTTAGTGCAAGGGTCTCATTTGATAAGGAAACCGCTGTGGCAGAATATACAGTTAAGGTTTTGAAGGCTCCGGATATTATAAGCGAAGATAAGTATCAGGGATATCTTTTTGGGCATTTTATAGGTGAAGGCAGTTCGGATGGGGAACAGATTTATTTTGCTTTAAGTGAAGATGGTCTCAATTTTAAGGATATGAATGGTCATAAACCGGTACTTATAAGCAATGTTGGTGAAAAAGGTGTCAGGGATCCATACATTTACCGTTCCTATGAGGGGGACAGATTCTTTCTTGTGGCAACTGATCTTAGCATATATAACAGAGGCGGCTGGTTGAAAAATGAGCAGGGATATTATGATGCAAGTACAACAGGAAGCCCTTATCTTGTGCTGTGGCAGTCAACAGATCTTGTTAACTGGGGCGAGCCAAGGCTTATAAAGGCGGCACCGGAGAATGCGGGTATGGCATGGGCACCAGAGATGATATATAACGAGGAAACTGGAGAATATATTATCTTTTTTGCATCAAGTATTATGGATCCTGAAACCAGATATAAGTCAAAGCCGAATGCAATATATTATGTTGCGACCAGAGATTTTGTACATTATTCTGAAAGCAGATTATTTATTGATAACCAGACAGACAACGAGGAGAATGATAATAGGAGAGAGATTATAGATACAACAGTTATCAGGATTGGTGATGTGTATTACAGTGCTTCCAAGGATGGAGACAATGCAGAGGCTAATGGTGGTATTCGAATTATGAAAAACAGTAATCTGTTAGATCCTTGTGGATGGAAAAAGGTATTGGATCTGGATGAGCTTGGTCTTGACCTTACTGGACTTAAGATAGATGTTTTGGATAATACCTCCTTAGAGGGACCTGAGCTCTTTATGTACAATCGTAGGGACTGGGCCGATGAAAATGTACCTGAGTATGGATTAATTGCAGACCAGTATAATTTGGAGGCGGGATATCTGCCACTTAAAACAACTGATTTTGAAGATATTACTAACAGCAATAACTCATGGAAGGTTCTTTCAGATACAGAGTATTCCTTTGATGAACTGAAAAAGCGTCATGGAACAATACTTAGGATAACAGATGACGAATTAAAGAGACTTAAGGAAGCTTTCGACATATAATGGCGACAGGGTATATCGTTAAAGCTTGCTGATATATGATACTGATATACATATAATAGGGAAAACCGGGGGAAGTAAGATGACGGAAGAGAACACAAAGAAGGTTAATAAAATAGTAGCAATAACATTGCTTGTCTGCTCATTTGTAGTAATTGGACTTTTAGTACTTAATGGAGTCGGAAGACTTCATTTTAACAAAAGCCTTAAAATAGTTGTAGGGGTAGTTGGGCCTATAGTTACCTTAAGTCCTTTTGTGTTGATGAAGCTTAAGGTTGATGATACATTTTTGAAGTACTATATGTTAGTTATGATGTCCATATTTATTGGTATACTTGGTACATCCAATCATGTTGGAATATATATAACATATGCGCTTGTGCCTATAGTTAGCAGCTTATATTTCGACCGCAAATTAACTACAGTAATGTCCTTTATATCCTATATAATTATGACTGTAGGAGTCTATATTAATACTATGGGCAAGCTGGAGATTACTTATCTTGGCTGGAATCATAGTGAAACATTTTTTATCTATATGGCAGGATTTACATTAGAGTATGTCGTTGTAATGCTCTTTAATTATCAGATGGTCAAAAGATCAAGAATGTATATGGACAGTCAGAGGGAAGCTTATAATGATCTTAAGGCAGAGCAGAGAAAATATGCCATGCTGGTTGGAAGTTCAAGGGATGTAATATTTGAATACTCACTTCAGGATGATACCTATCATGCTAATCGTTCATTTTTTTCAGAGGATTATGAAACCAATAAACCGGTGGATATTACTGATTTTTCCAAATATAAGGATGACAGCCATGTGGCTACCCAGAAATATAGGAAAAATATATGTGAACTGGTTTATAGGTGTATTCAGAAGGATACATTGTATGTTGAACATGATTTTTCCTATGAGCTTGACGGGAAGAAAATACCTTTATGGTTCCAGTTTGAAGGTGTTGTTCTTAATGGTGAGAATAATGAGGTGAGAAGTGTTCTTGGAAAGCTTCAGAATATAACTGCATCAAAGCTTGAGATTGAAGCAAGCAGGCAGCAGAACATGTTGTAAATTAAACAAGAAATGTTAAAAAAATGTGTCTAAAATAATATTAATTGTGTGAAGAAGCGTGTCGCAATATTTGATAATATGTTGACTACTTTATGTGTGTAGGGTATAATTGTTTTATAAAAATTAAAGGAGGGGTATTTTATGCAGTGTTTAAATTGTGGCAAGGACTATCCTGATGGAGCATCATTTTGCCCAGATTGTGGAGCTGCTAATCCGGGCAATGTAAACCAGACTAATCCTAATGGGGGATTTCAGAATCAGGGATTTCAGAATCAGGGATTTCAGAATCAGGGATTTCAGAACCAGGGATTTCAGAACCAGGCATATCAGAGTCAGGGTAATCCTAATGGAGGATTTAAGGCACCTATTAAGAACAGAAGTATTGCGCTGTGCATTATTCTTACAATCGTGACATGTGGTATATATGGTATTGTATGGTTTATTAATGTGGCTGATGATCTTAATATGGCAAGTGGCTATGATGGAGATAGATCTGGTGGAATGGTATTTCTTCTTACACTTATTACATGTAGTATTTATGGATATTACTGGTACTACAAGTGTGGAGAAAAGGTTTCTGTAATCCGTCAGAGACAGGGACTTCCAGAGAGTGGTTCTAACGGAATTCTTTATCTTGTATTAGCATTATTTGGACTTAGCATTGTTTCATTGTGTCTTATTCAGTCAGAGCTTAATAATGTAGCTTCAATCTAGATATGTGTGAATTAAGCATAATAATAGTTTTGATAATAATTTCATATGTTTCCGGAATAGGATGCCCTGTAAAATTTTTTACAGGCATCTCCTGTCCGGGATGTGGTATGACAAGAGCCTGGGAAGCAGCATTTTCGCTGGATTTTCATCAGGCTTTTTTATATCATCCTCTTTTTTGGACGATTCCATTTATAATAATCTTGTTTTTTCTTAGAAAGAATATTTCCAAAAAACTCGATAATATAGCATTGTATTTGTTTATAGCATTATTTATGGGTGTATATATCGTAAGGATGTTCTTATGTCAAAATGATATTGTTTCGGCGGATATATCAGGTGGTTTTGTACTAAGATTGTTTAAAACTGTGTTCAAAATGCCATGATTAAATATAAAAAAAGTATTGAATAACGCTTACATATGTGTTAAAATTCCTCGGTAAGTTGTTTGTAATATAGTGAAATGTTAAAATTGAGGTGGATAAAATGGCTAGAAAACCTGTAGTTTCGGGTGGAACACGGGACAATATTATAGAAACTGCCATGAAGTTCTTTTTTGAAAGGGGCTTTGAGGCAACTACCGTCAGAGCAGTTATGCAGGAGTTAGGTAGTGAAGCAGGACTGTTCTATTATTATTTCAAGAATAAGGATAATTTATTTAATGTAGTAATAGAGAGCTTCTTTGACAGATACAGACAGGAAGCTGATCTTATAATTGAGAATGGACGAAGAGATGTATTTCGTCTTATGATGACTTTTTTGAATTTTGTTGAAGAAAAAGTTGATGAATATTACATTCAGTATGAGGATTCCATTCATAGTACAGTAAGAATGTTTATGCGTGAATATGCATTGAAAACTATGGAATCATACATACGACAGATACTTGAGATTTTAGTGGGTGCCGGAGCAAAGCTTCAGTTGAGCATAGAAGCAACTACAGTTTTTATTGCACATGGTGTTGGAAGTATAATTGTTGACAGAATAGAACAGCAGTTAGGTTATGACATTACAGGCGAGATAAAGCTTGGTGTGAATACAATTATGGGTCTGAGACCGGACATGGCTGATCTTATGTTCCCTTATTATGCTAAAGAAAGTGATATAGCGGTAATTCGCAAAATTCTTATGGATAATAAGGATTATATAATTAATTCAGAGATGCTTACAGGGGAACTTAATATAAGAGAAAAAATACGTTCCAATGAGATATTTGTTATAAGACATTGTAATGTATGCGTTGGTGTTGCAGGTTTCTCTAGAGATAATAATGAGATTAATTATCTTGCAATTTCTGATGAGGTGGCAGGTAACGGAGTTGGACTTATACTTTTAGTTACTGTAATGGCACAATATCCTCTGCGTACTAAGCTTTCAGTAGGATTTGTTGATAAGGGTGATTATGAATCAGCTAATATCAAGAAATTTTTATCAAAGTTTGGTTTCAGAGAACTTGCTGAACTCGAAGATATGGAAATTGGGGCAACGAGAATGGTTACCTACGTTGAAAACAGGGTTCAGAATAAGTCAAAAGATTGATTAGAATATATCATTGTTTGGTTGGTATATTATAATGTATACTCTTTCTTGGGTTCAGGTCTAAGGCATGTGAGATTATGTGAGAACATGTGAGACCTGGCACGGGATTACAGGTAGGAGTTTGATGACGGCTTCTTATCTGTATCGGATATGTTTTCGTTTCTTTAGATGATGAGTTTGAAAGATGATGAGTTTGAAGAAACAGGATAATGCGTGATTATAATATCAGAGAGGGTTATATATTATGAGAAATGTTTTGTGTTATACAAGAAAACCAGTGAATGAGAAGATTTATGATCCAAGACTTGCATATAGTATGCATCTTGCAATTGAAAAAGAGGGAAAATATGTACCACTTAATCATAATTCAGGTGTTTTATTTGCCCGTGCTACGGAGAATGAAGATGGATCTCTGAATCCAAAAAGTATCAGACATCCATTTGTATTTAATATGAAAGATGGTTCTTTTGGTGTTATTGCTGTCAGAATTGAAGGTGATGGAGAGGATGACAGTCAGAGCAAGGGAAAGGCCATCTTTTTTGTGTCTAAAGACCTTGTTAATTATGAGGAAGAGGGACTTATAGGATTAACTGACGATTACCTTGAAAGAGTAGTTTGTATATACGATGCTGATGCCTGTGAATATGTTATTGAGTACAAGGATGTTAATGCCAAATTTGGACGAGTTGCACTTAAGAACATCAGAGGCGGAGAGGATTATTCAGATGCTGTTACAGGTATTGATGAGGGAGAATTTATTTTACCTGCTGTAAGCGAAGTGTCAGAAGATGATATTTTAGGGGTTGTTCCGGAAAATGAATTTGAAGTCGACAACGAAACAGGAAAAAGACTTGAGGACAAATTCATGGTGCCTTGTCATATTGCAAACGAATATCCTGTAAGTGTTACAGCTGCCAATAAGGAAGAACTGGATGCTATTAAGGCAAAGGCAATATATTCTGACGGGACATTTGCTATGAAGAGAGTGGACTGGGATGTCACAAATGTGGATTGGAATAAGGAAGAAGAATATGAGATTACCGGAAAGATTCATCAGGATGTGTTCAAGTTTCCTATTGCTTATAACAGAGCTGATCCATGTATGGCAATGTGGAAGGGAAAATATTATTTTATCTCAACAAATGATGCGGATCACGAACATACAATATATATAAGAGAAGCAGATTCTATACCTGAACTTGTAACAGCAGAGGATCATCTTATACTTGATGCTTATACATATGAGCATGTTGGTAATCTTTTGTGGGCTCCTGAACTTCATGTTGTAGAAGGAAGATTATACATATTCCATGCCTGCACTCCAGGAGAATTCTTCTGTGAAGAATCACATGTTATGGCATTGAAGGAAGGCGGTAATCCTGTCAATAAGGAAGACTGGTCAGAACCAAAACGCGTTGTGAAGGCCGATGGAAGTGATATATGTAAACAGGGTGAGGTTATTACACTTGATATGACCTGTTTTAAATGGGATGGCGAGTATTATGCTGTATGGTCACAGAGACAGTTCCTGCCAAAGGATCTTGGAGCATGGCTTTATATTGCAAAGCTTAATAAGGATGAGCCTTGGAAGCTTGCCTCAGAGCCTGTAGTATTATCAAAGCCAGATTATGGTTGGGCTAATAATCATACATTTGTTGATGAGGGACCATTTGCAATAATTAAGGACGATATGCTTATCCTGACATTCTCAAGTGCAGCAGTTGATACATCTTATGTAGTAGGTATGCTTACAGTTGAGAAGGGTAAGGACATACTTGTCAGGGAAAACTGGAGAAAGTCCAATGCCCCTATACTTACATCTAGAAGTGTTGAGGGTGAATTTGGAACCGGACACAATGCCTATGTAATAGATGAATACGGTGATATGTGGAATACGTATCATGCAAGACCAGGCGTAGACGGACCAAGAAGCAGCGGAGTCAGAAGAGTTCATTTTGATATTGATGGACTTCCTAGACTTGACCTTGTTGAAGAAAATGATGTAAATAAGGAGCTTAGAACAATCAGAACTACACTTGTAGTGGAAAAGTAGAAATTTAAGCTGATTAAAATAGAGTAATAGCTATGAGATTTGGATTAAAAGAAAAAAAGAGAATACTTATTGCACTTCTTGCAGTACTTGGAATGGGATTATCCGTTTCATTTCTCTTAAGAGTTGATATGGGAACTGACCCATATACCTGTATGAATAATGGTGTTGCCGCAAAGCTTGGTATCAGTTTTGGTACCTGGCAGGCTGCACTTAATATCATATTGCTTATAATAGTATTCTTATGTGACAAAAAACAGATTGGATGGGGAACTGTATTTAATATGTTTCTTGTTGGATACGTTTCAGATTTTGTTACATGGGTAACAGACAAGCTTGTGGCAAATGATGTGTTTACAGTTATGTCTGTAAGAATTGTTATAATGCTTATTGCACTTATTGTATTTGTAATTGCGGCAGCTCTTTATATGTCAGCCGGAATGGGAGTGGCTCCATATGATGCCATTAACTTTATAATAGCCGACAAAATATCAAAAGTGCCATTTAAGATTACAAGAATCTGTGTAGACGCCCTTGGCTGTTTCATCGGCTATCTTCTTGGAAGTACTGTCGGTGTTGTGACAGTGCTCATTGTATTAACCTTAGGACCTGTAGTCCAGTGGATGAAAGAAAAAATGGATGCCCTGTTTGCATAAGCTTTTTACTGATTGCATAGTTTTTAAACTTTTACATAAAGCTTTTTATTGTTTACATAGGCTTTTTGCTGTTTGCATAAGATTTTTAAAGATTATGGTTTACAGTCTTGTAGTCCATTTTGAACAATCCCATACTTCATCTGCCAGGCCGTCATAAAATTCAGGTTCATGGCAAACCATAAGTATACTGCCCTTATATTCTGTAAGGGCTTTTTTTAATTCATCCTTTGCGTCAACGTCCAAATGATTTGTTGGCTCGTCCAAAAGAAGAATATTAGTTTCAGTGTTGATAATCTTACACAGGCGTACCTTTGCCTGCTCGCCACCGCTTAATACTTTCACTTTACTTTCAATATGTTTAGTTGTAAGTCCACATTTTGCAAGGGCAGAACGAACTTCATACTGTGTATAAGAAGGAAACTCCTGCCATATTTCTTCAATACATGAATTATTCATGTCACCAGACATTTCCTGCTCAAAATATCCTATACTCAGATAATCACCTAGTGTAACCTTACCTGATAAAGGTTTTATAAGACCGAGAATGCTCTTTAGAAGAGTTGACTTACCTATACCGTTTGCACCTGTAAGCACAATCTTTTTTCCACGTTCCATTGACAGATTAAGTGGAGAAGAAAGTGGGTCATCATAACCGATAACAAGATCATTTGTCTCAAAAATGTATTTGCCGGGAGTTCTTGCTTCCTTAAAATGAAATTCAGGACGTACTTTTTTGGCTGCAAGCTCAATTACATCCATCTTATCAAGCTTCTTCTGACGGGACATAGCCATATTTCTTGTAGCTACCCTGGCCTTATTTCTTGCAACAAAGTCCCTCAATTCCGCAATTTCCTTCTGCTGCTTATTGTATGCTGCTTCAAGCTGTGACTGTTTCATTTCATAGGTTTCCCTGAATTTGTCATAGTCACCAACATATCTGCACAGCTGACGGTTGTCCATATGATATATAAGATTGATTACACTATTTAAAAATGGTATGTCATGAGATATTAATATAAATGCGTTCTCATAATCATTAAGATAGCGCTTAAGCCATTCAATATGTTCTGCATCAAGGTAGTTGGTTGGCTCGTCAAGAAGAAGAATGTCAGGCTTCTCAAGAAGGAGCTTTCCAAGTAAAACCTTTGTACGCTGTCCACCACTAAGATCTGTTACATCTTTATCAAGACCAATGTCGCTTAAACCTAGAGCTTTTCCAACCTCTTCAACCTTGGAATCTATCATGTAAAAATCATGCATGGTAAGAAGATCCTGGATGGTACCTAATTCCTCCATATAGGTTTCAAGTTCTTCCTCAGTTGCATCTCCCATTTTGCCACATATGTCATTCATATGCTCTTCCATTTCAAGAAGAAAATCAAATGCAGAGGTAAGAACCTGGCGTATACTCATTCCTTTTTCAAGAACAGTATGCTGGTCGAGATAGCCAACACGCACATTTTTAGCCCATTCAACCTTACCTTCGTCAGGCATAAGCTTTCCTGTGATTATATTCATAAAAGTAGATTTACCCTCGCCATTGGCTCCGATAAGTCCAATGTGCTCGCCCTTTAACAGACGAAATGACACGTCTTCGAATATGGCCCTGTCACCAAAACCATGTGTCAAATGTTCAACATTTAAAATACTCATATAAAAAAAATCCTTTCAGTTCATATTGCCCATTATATGTGAATAAATGATTTATGTAAAGAGTTTCATCTCAGTCAGATAAGGGGGAAAGTTATCCTTGACTTACCCGCTTGATGAGTTATATTATCATGTTGTACGTAAAATGTGTAAGGCACACTTTGATTGAACAAATATAATGAGCATGTTTGATGTGCGGATTCAGTGCGCAGATGTAGTATACAGTTTTGATGTGCAGATTCAGCGTGCAGATATATTATACATATTTAATGTGCAAATATAAAGAGAGAGAGTAGAGAGTGCATATGAATATATTATGTTTTGGAGATTCCAATACATGGGGACTTGTACCATGCGTTGGCAACAGATTTGATATGGAAAAAAGATGGACAGGCAGATTATATGAACTGTTTGGTGGAAAACACCATATAATAGAAGAAGGACTTAACGGAAGAACGGCTGATGAAAAGGATGATGAAGAACCATACCTTAATGGTAGAAGCTATATGGAAGCATGTGTGCTTTCACATCGTCCAGTGGATGTGCTTATTGTTATGCTTGGAAGCAATGATATTAAAGTAAGATATGGCAAGAGTGCAGAGCAGATTGCCGATTCAATAACTGCCCTTACAAGAGATATGAAAAAAATTCTTGATAATAAACAGGCTGAACGCGTAAAAGTGCTTCTCATATCACCTAAAAATATTGATTCAAGAATACTTGGTGACCAGACCTTTGATGAAGAATCCATCAAAAAATCTGAAGTGCTTGGAGGATTGTTAGAGAAAAGAGCAAAAGCTGAAGGCTGGCTGTTTCTTGATGCGGCAAAAGATGATATTTTTCTTGGAGATGACGGACTACATCTTAGAGAAGATGGCCATGACAGCCTTGCAAAGCATATCTATAATATTTTAAAATGACGTATTTTTCTTATGAAATGAGGTGTAAATAATGGGTAGAAGTTATTTTGAAAAAACCGACTGCGATAATAAAAATGTGGTCAAAAAAACAGTTGATGATAAGCAGATAGGAAAAATAGTTACCAAACTTACAGTTGTTACAGTTGCGTGTAACATTGTCTTATTTGTATTCAAGCTCATTGCAGGTATTGTGGCGGGGGCTGGAGCCATGATTTTTGATGCTGTTCACTCAATGTCAGATGTATTTACAACCATAATTGCAGTTGTAGGTGTCAGCTTCGCAAGGAAAGAAGCAGATGATGACCATCAATATGGACACGAACGTATGGAATGTGTTGCAGGACTTATTTTGTCAGCAATACTTATGATAGTAGGAATTGGAATTGGATATTCTGGTGTAAAAAACATAATTGATTCAAACTATGAAACCGCAGCTCTTCCGGGAGTGATTGCCTTGATAGCTGCGATTGTATCAATTGTTGTGAAAGAAGCAATGTTCTGGTACACAAGACATTACGCAAAGCTTATTGATTCATCAGCCTTTATGGCAGATGCCTGGCATCACAGATCAGATGCAATATCATCTGTAGGAGCCCTTATCGGTATAGGCTTTGCAAGAGCAGGATTTCCTGTAATGGATTCCGTAGCCAGCATAGTAATATGCGTATTCATATTGAAAACATCTGTTGACATAATGATGGACACCATAGGCAAAATGACGGATAAAGCTTGTGATGATGAAAAAAGTGCAATGATACGTGCTTATATCAGCTCATACAAGGAGGTTGAAAAAATTGATCTTCTTAGAACAAGACTCTTTGGCAATAAAATATACGTTGAAGCTGAAATACAGATAGATGGTGACATGAAACTTCGAGATGCCCACGAAATCGCAGAGCGAATACATGATGGCATGGAAAAGGAATTTGAAGACGTAAAACACATAATGATACACATAAACCCAACCCATTAAATATAAAAGGAAGGGTAGATTAACTAAAAAAGTGATTCTATCAGTTCAGGTACTGTGAGCCCGTCGGTACTTAACAAGTGCGTAGCACGAGTTTAGTACCGCTACGAGGCTCGCGTAGCGAGAGCGTGCCTGAAATGATAGAACACTTTTTTTATCCGTTTAGTACCGCTACGAGGCTCGCGTAGCGAGAGCGTGCCTGAAATGATAGAACACTTTTTTGCCCGTTTAGTACCGCTACGAGGCTCGCGTAGCGGGAGCGTGCCTGAAATGACAGAACACTTTTTTGTCATTTAGTTCCAAAAATCCTGTCCCCTGCGTCGCCAAGACCAGGTACAATATAACCATGCTCATTCAGCTTTTCATCAAGGGCCCCGATGTAGATATCAACATCCGGATGGTCCTTTTTAATTCTTTCAACACCTTCAGGAGCAGCAATAATACACATAAAATGAATATGATTACAGCCCTTTTCCTTAAGAAGCTTAATAGCTGCAGAAGAAGAACCACCGGTTGCAAGCATAGGATCTACTACGAAAACCTCACGCTCATTGCAATCAGCAGGAATCTTACAGTAATACTCAACAGGTTCAAGAGTTTCAGGATCTCTGTAGAGACCAATATGTCCGATTTTTGCGGCAGGAATAAGTGAAAGAACACCATCAACCATACCAAGACCTGCTCTTAAAATAGGAATAACTGCAAGCTTACGTCCCTTAAGCTGCTTAACAGTAGTTGTACATATAGGTGTTTCAATCTCGACATCTGCAAGAGGAAGATTGCGTGTAGCCTCATAGCAGATAAGTGAAGCAATTTCGCTTACGGATTGTCTGAAGTCTTTAGTTCCTGTTTCTTTACGTCTGATAAGACCGATTTTGTGCTGAATTAATGGGTGATCCATAACATATACATTACTCATAATATAAGTCCTCCATTCAAAATAATTATTTAATATAACATAGTTTTTAAATAAAAACACAGCTTACATAATATAACATTATTTTTAATTAAAAACATAGTTTGCATAATATAACATTATTTTTAGAAAAAAACATAGTTTGCTTAATATAACACCAATCAAAATGATATGCATAGTATATAGCATTATCATTCCATTATTTTGCTGATACATCCTTACCTGGAAGTGTGGCATTCAATATAATACCAACAAGTACACCTGCTGCAAGACCTGTAAGGCTTATAGTTACGCTACCTATTGTAATTGCAAGTGCACCGGCAGAAGAGTAGGCAATACCAATTGAAAGAACAAGAATTAAAGCAGCTATTATAACATTTCTTGTCTGTGTGAAATCAATTTTATTCTCTACAACATTACGTACACCAACGGCTGATATCATACCATAGAGAACAAGTGAAACACCACCACATGTTGCAACAGGCATTGCTGATATAATAGCAGCAATCTTAGGACAAAATGAAAGTATAACTGCAATGTAAGCTGCAAGACGAATAACAAATGGATCGAAAACCTTTGTAAGTGTAAGAACTCCTGTATTTTCGCCATAGGTAGTGTTTGCAGGTGCACCAAATAATGATGCAAGAATAGTTGCAAGTCCGTCTCCAAGAAGTGTTCTGTGAAGTCCCGGATCAGAAAGATAATCTTTTCCAACTGTTGATGAAATAGCTGATATATCTCCAATATGTTCTGCCATAGTAGCAATTGCAATTGGCATAATAGTTATGATTGAGGTAACTATTAATGAAGAATCAGGATTCTTAAATATGGAAAAAACAGTTTCATCATAAGAAAATGGAAGGCCAATCCATGCAGCATTTTTGATTGCATCAATTTTAGAAGCATCAAATAAAGCTAAGCTTGTATTTCCGGCAACAGTAATAACTCCGTCAACCTCAGTTCCACATACAAGTGCCAGTATAATGGCAAGAAGGGATGAACCTACAACTCCAAGAAGAATTGGAGCAATCTTAATAATACCTTTTCCCCACATATTACATATTATAACTATGATAATCGCTGCCACAGCTACAAGCCAGTTGCCGGAGCAGTTGTTAATGGCACCTGATGAAAGAGTAAGACCGATGGCAATTATAACAGGTCCTGTTACAATTGGTGGGAAAAACTTCATAATTGCATTTTTGCCAAAGGCTTTAATCAATGCTGACAGTATAAGATAGAGAATACCGGCACATGCCACACCTAAACACGCATAAGACAGAAGCTCCTTTTCGCCATTAGGTGCAATGGCACCGTACCCCGCTAAAAAAGCAAATGATGAGCCGAGAAAAGCAGGTACCTTGCCTTTACACAGAAAATGAAATAAAAGTGTTCCAAGTCCTGCAAATAAAAGTGTTGCTGATACGTTCAGTCCTGTAAGTGCAGGTACAAGTACAGTGGCACCAAACATTGCGAAAAGGTGCTGAAAACCAAGCAGCAATGTTTTTCCAGAACCAAGTTTTCGTGCATCATAGATGACATCTTGTTCGTTGTTTTTCATAGATAAAATCCTCCTCTTGTTATTCATAAATTCCAGATTTGTAAAAAAACCTCACCTTGGTTATTCTATCAGTTTTTTATAGAAAATAATAGTACAAATTAGTCGAATTTCACAGTAAATTTATAACATATAATATGAAAGCCTGTTATCAGACGTAAAAGCTGTTGGCAGGATGTACTAGAAGGATACTTAGAAAAATATATAAAAATAAAAAAAAATGTTGACAACAGACATAATATGCATTATCATTCTCAAGATTTGTTGTTTCGTGTGCGCACACGAAACGATAAGGTAAAATGTAAAAAAGCAGAGAACACTTATATAATTTTCTGCTGATATATTAAAACTCTGGGAGGACAACATTAATGGAAGTATTAAAATTTGGAATGAAATACTGGAAAAAGAACGTTCCAATGGCTGTATTTATCCAGATATGCAGTTTTATTGCAATTACCTGCGATCTCTTACTGCCAATGCTGTCAGAGATGTTCATTGACTATGTTATTCTTGAACATCCGGTACAAAGTGATAACATATTCTCATTTCTTTTGACGGGAAAATATGGCGAGGTACATACTGTAAAGCTTTTTACGGCATTAGCAGTCACATTCATGATTCTTCTTATGATAAGACTTATGCTTGTGTATTTTAAAAATGTTAATACACAGAAGCTTGGTGTGAAGCTTGAAACAGATTTGAGACTTGCAACATACAGAAAGGTTATGGAGCTTGACAGCGTAACCTTGTCTGAATTTAATACAGGTGAAATTCTCACAACTGCCAATGCCGACACGGTTATGTACAAGGAACTTTTCTGTACTATGCTTGTGCGTATATTTGACAGTATATTTGTGCTTTCACTTAGCTCATATCTTTTGTTCAGAATAAACTGGACCCTCTTGTTTATTCCACTTCTTCTTATGCCATTTTTCATTGTGGCACTTATTAATTTCAAGAAGAGGGCGCGGGAAAATTATAGAAATATCAGGGCATGTAACAGTAATATGAGTCTTACGGTTCAGGAAAACATCGAAGCTGTAAGGCTTGTGCGCTCATTTACCAATGAGGACGTGGAGGAAGAAAAATTTCACAAATCCAATGAAAACCTTAAAAATGCCTACATTAAGCAGGTTAACCTTTCATCAAAATTCGAGGTGGTTTTCAGTACTATAAAGCAGATTGCATATATAAGTTCAATTGCCATTACAGCAGTACTGGTTGTTAAGGGATATATTCTTGTGGGATATCTTGTAACCTCATCAGGTTATGTTTTAAAAATTATGGACCATATTTCACAGATCAACAATACGCTTTTCATTATGCAGCAGCAGATAGTTTCAGGACGTAAAATGATTGATTTCCTTGGTACCGAATCAAAGGTGCCTGACAAAAAGGATGGGACTGTTATTAAGAAACTTCCAGATATAAATGTTTCAAACGGATACCTTGTAATTGGAAGAAAGACCGTTCTTAAAGACATTAATATTGACATTCCTTATGGAAAGAAGCTTGGAATTGTAGGTGGAACTGGAAGTGGAAAGAGCGTTCTCCTTGAATCACTTGTGAGAATACATGACCTTACAGGCGGAAGCATCAAAATAAATGGAACAGATGTAAGGGACATTTCCCTTGAAAGTCTTAGGGACACTTATTCATATGTATTCCAAGATGTATTTCTGTTTTCTGATACAATTGATTCGAACATAGCATATGCTGTTCCTGACATTGAGAGACAGCAGGTTGTCCAGGCAGCAAAGCACGCACAGGCACATAATTTCATTAAGAATCTCACAACAGGATATGACACGGTTGTAGGTGAAAGAGGACTTGGAATTTCAGGTGGACAAAAACAGCGAGTTTCCATAGCCAGAGCACTGCTGAAGGACGCACCGGTGCTTGTTTTTGATGACTCTACAAGTGCTCTTGATGTTAATACTGAAAAGCAGCTTTTAGAAGATATCAGAGTGAATTATCCTGACAAAACAGTTCTGATTTCTGCTCACCGTCTGTCCTCTGTGGCTCATTGTGATGAAATATTATTTATGCAGGACGGAATGATTGTTGAGAGAGGAACATTTGACGAGCTTATGGCGCTTAATGGTCATTTTGCTAATGTTTACAATGTTCAGGAAACCCAGAAAAAAACTGTTGTTGACTGTGACAGTATTGGAGAGGAGGCGTAAACTATGGCAAAGAGAAATACTTATTTTGAAGATGAAGTAATTGAAAAGAAAATAGACATAAAACAGTTTGGAAGAATACTTCGCTATGTTATTCCTTACAGAAAAATATTTATTCTTGTAGGTGTTTTAATGTTTGTTGCAGCAGGTGTATCTTTGATATCGCCTCTTTTGCTCAAGCTTATTATAAATGAAGTAGTTGTAAATGAGGATTACAGGGAACTTGCCTTTATTATATCCGGTCTTGTAGTGCTTGCTGCCATAGAAATTGGCATTAACTTTGCCCACCAGAGACTTATGGGTGTAACAGGCCACAAAATAATTGCAAACATACGTGAGGATGTATTCAACAAACTGCAGAGACTTCCTTTTGATTTTTATGATTCAAGACCTAATGGAAAAATTGTTGTAAGAGTAACTGATTATGTAAATGATTTGGCGAACTTTTTTACAAACTACGTAATACTGTTCCTGGTTTATATAGTAAAGCTCGTTGTGGTAAGTATATTTATGCTTACAATCAGCCCCGAACTTACAGGAATAGTCTACCTTACAATTGTCCCAATGATGATATGTGTAATGCTTTTGAGATATTCACTTCGTAAGAAATTTGCAAAGCATCGTGCAAAAATATCTAACAGAACAGCATTTATTGTTGAATCCATAATGGGTGAAAAAATAGTTAAAAACAATAACCGCGCAAAAGAAAATGAAAAATTATATATGAAAGTTCATGATGACAATATTAAGATGTGGATTAATATATGCCGATTAAATGAACTTAATACGCCAATTGTGGAGATATTCTGGAATGTAGGAACACTTGCTCTTTATGGCGTGGCACTTATGTTAATACTTGCTGGCAATCCTTCCATGGATGCAGGTACAGTTGTGGCCTTTATTAGTTACATGGGACTTTTTAGTGGTCCATTGACACAGATTGCATTTATAGTACAGCAGCTTGCCCAGGTAAGCTCTAACCTTGAGCAAGTATTTGATATAATAGATTATCCTGTAGAAATTGCAGATAAAGATGGAAGTATTGAGCTTAAAAATGTCAAGGGACAGGTGGACTTTGATAATGTCACTTTTGCTTATGAGGAGGGTGACAATATACTTGAAAACTTTGATCTTCATGTAAGGCCTGGAGAAACAATAGCTCTTGTAGGACCTACAGGTGCAGGTAAAACTACAGTTATAAATATGCTTACAAGATTTTATGATGTCAATAAAGGAAGTGTACGTATTGACGGAATCGATGTAAGAGATGCTACTCTTGAATCACTTAGAAAAGAAGTGGGTGTACTTATGCAGGATCCATTTATTTTCAAGGGAAGCATAATCGATAATATCAGATACGGCAGGGAAGATGCTACAGATGAGGAATGTATTGCTGCAGCAAAACTTATAGCAGCAGATTCTTATATAGAAAAAATGCCGGATGGATATTATACAATTCTTGAAGAACGAGGCGGAAGTCTGTCTGCAGGTGAGAAGCAGCTGATCAGCTTTGCAAGAATAATACTTAAAAACCCATCTGTAATAATACTTGATGAAGCAACCAGTGCAATTGACACAGAAACAGAAATACTTATAAAAGAAGCACTTGATAAGATAATTGCAGATAAAACAGCATTTATAGTAGCCCATCGTCTGTCAACAATACGTAATTCAGACCGTATTTTGTACATTTCCAACAAAGGAATTATGGAACAGGGTACACATGAAGAACTTATGGCACTAAAGGGTCTTTACTGGAAACTCAATTAGGCGTCAGACAGCTCATTTGTTATAAATTGAAAATCGGACCTCATTTAACAAATGATGGGAAATGGAGAATTATATGTCGGTAAGTATAAAACAGATTGCTAAAATGTGCGGTGTTTCAGAAGGAACGGTTGACAGGGCAATAAATAACCGTCCCGGTATAAAAGAAGAAACAAAACAGAAGGTACTGGCAGTTGCAAAAAAAATGAATTACCAGCCTAATCACCTTGCCAGATGTCTGGCAACAGGCTGTACAAAAACCATAGGAGTAGTGTGCCTTGATATATGCAACAGTTTTTTCTCTTCGCTTATCAATGTAATAGAAGAAATAGCCAAAGAAAATGGTTATTTCATAACTCTTATAGTGAGCAGGAGCCGCATAGAAAAGGAAATTGAAGGAATAAATTATCTGGCGGGAAGAAAGGTTGACGGGCTTATTCTGTTTCCGGCTGTAAAAGGAAATGAATACGAAAATATGCTGAAAAATCTTAATATCCCCATAGTGACAATATATAATCGTATATCTTCGGAATTTGTGCATATAGATGTTGACTGCCGCAAAATCATGGAAAAAGCAGTAGAATTTATTGCAGATAAAGGCTATGATAATATTGCTTATATGGACGTGGGAAGAATATACAAGGATAGCCGTAATAATGTCTATTCATTTAAACAAAGACTTGCCGGTTATATGGATGGAGTCAAGAAAATCGGGATGAATAAGCAAGTGTTTAGTGGTTTTAAAGAGGCAAATATTCTTGAATATATAAATAATACCCCGGGCAAGAAGGCAATTCTCTGCACGTATGACACTTATGCCGTACGAATACTGAGCATGAGCAGGAAATATAACATAAAGGTTCCGGAAGACATTGGGCTGATGGGCTTTAACAATATGGATGTGCTTAATGACATATATCCAAGAATATATTCTGTGGACTGCAATATAGAGCTGATTGGGACAACGGCATTTAACAAGCTTTATGAATTGATGCAGGGGAAAAATGATGTGGAAGATGCAGTAATTGATTACAGGTTTTCTGAAGGAAATTCGCTGTAAGAATAATATATTGTCGAGGAGAATTAATATATGGACAGAGAAGTTGATATGAGTGTAGTGTCTGATGGCAGATTGTATACATCAAATGATATGGTCAAATTAGGCAGCAAAGATTGCAGAGGCTGTTATAAATGTTGTCAGAATATGGGTAATTCCATTATTTTGGATCCAATGGATGTACACAATATAAGTCATTGGACTAATGTGACCTTTGAACAGTTACTTGCAAATGAAAGTATAGAACTGAATGTTGTGGAGGGTATAATTCTGCCAGATCTAAAAATGACAGGACAAAATGGCGCCTGCAGTTTTCTGAACGAAAAGGGAAGATGCAGTATTCATGATATAAGACCGGGTATATGCAGATTATTTCCACTTGGCAGAATATATGACGGAGAAAGCTTCAAATACTTTTTGCAGGTGGATGAATGCCCAAATAATAAGACAAAGGTCAAGATTAAAAAATGGCTTGGCATAGATAATATTACAGAATATGAAAATTATATTAGCAGATGGCATTATTTTCTTAAAAACATCAGCGGTAAAATATTGTCTGGGGAAATAGATGAAAATAATACTAAAAATATAAACATGTATATACTAAATAATTTTTACATAAAACCTTTTGCGGCAAATGATTTTTATACCCAGTTTGAGGCCCGTATAAATGAGGCCGAGACAGGTGTGTTCTGCAATATATTTAAGGCTCAGGGATAAGGCCTTAAAAATTGCTCTCAAAACCGTCTCAAAAAAAATGTCAAAAAAAATAAAAAAAGTATTGACAAAGCTTGGATGTGGTGATAAGATAAATCTCGCTGACGCACCAAGGGAAGCTTGAGAGGCGGCGGCGAGAGTGAAAATAAAGCTTATTTAAAGCAAAAGACGAACCTTGAAAATTGGATAATTAGACAACCTTGAAAATTCAGAGACAGACTGATAAACAGTCAAAATTTTCGAGGAC
>DEDL01000010.1:0-24122 GCA_002349525.1 Lachnoclostridium sp. UBA2905
GAAGAAGCTCTCCCGCCTTACTGTGATATGGCCTGGAAAATATCATATAATACCTGATTTTGGAAGAGAAATCTTAAAAGGTAAGATTATGATTAAAGGTAAAATATTCAATTTCATATTACTGAAATACATTATAGAAGCAATTAGGAATGAGGATATTAAAAAAGTAATTCAAAAGTCACGCAGGTAACAGTATTAGAAATAGGAATCATAATATATAATAGAAAAGGAGACAGGTAATTATGGCAGAAAACAGTTTTGAAAACACAGTTGAATCTTTGTTTAAGGGTATGGACAGTTTTATAACAACCAAAACAGTTGTGGGAGATGCGATTAAAATTGATGAGGATACAACCATTCTTCCACTTGTAGATGTTTCATTTGGAGTTGCAGCCGGAGCATTTGCCAATTCTAAGGAATCAAAGAATAATGGCGGAGGCGGTATGGGCGGTAAGATTCAGCCAAGTGCAGTTATTGTTCTTAAGGATGGTCAGGCAAAGCTTGTAAACGTGAAAAACCAGGATGGAATAACAAAGATTCTTGATATGGTGCCTGAATTTGTGAACAAGTTTAGTAAATCAGATAAGAAATCAGATAAGAAATCAGAGGAAGCTTCAGACAATAGTGAGAATGAGGAATAATATAAATAACTAAAAAATTGTTAATTTTGAAAATAATGCTTGCAATTATATGCGATTTTTGATAAGATAACAATGTTTGTGGCATATTGATTTGCTAAATGGATTGAATATAAGGAGGTGCGAGAGCATGGCAAAGTGTGCAATTTGCGATAAAGGTGTTAGTTTTGGTATTCAGGTGAGCCATTCTCATAGAAGAAACAATCGCATGTGGAAACCAAATGTTAAATCAGTTAAAGTATTAGTTAACGGTGCTGCTAAGAAGATGAACGTATGTACATCATGTCTTCGTTCTGGTAAGGTAGAAAGAGCGTAGTAGCCTACTTGAATATTGATTAATTACATTGTGAATTATCCTGTCATAGTGGAAACATTATGACAGGATTTTTTGCTTTTTCTTTCTTTATTAACAATCACACATAAAGAGTTTATAACCTGTAATAAGACAGAAGGCAATAAGCGCAAGTGCGGTAAGGAACCTTGATACGAAAAGCATGATAATCATGCCTGTTCCAATCCATATAAGAGAAAAACCTATCAGCTTTTTCATGGCGTCCTCCTAATATCTGTTTTTATCTCGGTGGGAGTGCAGTGATTCCAAGAAGAATATGTCAGCTTGCGCTGACTTAAATCACGCCCCGGGTTTCACATGGGTTCGAATTGATTGATTATAAAATTCGCTTTTAATATTATATTTTATGCTTGTATGACAGATACTATAACAGATTAATTTAATTGCATTTTTGGGTGAACTGTTATATACTTAATATTATGTGTAGACATAGATAAGGAGGTTTTTACATGAAAGGTCGAATGAGTACTGATATGGGCAAGATTGTTATTGATACAGAAGTAATTGCAAAGTATGCAGGTTCATCGGCGGTGGAGTGCTTTGGTATTGTGGGCATGGCTTCCGTTAATGTTAAGGATGGACTGTGGAATCTTTTGAAATCGGATAATATCAACCATGGCGTTGAAGTAGTAATAGAAGATAATAAGCTGTCAATTAATATGCACATTATTGTTGCATATGGTGTCAGTATTAAGGCAGTAGCTGAGAATCTTATTTCCAATGTTAAATTCAGAGTGGAAGAATTTACAGGAATGGAAGTGTCAAACATTGTAGTTAATGTTGAGGGCGTTCGTGTTACTGAATAATATTTTTTGGATTTTATGGAGGAACATTTCATGAATACAATGGATGCAGATGTTTTGCGTGATATATTTGTTGCCGGCGCATCGAAGCTTGAAGAGAAGAAGGAATATGTTAATGAGCTTAACGTTTTCCCTGTGCCTGATGGAGATACAGGTACTAACATGACAATGACTATTCAGTCAGCAGTCAGAGAAGTACAGCAGATTGAAGACGTTAATATGGAATCAGTGTGTAGGGCAATTTCTTCAGGTTCTTTGAGAGGAGCCAGAGGTAATTCGGGTGTAATCCTTTCACAGCTTTTAAGAGGATTTACAAGACATATTAAGGAATATGAGACTGTTGATGTCGACATTATAGCTGCTGCATTTGAGAAGGCGGTAGAGACAGCTTACAAAGCAGTTATGAAACCTAAGGAAGGAACAATTCTTACTGTAGCCAAGGGTGGAGCCAAGGCAGCATGTTACCTTGCTGACAAGGGTCTTGACGTGGTTTCATATTTTGAAAATATTGTTAGATATATGAGAGAGGTATTGGCTAAGACACCTGATATGCTTCCGGTTCTTAAGGAAGCAGGAGTTGTTGATTCAGGTGGAGAAGGACTTCTTATTATTCTTGAGGGAGCACTTGATAAGTTCAAGGAGCTTGAAGAAGGTGGTGGAGTTGTTGTAGATCTTAGTGGAATTTCAGGGGCTGAGATTAAGGCTCCGGATGTGTCAGGAAAGAGTAAACCTGCTAAGGAGAGTACAGCTAAGAACGCACCTGTTAAGACTCTTAAGAAGGCTGATACAGTAAGACCTGTACCTAAGTCAAAGGCTGATATAAGCACTTCAGATATTAAGTTTGGCTACTGTACAGAATTTATTATTATGTTAGAGTACGAATTTGATGATAAAGCTGAGGCTGAATTTAAGGTATTCCTGGAGGCAATTGGTGATTCAATCGTTGTAGTTGCAGATGACGAGATTGTAAAGGTTCATGTGCATACTAATATGCCTGGTATTGCTATTCAGAAGGCACTCACATATGGATCTCTTACCCGCATGAAGATTGATAATATGAGGGAAGAACACAATGAGAGACTTAAGCTTGATGAACAGAAGGCTAAGGAAACAGCTTCTGAAGAGAATGTAACAGGCGAAGCTGCTGAAACTGCTAAAGAGAGTAATGAGACAGCTGGTGCCCCTTCTTCACCTGCAATGGCAGAAACAGAGACTGTAGAAGAGGTCAGTGCAGAAGGTTCAGAGGCTTCTATGGATGAAACTGCAGAAGTTAAACATGAGAAGGAATATGGATTTATAGCCGTATCAGCAGGAGCTGGTCTTTCAGAAATATTTGAAGGTCTTGGAGTTGATATTGTTATCGAAGGCGGACAGACAATGAATCCAAGTACTGAGGACATACTTAATGCCATTGACAGAATCAGTGCGGATAATGTGTTTATTTTCCCTAATAACTCTAACATCATTCTTGCATCACAGCAGGCAAGGAGTCTTGTTGAGGATAAGAATGTTGTAGTTATTCCTTCAAAGACCATACCACAGGGAATTATGGCAATGCTTAATTTTATGGCTAATAAGTCTCCTGAGGACAATGAAGAGACAATGGTAAGAGAGATGGCTAATGTTAAGTCAGGTTCTGTAACATATTCTATCAGAGATACTGTTATTCAGGATATTGAGATAAAACAGGGTGACATCATGGGAATTGGTGATAAGGGAATTATGAATACTGGTTCTCAGGTTATGGCAACAACAGTAGAGCTTGTAGACAAGCTTATTGATGAGGATTCAGAGATTGTTACCTTGTATTATGGAAAAGATGCAACAGAGGATGAGGCTAATCTTATTGCAGATACAATTATGAAGGAGCATCCAGAGGTAGAAGTGGAAGTTCATAATGGTGGACAGCCGGTATATTACTATCTTGTTTCTGTAGAATAATTAAAGGGATGTTTTAGATTCATTTCATATCTGATATAATTTGCGCAGGACATATGTGACACATATATGTTCTGCGTTTTATTTATCTTTGTGGAGAAGACTCTCATTTTGGCAAGTGATGAGTAATAATAAATCTGTCTCAGTGGGAGTACAATCTCCACCTGAGATAAATGTTTTGCGAGGGCGTACATTGTCTGGGAGACAGGGCCTTAGCTGAATTATAATTAGGAGTGATTGAATGCTTAAGAGGGAAAGCGGCATTAAGAATATAAAAGGAATTGGTGATAAGGCGGCACAAAAATATGAAAAGCTGAAAATATATACAGTGGGTGACCTTATAGAGCATTATCCAAGAGATTATGATAAATATGAAAGAATATGCAATATATCTGATGTACAGGAAGGAAAAAAAGCTACAATAGAGGGCACTCTTGTAAGAAGGCCTGTAATTAAAAATGTAAGAAATTTAAAAATCATATCAATCAAGCTACGGGACAGATCAGGAACCATCAATGTTACCTGGTTTAATATGCCATTTTTACTTAATAGTTTAAAAATAGGGTCATATTATATACTACGAGGCACAGTTAGAAGAAAAATGAATGGTCTTTGCATAGAACAGCCTGAAATGCTTAGCAAACAAAGCTATTATGACAAAATGGACAAGCTTTTTCCAATATATTCGCTGACAGATGGTATTAGCAATAACAGTATTAGTAAATCAGTCAAATATGCACTTTCTGAATTTGAGGATACTGAGGATGCACTCCCGGCAGGCATAAGAAAGAAATACGGACTTTTAAGCTATAAAAAAGCACTGGAGGGGATTCATTTTCCGGAAAATATGGAAGTACTTAAGCAGGCAAGGCGAAGACTGGTTTTTGACGAGTTCTTCTGGTTTATTCTTGGTATAAAGGCTATGAGCAAGAACCTGGCTAAACAAAAGCTTAAGCGTGTTTATAATGAAAATGATGTGTGTGACAAATTCATTAAAACCCTTCCTTATGAGCTGACTGACGCCCAGATAAGAACCTGGAATGAGATAAAAAGAGATATGCTTTCAGGATATGTAATGAACAGAATTGTACAGGGAGACGTAGGCTCTGGAAAGACAATTGTTGCATTGCTTGCCTTATTATTTAACTATTCCTGTGGTTATGAAGGAGCACTTATGGTGCCTACAGAAGTGTTGGCAAGACAGCATTATGAAGAGGCTGTAAAGCTTTTTGACGGACTGGATGTCAGAATAGATCTTCTTACCGGTTCCACAAGTGCAAAGGAAAAGAAAATAATATACGAAAAAATTGCTGCCGGCAAAACCGACATTGTTATAGGTACCCATGCACTGTTAGAGGATAAGGTTTCATTTGGCTGCCTTGGGCTTGTTATAACCGATGAGCAGCACAGATTCGGAGTTAAGCAGAGAAAAAATCTTGCCATGCAGGGTGAGGATGTTCATGTGTTAGTTATGAGTGCCACACCAATTCCAAGAAGTCTTGCCCTTGTATTGTATGGTGATATGGATATGTCTGTTATTGATACCATGCCAAAGGGACGACTTCCAATACAAAACTGTGTAGTTGATACATCCTACAGGCAGACGGCCTACCGTTTTATTGAAAACCAGGTAAAGGCTGGTTCCCAGGCATATATAATATGTCCTATGGTTCATGAAAATGACGAGATGGAACTAGAAAATGTTATTGAATATACGGAAATGCTTAAGGGACAGTTATCACCAGATATTAGGGTACAGTCTCTTTATGGAAGCATGAAGGCAAGTGAAAAAAATCAGGTCATGGAGGCATTTTCAAGGGGTGACATAGATGTTATTGTGTCCACAACCGTTATTGAGGTTGGAATAAATGTGCCGAATGCAACTGTTATGATGGTGGAAAATGCAGAGAGATTCGGGCTTGCAGGACTTCATCAGCTAAGAGGAAGAGTAGGACGTGGTGATAAGCAGTCATATTGCATATTTATGAGTGCAAATAAGAGTAAAAAATCCATGGAAAGACTTAAAGTTTTAAATGAATCCAATGACGGCTTCTTTATTGCTTCGGAGGATTTGAGGCTTCGCGGACCTGGGGAACTTATGGGAGTCAGACAAAGTGGTGAACTAGGTTTTGGTCTTGCTGATATTTATGCAGATGCTTCTGTTTTAAATGAGGTAAATGAGGCAATTAAGGAACTTCCTGATGAAACTGTCAGAAAGCTGGTGGAGGATAACAAAAGATTTGTCAATTGTCAAATTGCCTTGTGAGTATCTTACCAGTCTTTCAAAGATAAAAAAGGAGTAACATACGGATTATTATAATTCGCCTGTTACTCCTTTTGTTTTACCACATTTGTGTGCGGTAATGTGTTTTTAGTCTTTAAATGGTAAACCCCATTGTTGTTAGCTTATTTGCCAGCCATGTTTTCTTCCTGGGCTTTAATCATTTTACGAACCATTTCTCCACCTACAGAACCATTCTGATATGATGAAAGGTCTCCGTTATAACCATTCTTTAAAGGTACACCAATCTCTGATGCAACCTCCATTTTAAATCGATCCATTGCGTCTCTAGCTTCTGGTACTTCAGCTCTGTTTTTACTCTTTGCCATAATAAGTGGCCTCCTTTTATATTGTTTCAGCCTTTTTGCTGGCTGTAATCATATTATGTGTAATTCTAAAGATAATAAACTGGTAAATAATTGGAGAACATTTATAATGGGCTGAATTTATGACCAGCTAAATTGACATTCATACCTGCTTAAATCCTTATTAAAAAAAATCTCATGTTCTTTGGAATTTGAATGAAATATAAAGAAATAAAATTAGAAAATAAATAATGCCGGTGGCCGGACTCGAACCGGCACGGATCGCTCCGCATGATTTTGAGTCATGTGCGTCTGCCAATTCCGCCACACCGGCAAATAGGCTGGCTGCCATGCAACCTCGCAGGGTCAATTCTAACATAACCATATTATTTTTGCAATAGATTTTTTTACTGTTATAAGTTATATTATTATGTAGGAAAAACGATAGAACAGGATTGGAGAGTAAACATGAGTAAAATATTACTTATTGATGGACATAGTATTTTAAACAGAGCATTTTATGGTGTGCCTGATCTGACTAACAGTAAGGGAATTCACACTAATGCTGTTTATGGTTTTTTGAATATAATGCTTAAGGTTATGGATGAGGAAAAGCCTGACCATATGACGGTTGCATTTGATGTTAAACATCCTACCTTCAGACATAAGATGTATGAGGCATATAAGGGTACAAGAAAGCCTATGCCTGCAGAGTTGCATGAACAGGTGCCTGTTATAAAGGAAGTACTTAAGGCCATGAATATATGTGTTGTGGAAAGACCGGGTTATGAGGCAGATGATATAATCGGCACAATAGCTGGAATTAGTGAAGACCAAGGGTATGATGTTACTATTCTTTCTGGTGACAGGGATCTTTTGCAGTTAGTTACCAACAAGGTTACTCTCCGGATTCCTAAGACAAAGGGTGGTAAAACTGAGGTTATAGATTATACTCCTGCAAAGGTGAAGGAAGATTACCAGCTTTTACCAAAACAGATAATTGACCTGAAGGGTCTTATGGGAGATTCCTCAGATAATATACCGGGACTTCCCGGGGTTGGCAAGAAAACTGCTACCAATCTTTTGCTTCAGTATGAAACAGTAGAAAATGTTATTGCTCATGCTGAGGAAGTGAAACCAAAGAAGGCAAGAGAGGCACTTGTTTGTCATCCTGAGCTTGCAACCATGTCAAAGGAGCTTGCGACTATAAAGGTTGACTGTGAACTTGATTATGATATAAATGATGCACTGGTTGAAGATATGTTTAATAGCGGGTCATACAGGTATATTAAGGATCTTGAGTTTAAGTCCTTACTTGCCAGATTCGATGCATCCTGTAAAGCTGTGGATGAAAAGCTTGTTGAATATGAAGTCAGTGCTGATAAAAATGTACTTGATAAGCTTTATAATACAATCAGCCGCAGAGATAATACTGATGACTTTGCAGCAGTTCATTTCTTATGGAACGATACCGGAAGGGTTAAAGAGAAGGAACTGACTCTTTTTAATGTGGGCATGGCTGAAAATGATGAGTATGTCCTTGATGGAATGATATTTTATGGATGTGGCCAGGAAAAAGCTTACGTATTTATGAACTGGGGTAGTTCATTTGATGATGATATAAGAAAATTTATTGATGACCTGCTTAAGGAAAAAGTGGATGTTTCCATGTATGATGTTAAGAGAGCTCTCAAATTCCTTAATTTTTCTTATAGAAGGGGTCTTTACGACGCAGGAGTTGCAGCATATCTTCTTAATCCACTTAAGGATTCATATGATCCGGATGATATTGCAAGAGATTATCTTGACAAAAATATCCCATCATTTGCCGAGAAATTTGGAAAAAGCAAGTCTGGTGAACTTTTAGAAGAGAAAAATGATGAGTATATTGAATATTCGGCTTTGGTATGCCAGATTCTTTATAAGGGAATTAAGACTATGACTGACAGACTTAAGGGCGAGGATATGTTTAAGCTGTATACAGATATAGAGATGCCGCTTATATTTACTCTTAACAATATGGAAGAGGCCGGAATTAAGGTGAATAAGCAGGAGCTTCATGAGTACGGTGAAAGTCTTACAGACAGAATAAATGAACTTGAGAATGAAATATACCAAAGAGCCGGTGAAGAGTTTAATATTAATTCCCCTAAGCAGCTTGGAGTTATATTATTTGAAAAACTGAAGCTTCCATTTGCCAAGAAGACAAAGACCGGATATTCTACCTCAGCAGATATACTGGAAAAGCTGAGAATAGAAGATCCTATTGTGCCTGCAGTATTGGAATACAGACAGCTTACAAAGTTAAAATCCACCTATGCAGATGGACTTGCTGTATATATAAAAGAGGATGGAAGAATTCACGGAAAATTCAACCAGACTGTAACGGCAACAGGAAGAATAAGCAGTACTGAACCAAATCTACAGAATATTCCGGTAAGGATGGAACTGGGAAGAAAGATAAGAAAAGTGTTTGTTCCGGAAGATGGCTGTGTATTTCTTGATGCGGATTATTCCCAGATTGAATTAAGAGTTTTAGCTGACATGTCCGGAGATGAAGCATTGATATCTGCCTACAATGAAAATATGGATGTTCATGCAACAACGGCTGCCAAGGTTTTCCATGTTGATATTGATGAGGTAACTGCTGATTTGAGACGTAAGGCTAAGGCTGTTAACTTTGGAATAGTATATGGAATCAGCTCATTTGGACTGGGACAGGATCTTCATATTCCTAAGAAGGAAGCTGAAGAATATATAAAACGATATTTTGAGAATTATCCAAAGGTCAAGAATTTCCTTGATGGCTTGGTAGAGGATGCCAAAAAAACAGGCTACAGTGTTACAAAATTCGGACGACGAAGACCTGTACCTGAGCTTTCATCCGGTAATTTCACGCAGAGATCATTTGGTGAAAGAGTTGCCATGAATGCGCCTATTCAGGGAACTGCTGCAGATATAATCAAAATTGCAATGATAAATGTGGATAAAAAGCTTAAGGAGCGCAATATGAGAACAAGGCTTATATTGCAGGTACATGATGAGCTTTTGCTTGAAGCACCGGAAGATGAAATAGAGATGGCTTCCCGTATTCTTAATGATGAAATGGTAAATGCTGTTAACCTTAAAGTGAAAATGGTTGCAAGCGTTGAAAAGGGAAGTAACTGGTACGAGGCGAAATAATGAGAATAATAGGTTTTACAGGGGGAATAGGCAGTGGAAAAAGTACAGTGCTTAAGGCCCTTAAGGATATGTATGATGCAGATATTATTATGGCTGATGAACTTGGACATCTTGCCATGGAAAAGGGATCAAAAACATATAACTGCATGGTGGAAAGCTTTGGAGAGAGAATACTTAACAGCGAAGGAGAAATAGACAGGGGAAGTCTTGCAAAGGTCTTGTTTTCCGATGAAAAAATGCTTGAAAAGCAAAACTCGATAGTCCATCCGTTTGTTAAGGAAAAAATCAGGGAAATGCTTTGCGAAAGCAGGAAAAATGGGAAAAGTATTGCTGCAGTTGAAAGTGCAATTATGTTTGAATCAGGCTGTGACAAATTTTGCCAGGAGGTCTGGCTTGTGAGTGCACCTTCTCATATCAGAATCGAAAGGCTGATACGCGACAGGGGTTATTCTTATGAGAAGGCCGAGGAATTCATAAAACGCCAGAAGAGTGATGATGAATATATGAAATTATGTAATAAAGTTATTATTAATGACGGCGACATAGAAAATATTTATAAACAATTGAGAAAATACATAGAGTAATGAACATTCATGTGTTATACTCTAAAATATTACGGACAGGGATGTGTGATAATGAGATTTTGCAGTTTTGCCAGTGGCAGCAGTGGTAATTGTGAATATGTAAGTGATGGCAGTTCTAATATTCTTCTTGATGCAGGTATAAGCACAAAGAGAATTGTGGAGAGTCTTTCAGAGGCCGGAACAAAGCCGGAGGAGTTAGACGGAATATTTATTACCCATGAACACAGCGATCATATTATGGGACTTAACGTTTTTGAAAGCAGATATAAGCTTCCGGTATACGCCACTGAGGAAACTCTTGAAGGAATTGAAAGAGCAGATAAAAATGGAAGAATAGATACATCATTATTCAGACCGGTAACTCCGGATAAGAAGATTAGTATAGGTGACATGGAGATTACACCATTTTCAACCTCACATGATGCCGGTAATCCTGTTTGTTATACTATTACTTCAGGGGATGAAAAGATAGGAATGGCAACAGACCTTGGAGTATTTGATGATTATACAATAGATAATCTTAAGGACTCTGATATATTATTTATCGAGGCGAATTATGATCTTGCCATGCTTCAGGCGGGAAGATATCCCTTTAGTCTGAAAAAGAGAATACTTGGCAATAAGGGTCATTTATCCAATGATATGAGTGCCAACCTTATTCTTTCACTTCTTGGCAGGAAGGTAAAGCATGTGTTTCTGGGGCATTTAAGCAAGGATAACAACTACCCGGAGCTTGCCTATGAAACAGTTAAGTATGAGCTTAACAAAGAATATGGAGATATTTCGAGATTTAATCTGACACCTGCAGCCAGAGATATTATGTCCTGTATGGTGAATATATAATTCAAATAATGTATTTAAATTAATATATTTATAAATGAGCAATAGAAAGGATACCATTATGAAAAAGACAATTATTACAGTAGTAGGAAAAGACAGTGTAGGAATCATTGCAAAGGTATGTACATATCTTGCAGAAAACCAGGTTAATATTCTTGATATTTCACAGACAATTACCGGTGGTTATTTTAACATGATGATGATCACTGATATAAGTGGAAGCTCAAAGAAATTTGATGAGCTTTCAGATGAACTTGATGGAATCGGAGAAGAAATCGGAGTAGTTATTAAACTTCAGAGAGAAGAAATATTTGTAAAAATGCATAGAATATAGGAGAGAAGAACATGTTAGATATACGTGAAGTATTAGAAACCAATGAAATGATTGAAAAAGAAAATCTTGATGTAAGAACAATCACTCTTGGTATCAGTTTATTAGACTGCATTGACAGTGATCTTGATAAGCTCAATGAAAATATATATAACAAGATTACAACTCTTGCAGAAAATCTTGTATCAACAGGTAAGGATATTGAAAAGGAATTTGGTATTCCAATTGTAAATAAGAGAATTTCAGTTACACCAATTGCTTTGATTGGTGCCGCTGCATGTAAAACACCAGATGATTTTGTTACTATTGCAAAGACTCTTGATGATGCAGCCAAAAAAGTAGGAATAAACTTTATCGGTGGATATTCAGCTCTTGTATCAAAGGGTATGACTAAGGCTGATGAAAATCTTATACGTTCAATTCCAAAGGCACTTAGTGTTACAGATATGGTATGTAGTTCTGTTAATCTTGGTTCTACAAAGACAGGGCTTGATATGGACGCCATAAGACTTATGGGTGAGATGGTTCATGAGGCAGCATATCTTACTAAGGAAAATGATTCAATTGGATGTGCAAAGCTTGTTGTATTTTGTAACGCACCTGATGATAATCCATTCATGGCAGGAGCATTTCATGGTGTTACAGAAGCTGATGCAATTATCAATGTTGGAGTCAGCGGACCTGGTGTTGTTAAGAAGGCTCTTGAAACAATTCATGGAGAGGATTTCGAAGTTCTCTGTGAGACTATTAAGAAGACAGCCTTCAAGATTACGAGAGTGGGACAACTTGTTGCAAAAGAAGCTTCAGAAAGACTTGGAATACCATTTGGTATTATAGATTTATCACTTGCACCAACTCCTGCAGTAGGTGACAGTATTGCTGATATATTTGAAGAAATGGGTCTTGAAAGAGCAGGTGCTCCCGGAACAACAGCAGCCCTTGCAATGCTCAATGACCAGGTTAAGAAGGGTGGAGTAATGGCTTCATCATATGTTGGAGGACTTAGTGGAGCATTTATTCCTGTAAGTGAAGATCAGGGTATGATAAGAGCGGTAAATGATGGAGCTCTTACAATTGAAAAACTTGAGGCAATGACATGTGTATGCTCTGTAGGACTTGATATGATAGCAATTCCTGGAGATACACCTGCAACTACTATTTCAGGAATTATTGCTGATGAGATGGCAATCGGAATGGTTAACCAGAAGACAACAGCAGTACGTATCATTCCTGTAATCGGAAAAGATGTTGGAGATACAGTTGAATTTGGAGGACTTTTAGGTTATGCACCTGTTATGAAGGTGAATTCATTTGGATGCGCCGACTTCATTAACAGAAAGGGTAGAATTCCTGCTCCAATACATAGCTTTAAGAACTAATATCCGGAGGCAGATATATGGTTATAGATTATTTCAAAAAGATAAGCAGTATTCCAAGAGGCTCAGGGCATAATACAAGGATAAGCAACTATCTGGTTGATTTTGCCAGGGAGAATAACTTAAAATATTATCAGGATGAATATGAAAATGTAGTCATATATAAGGATGCCACACCGGGTTATGAGACCTGTCCCCCACTTATTCTTCAGGGACATATGGACATGGTTTGTGAAAAAACAGGGGACAGTGACCATGATTTTGAAAATGAAGGTCTGGTTTTAGTTGAAAATGATGGCTTTTTAATGGCTAAGGATACAACTCTTGGTGCAGATGATGGCATTGCCATTGCCTATATGCTTGACATTCTCACCAATGACAAGCTTATCCATCCACCTCTTGAGATGCTTATAACAACTGACGAAGAGATAGGAATGGAGGGGGCAAAGCATTTTGATGCCGGTGTGCTTAAGGGAAGACATATGATAAACCTGGATTCAGAAGAAGAGGGCTCATTTGTCTGCGCCTGTGCCGGTGGAGGCACAGCTGCCATAACCTGTCCTGTAAAAAGAGAGAGCTTTGGCGGAGAACTTATAACGATAGAAGTTAATGGCCTTAAAGGAGGCCATTCAGGTACGGAGATTGATAAGAATCGTACCAATGCATGTAAGCTTTTAGGAAGGATTCTTTCCTACCTGCCTGTTGATTCATACAGAATTCTTGATATATATGGGGGCAGGAAGGATAATGTTATTCCAAATGAGGCTGTGGCAAAGCTTGTGGTAAGCGGACAGAATGTAGATTACATTGATGAGCTTATCAGTGAGGCAGCAGTTATTGTAACTGATGAACTTTTAGTATCCGAACCTGACCTTAGTGTAAGCATTTCCTATGATGATCCTGAAAATGAGGACGAAAGCTATGAGGTTATTGATATGGATGCCTGTGTCCGCCTGTTGCATGCCCTTATGTATATTCCAAATGGTGTACAGGTAATGAGTGCAGCAATTCCGGGAATGGTTGAAAGTTCAGAAAATATAGGAATACTTGAATGTGGAGAGGACAATATTAAAATTGTTGTATCCATGAGAAGCCAGAAAAAAACTTATATGGATTATATGACGGGTATTCTTAAAAATATAGCAGATATGATTGGGGCTGATTTTGTAGTCTCAGGTAAATATCCGGGATACGATATGAGTGAGAAATCTGATTTCAGGAATCTCATGTCCGGGGTGTATGAAAACATATATGGTAAAAAGCCTGAAATATGTGCCATTCATGCAGGCCTTGAAATTGGTGTTTTGGCAGATAAGATGCCTGGACTTGATATTATATCCATTGGACCGGAGACGTACGATATCCATACGGTCAACGAAAGGCTTGACCTTGCATCTGTTGACAGAATCAAAAGCTTTCTTTTAGAGGCACTTGATAAATTTGCTAAGAAATATGCCAAAGATACAGATATTTAAGTTAAAAAGACTTCTAACTTTTTAATCCTTTTCATAACTTGTTCTAAGGGGATGAGTTTGTGAAAAGGATTAAATTTTTATGTGGAATATTTTTGCTACTGATTTTGGCAGGAGTTATAACAGGAAGTATATTTCTTGATTCCTATTACAGTGCTTTAAAAGATGTAACAGATGATTTTTTGGATAATATTATTAATCATGCAATGTATATGGGAGATAAGGAAAAGCTTGCACTGTTTGGAAAGCTTGTGATTGACAGAAGCGGGCCATATATTCTCATGTGGGTTCTTGCAGAATCAAAATATGGATTATATTACCTGCTTTGGTTTATATGCTCCAGAGGATTTAAGATAGGTTTTGTATGCAATTTTATTGCCAGGGCTTACAAAGAAGAAGCCCTGGCAATAATTCCAGCTTATTATTTTCCACAGTATCTGCTTTATGCAGTTGTTTTTGGACTTGTCATAATATACGTTATATTTAGAACAGTTAAACACAGGAAAACATTATTTGTGGCCCTATGGTTTCTTTTGATTGCAGGATGCTTTCTGGAAGCATATATAAATCCGGAAATTTTCACCCTGCTATTATAAAAAACTATTTTAACTTTTCTGCAATTGTGTATAAAAGCTTTTCTGTTGTTTCCCATCCGATACAAGGGTCTGTTATTGACTGACCATAGATATGCTGGCCAATGTTATGGCGGCCTTCTACGATGTAGCTTTCAACCATGATTCCCTTAACAAGAGTATTAAGCTCAGGAGAAATGTTTTTGCTGTGAAGAATCTCTTCAACAATTCTTGGCTGTTCTGCATACTGCTTGTTGGAGTTTGAATGGTTTGTATCAATAATTACAGCCGGATTTTTAAGGTTGTATTCGTGATACATATTGTTAAGTCTTATAAGATCTTCATAATGGTAGTTTGGAATACTCTGTCCGTGCTTGTTAACTGCACCACGAAGTATTGTGTGGGCAAGAGGGTTTCCATCTGTCTTTACTTCATAGCTTCTGTATAAAAATGTATGGGAAGCCTGACCTGCCTTACATGAGTTAAGCATAACAGAAAAATCACCACTTGTAGGATTCTTCATTCCGCATGGAGTATCAAATCCACTGATAACTATTCTGTGCTGCTGATCTTCAACTGAACGTGCACCAACGGCTACATATGATAAAATATCCTCAACGTATGGCCAGTTTTCAGGATAAAGCATCTCGTCTGCTGCAAATAAATGAGACTCAGCAATTGAACGAAGGTGCATTTTCCTCATTGCAATAATTCCTTCACTGATATCAGGAGCCTTCTCAGGATCTGGCTGGTGTACAATACCCTTGTAGCCTTCACCGGTTGTACGTGGCTTGTTAGTATATATTCTTGGTACAATAAGAATCTTATCTTCTACCTTTTCCTGAACCTTTGCAAGTCTGCTGATATAGTCGCATACAGCATCCTCGTTGTCTGCTGAACAAGGTCCGATAATTACAAGAAATTTATCAGATTTGCCTGTTAAAATATCGCTTATCTGTTCATCTCTTTTTACTTTAAGTTCTTTGTGTTCATTAGGAAGAGCATATTTATCTTTGAGTTCTTCAGGACTCATAACTCTTCTCATATAGTGCATTGCCATATTTTCACATCCTTTTTTTATCAACCATAGACATTTTACACATATAGACTGCTTAAGTCAACAAATTAAGTATTAAGCCTTTTTAAGAAAAAAAATCAAATTTGTTCACAAAATACCCACATTCTTATATTAGAGTATAGTAGATAATGCTAAAACAAGGTATTTAGGAGGAAATAAAGTTGATTGAAGTAAAAAATCTTGTGAAGGATTACTATGGCAATGTTGCTGTAGATGGATTATCTTTCACAGTAGAAGAAGGAGAGATTGTTGGTTTCCTTGGACCAAACGGTGCAGGAAAATCTACAACGATGAATATTATTACAGGTTATCTTTCAGCTACTGAAGGCCAGGTTATCGTTAATGGCTATGACGTATTTGAAGATCCGGAGAAGGCTAAAAAGTCTATAGGCTATCTTCCTGAGCAGCCACCTTTATATCCGGATATGAAGGTAAGAGAATATCTTATGTTTGTTGCTGACTTAAAGAAGGTTAAGAAAAGAGAGAGAGCATCAATGATTAAAAGCATTATGGAGCTTACAAAAATTACTGATGTTTCTGAAAAGCTTATTAAGTTCCTTTCAAAGGGTTATAAGCAGAGAGTCGGTCTTGCAGCAGCAATCGTTGGATATCCGGAGATACTTATTCTTGACGAGCCTACTGTAGGTCTTGACCCTAAGCAGATTATCGAGATAAGAGAACTCATTAAGAGTCTTAGCAAGAAGCATACAATATTACTCAGTTCACATATCATGCAGGAGATAGATGCTGTATGTGATAAGATAATCATTATTAATAAAGGAAAGCTTATTGCATATGATACTCCTGCAAACATAGCAAGAGTTATGGAGAATTCAAGAGAATTACATATTACTGTATGTGGAAGTGAGATGACAGTAAGACGTGCTCTTGATTATGTGGATGGAATCAAGAAGCTTGATGTAAGATATAGTGATGCTACAGGAATGTCAGACATTACAATTAAGATGAATGAGGGATGCGACGTAAGAAAGAATGTTTCTGAAAAACTTATGGATGCAAAATGCCCAATTATCGAAATGAAGTTACATGAGGTTTCAATTGAGGAAATCTTCCTTAAACTTACTAATTCAAATAATAAGGAGGATAAGTAACAATGGGTGCAATATACAAAAAAGAACTTAAATCTTATTTTACATCCATGATAGGATGTGTGTTTATTGCGATTATGTTAGTTATAATCAGTTTATATTTCTTTGTAGTTAACCTGCTTAACCAGGTTGCAGATTTTTCAACAGCGCTTAATGCCATAACATTTGTCATTGTACTTCTGATACCTATAATTACAATGAGAATTGTTGCAGAAGAAAACAGACAGAAAACAGACCAGCTGCTTTTGACATCACCTGTTTCTGTTACAAAAATTGTACTTGGCAAATACCTTGCACTTCTTACAATGTACGGTATTGTAATGCTTATTTTATGCACATATCCACTTATAATGAGCAGATACGGTGCTGCTGAGCTTGCAAAATCATATAGTTCAATTTTGGGATTTTTCCTTATGGGTGGTGCCTATATCTCAATTGGTTTATTTATATCATCACTTACAGAGAGTCAGGTTATTGCGGCAGTTGTATCATTTATCGTTATGATCTTTACCTACCTTATGGCAAGCCTTGCACAGCTTCTTCCATCAGATAACATTTCAACATGGATAATGATGGGTGGTTTAGTTGTGATAATTGCACTTATTGCCCATGTTATGCTCCGTAATTTTATTATAACGGGTTCAATATTTGTTATTGGTGAGGCAGCATTTGCCATCATTTACTTTGTGAAACCATCACTTTATGACGGACTTATTGTTAATATCTTAAGCTGGTTCTCAGTAGTATCAAGATTTGGAACATTTTCACTTGGAATTATGGATATATCAGCTCTTGTATATTATGTAAGCGTAATCTTTGTATTTGTATTCCTTACAATTATGAAGATTAAGAAGAAGAGATGGAGCTAAAGAGTTTCAGGAAGGAGATGAAAACGGTGAACGAGAATAATAATGAAAATATGGAAAATGAAAATATAGCTAATGAGAATGTGGCTAATGAAAATACAGCTAATGAAAATATAGCTAATGAGAACGTAGAAGATACTTTGAATGCAGACACACAGGATGCTTTGAATGAAGAACAGGCTGAAGCTGTTGAAATGGTGCCTGAGGTAAAAACAAAAAAGAAAAAGTCAAATCTCAGAGGACGTAATTTTAAGCAGGGTGTATACAGCTCGGTAGTATGTGTTGCAGTACTTGTAATTGTAATACTTGTAAACCTTGTGGTTGGACAGCTTGACATCAAGGTTGACCTTACAAGCGAAGATGTTTATACACTTACAGATAAGACCAAGGAGCTCGTATCCGGTCTTTCAGATGATATCGAAATTTATTTCCTTGCAAAAGAAGGTGATGAATATAAGGTACTTCAGAATGTAATAAATGAATACGATAAGCTTCCTCATATTGAAACATCATGGAAGGATCCTGAACTGTATCCACAGTTTGCAAGTCAGTATACTGACCAGGAGATTAATGGTAATGATGTAATTGTTGTTAATAAGACAACAGGGGCAAGCAGATTTATTCCATTCAATGAAATGTATATATCAGATTATTCTATTAATTATACAACACAGAATTACGACTATAACTATACACTTGATGCAGAGGGACAGATAACATCTGCTATACAGTATGTAACATCATCTACTCATGAAAAGATGTATGTAGTATCAGCTCATGGAGAAACAGAGCTTGGAGCTAAGGTTACAAACCTTGTTAATAAGGCAAATGTTGAGATAGCAACATTTGATGTTATGACTCAGAGTGCAATACCTGATGATTGTAATATTTTATTTATCAATGGACCTAAGACAGATATTTCTGATGAAGAGCTTGCTCTTTACAAGGCATATCTTGACAATGGTGGAAAAGCAATATTTACAGTTTCTTACACAGATAAGGACATGAAGAATTATAATGAGCTTCTTGCATATTATGGTGTAGATGTAAGCTCTGGTGTAGTACTTGAAAAGAATGGCAAATTCATGAACGGATATGCAACATATCTTGTAGAAGGCTTTGATACTCTTACAGAAGAAATATCAGCTGATTTTACAATGGATGATGTTACAATAGTTCCAATTGCATCTATTATGAAGATTCAGGATGCAAGCACACTTAGAGGAACACTTAAGGTTACAAGTATCATATCATCTTCAGATGGATCATATGGTAAGACAAATCCAGAGTCTACTGTTATAGAAAAAGAAGACAGTGATCCTGCAGGACCATTTAACCTTGTTGTTCAGGCCACAGATACTTATAAGGATAAGTCATCAAAGGTTGCAATTTATGCAACACCATATATGCTTGCAGATGACTGGATTGATTATTATTCATGCAAGAACATTGATATGTTTATTGATACAATTGACTGGATGAGTGAGGGTACACAGGAATCCATTACTATTCCACAGAGAAGCCTTGATGCTGTATATCTTGAGGTACCTCAGGCGCAGGCAACAATCTGGCTTATTATCACTGTTGTATTAGTACCACTTGCAATCCTTGCTGCCGGCTTTGTTGTATGGTATACAAGGAGGAAGCACTGATGAAGAAAAAACAGATCATTTCTCTTATCGCCATGCTTGTGGTGGTGCTGGCACTTGGTGGTGGTTATGCTGCTATAAAGGGCGTGAACGATAAAAAGGAAGAGGCTGCCAAGGAAGAGGAAGAACAGGAATCTGAAACAACCAATGTATACACAATTAACAAGGATGATGTTATAGGTATTAATATTACCAATGCATCAGGAAATCTTGATATTGTATATAAGGATGCCGCATGGGTAAGCAGTCAGGGCGATGTGCCTATGGATAGTGAAAAGGTTACAGCCATGTTAGATGCTGTCAGCTCATTTGATGCAATTAAGGTTATTGCCGAAAATGAATCTGATTTGTCCCAGTACGGCCTTGACAATCCATCACTGTCATACACAATTACAACGAAGGATGGAATGACTTATAAGGCATCATTTGGAATAGTAATGCCTACTAATAGCAATGCTTATTATGCACTTCTTGATGGTGCTGATAAAGTCTATACAGTTTCAGCAAATTATTTTGAACCATTTAACACAAGTCTTGTTGATATGACTGAAATAGTTGATGAGATAACTGTTAACCCTGAATATATAACTTCCTATGAACTTAATAAGAAGGATGGCACTGAATTTATGGCAAAACATTTTGACAAGGATGAGACAGTAGCCAGCAGCTATTACACTTGGAGAATAGAAAGCCCATATGATAATGTTCTTGCTGATACAGATTCATTTAAGGATGTGCTGAATGTATTTGATGGTTTTAAGTTCAATTCATGCGTGGCATACCAGACAGAGGATCTTTCACAGTATGGCCTTGATAAGCCGGAAGCAACAGTAGATCTTGAATATTATACAGTAATAGGAGATGACGGGTCAGATACAGATGATGGCAATGATGCTACAGATAATGCGGCAGCAGAAGGCTCATCTTCAGCAGATGCAGAGGCGACTGCAACTCCTATTCCTGAGGAAAGCAAGTCATATCAGACTGTAAGCTTAAGCATTGGTAATACAGTTTCAGGAGAGGATAAGGAACAGTGTTATGTTAGTGTTGATGGTGGCAATAATGTTTATCTTATTGATAAAACTGTTGCTGATTCTCTTACAGGATTTACTCCTTATTCAATTGCTGACAAATGCGTTTATGCTGTATTGGTTGACCAGATGCAGGGCTATGATGTTGAGTACAATGGAACTAAGATTTCTGTAGTCAGAAAGGAAGTTCCTAGTGAGAAAAAAGATGACTCTGATGAGAATAAAGGAAAGCTTAAAGACGATGGTATTGACAATGAATACTATGTAAATGGTACCAAGGTTGAGGCAGAGTCACTTCTTGCAATGTATTCTGCAGCTTATCTGCTTACATTCACAGGAGAAGCAGATGAGACAAAGGTTCAGGATGATGCTGATCCTGTTCTTAAGATTACCTACCATACTAATGCCGGAAAGGATGTTGTTATCAAATACCTTCCATATGATGGTGACAATTTCTATCAGGTTGATAAGGATGGAATGAATTATTTCCTTACTGACAAGCGAGGAATTGATGATCTTATATCAAGATATGAAAATTATCTCACTGAAAATAATCTGAAATAATAAAGCATGCCCTTTCGGTAAAGGTGTATAAAAAAATAATGTTTTTTTGTATACTATTTACCGGGAGGGCATGTTACAATATCAGAGACGTTCTTGAAGAAGGGGAAAGGCTATGTTAACTCATTTACATGTGAAAAACCTTGCTGTTGTAGAAGATATAGAAGTTGATTTCAGTGAAGGACTTAATATAATTACAGGAGAAACCGGAGCCGGAAAGTCTGTTATTATCGGTTCTGTTAATCTTGCACTTGGTGGCAAGATTAATGCGGGTATGATAAGGGACGGAGCACCCTATGCCCTTGTTGAGATTGTTTTTTCGGTTAGTGAAAGAGAAGCAGAAGCTCTTAAGCAATATGATATATATCCTGAAGATGGACAGGTTATAATATCACGTAAGATTATGAATGGACGAAGCACTAACAGGGTCAATGGTGAAACTGTTACGGTTGCCATGCTTAAGAAAATATCCGGAGGCCTTATTGATATTCATGGACAGCACGAACATCAGTCGTTGCTTTATCCGGAGAATCACCTTTTGATAGTTGACAGATTTGACAGGGATGCAATATATCCTGTGAAGGAAAAGGTAGCAGAGCTTTATTCTGAATATGTCGATGTGAAGAAGGAATATGATACAATGTGCGTTTCCGAAGAAGAAAGAAGCAGAGAACTTGCTTTTCTTGAATTTGAACGTGGTGAGATTGAGGAGGCAGCAGTAGTTGCAGGAGAAGAAGAGGAATTAGAAGCAACATACAGAAAGCTTAAGAATTCAGGCAATGTCTTAAAGGCTGTTTCAGAGGCCTATGGATACACTAAGGAGGGCAGCTATAATGCAGGCAATCTTATATCAGATGCCCTTGGTGCCCTGAATGAGGTGGCAGGATACGATGAAGCCGTAGATGATTATATCAGGTCATTGATTGATGTCGATAACATACTTGAAGACATTAACCACGAGCTTTCCTCATATATAAGCAGATATTCATTTGATGATGAGTTATTTGAACAGACAGAAAAGAGACTTGATTTTATAAGAAAGCTTTTTGCAAAATATGGCGGAACATATGAGAGAATGGAAGAGCATTATAATGAAGTAATTGAAAGATACAGGCTTCTTTCAGAATATGAGAAAAATTCTGCTATATTAGAAGAAAAGCTTGGTAGTATTAAGGAGGAGCTTGATGCTTTCTCCAAGAAGCTTACCCTTCTTCGCAGGGAATCTGCAGGTAAACTCTGTAAGCTTACAAGGGATGCACTTGAAAGCCTTAACTTCCTTAATGTTAATTTTGATATTGAAGTGAATTCAGACAGGGAATATTCAGCAAATGGTACAGACAGAGCAGAATTTCTTATATCCACGAATCCCGGTGAAGCAGTCAGACCTCTTGCAGATATAGCTTCAGGTGGTGAGCTTTCAAGAATAATGCTGGCAATTAAGTCCGTACTTGCCGATAAGGATTCTATTAATACACTTGTCTTTGATGAAATTGATGCCGGTATAAGTGGAAGAACTGCCCAGATGGTATCTGAGAAGCTTGCCTATATATCAAGGAATCACCAGGTGATATGTATTACACANNACATCTTGCCCAGATAGCATCCATGGCTGATGCCCATTATTTAATTGAGAAGCACCAGACAGAAGACGGAAGAACAAAAACCCTTATAAGTCTCTTGGATGAGAAGAAGAGTGAGGGTGAGCTTGCAAGGATACTTGGCGGAGCGAAGATAACCGATTTGGTTATTACAAGCGCCGCAGAGATGAAGAAGCTTGCAAAACAGTGGAAGGAAAATCTGTAACAGGAATAATAATTATAATGATATAAAAAAACCTTTTCTGTACATACTAATTTTGAATAATTATGTATAGAGAGGTTTTTTTATGTCCAGATGGAAAAAATACAGAATTGTACTTATATGCATACTTGCAGGACTGATTATATTTGCTTGTACTTACTATTATATTTCCATAAAAAGTCTCCTGCCAGACACATTAAAGGTGGTAGCAGGCAAAGAAATGAATTTTGATCTTAAACTGCCGGTGGAAGCCAGGTTTTGCTGTAAGGAAAAAAATGATGCGAAAAGTGTTTCCATAAATAATATGAATGCAGATGAAAATAACAATATTCATTTTTCAATGAGCACTCCATTTACAGTAAATGCCTACAAAACCGGTAATTACAATCTAAAGGTAAAGCTGTTTGGACTGATAAGCCTTAAGGATGTCTCAATTAATGCTGTTGAAAATGAGGAGCTTGTCCCTTGTGGTAATACAATTGGTCTGTATATTAAAACAAATGGTCTTTTAGTGCTTGGAACGGGAAGCATACTGTGTCAGGATGGAAGTAAAAAAGAACCTGCATATGAGATAATACAGTCAGGTGATTATATAAATAAGGTGGATGGAAGAAAAGCTGACTCCATAAAAGAGCTTCAAAATATTGTTCAGAATACAAAAAAGGATAAAATAAAGGTTCAGATAATAAGAAAAGGCTATAAAAGCAGTGTAAGTCTGTCAGTCATAACAGGAGAAGACGGAGTTAAAAAATTAGGTATCTGGGTCAGGGAAGACACCCAGGGCATAGGAACTCTGACATTTGTCAGAAGTGATGGCAGGTTTGGTGCCCTTGGTCACGGAATTACTGACGTTGATACCGGAGAGCTTATGTCTGTAAAGGATGGAGGCATATATAATAGTGAGGTTGTCAGTATCATAAAGGGCAGGTCAGGAACCCCTGGCGAGATGATGGGCATGATAATGAAATCCAAAGAACAGATGCTTGGAAGCATACAGGAAAATACCCGGTTTGGTATAAGAGGAAAAGTAAATGATGATAAAATTGCCTTATTTGCCTCAAAAAAAACAGTTCCCATAGGCTTTAAACAGGAAATAGAAAAGGGACCGGCATATATTTTGTGCCAGACGGATGGTGTAATTAAAGAATACTCTGTAGAAATAGAAAAAATACGTCTGGGAAGCAAGGATAATAAAGGCATCGTACTAAAGGTGACTGATTCCGGGCTGTTGAATAAAACAGGAGGCATAATACAGGGTATGAGCGGCAGTCCGATTTTGCAGAATGGACACATAATAGGGGCTGTAACCCATGTGTTTGTAAATGAACCGGAAAGAGGATACGGTATATTTAT
>DEDL01000010.1:24146-33743 GCA_002349525.1 Lachnoclostridium sp. UBA2905
ATAATTAGTCTAAAAAGAAAAATAATATAAATAAAATATAAAAAACAGATGAACAATTTGCTGTAATGTGTTATACTACCCCTAAGCAGATTGTTATATATAAAAAAGCAAAAAATAGGTAAATAAAATAACAAAAAGTCATAGAAAACTGAAAGTTATAATGATAAAATGTACATTGAATTATAGTTTGAACTGAAAATTGTATGGAATTCTTTTTTTTGACGAAAATATTTGAAACGCAATCGGTTGAAAAAAAAAGAGAAATCTGTTACAATACAGTTTAAGCATGTTTTCATTTTAAATAATGCATTTATATATGTTTTTTATTTCTAACTGGGAGGATAGAATATGAAAAAAGGGAAGAATTTACTAAAAAGAGGAATGGCACTAATTTTGTCATTTCTTATGGTAGTGTCCGTTATACCTACCGACGGGATAAAAATTGCAAAGGCAGCGGTAACAGATACGACCAGTGTTTCGTATGCGATTGTTAGAGGTGTGACGGATGTTGCATCAGTAAATATGCCAACTAAGTGGGATAGTACGAATGCCACTTTAACGGAAGTAACATCAAAGACAAGAGATCTTTTTGCAAAGACAATGTATGTCAAATTGAATAGTGATGTAACAGAGAGTAATTTTGGAAAACTTATTGAATTTACATCAGGAGCTTCATATTCAAGAATAACAGGAACAATTGTCTTTGACTTTGCAGGTCATAAGATTGATAGAACAGGTATGACTAAATCTTCTAATAAAAATGCAGCACTTGTATTTAGTGGAGTGGAAAATGTCAAGGTAACTTCATCTGTAGGACGCGGACTTGTTACAGGCGTTAAGCAGGATTCCACGGATGACATGGGAACTGTATATTTATATGGTATAGGTGCTCAGTTAGATTGTCTTGTTGAAAACATTGATATTAAAAATAATACATATGATTTTACAGGAAAAGGTGACATATATCCTTTGGAAATAAGAACACCTAAAAAGGTTGTAGTTAACAATGTTACTGTCAAAGATAACGCGTGTGTTCATTCAGAAAAGACGGTTCCATGGGCTGCTATGAGTATTGAGAGTAGTGAAAATAAAGGAATAATGTCTGATAGTGTTTCCTTGAAAGGAAATATTAACATTGAAAACAATCTTAGTGCTGTAAGAAATGATGCAGCATCAGCAGTTGACAGAGGTATTGTATCTAATATTAATATTGATATTAACGAACTTAGTAGCTCTTCATCAATTAATGTAAGTGATTTCAAACCATTTTATGGCGGTGAAACAATTGATACAGAACCAATGTTTACAAATGTTTCAGGAAACTTACTTAGATGCTTTAAGACGGAAAACAGTAAAGCTAACTGTATTTATAAAAATCCGAATTACGAAGACAGCTACTTCTATGGCAAGACAAGAAAAGTATCATTCTATAAGACAGTAGATGATGAGGAGCCTGTAAAAGAAGATTACGTTGCTCCTTACACATTAATTGACAGACCAAATGTAACAGATGAAGAAGGTAACAAGATTCTTGACTGGTATTTTAAGGAGTCTGGTAATATAAATAGTGATTATGATTTTGATATGCTTCCTGAAGAATTAAGTATTGATTTTATCGGGGCAGATTCAATTGTTCTTTATGGTAAAGCACATACACATACAGGTGGAAAGACATGGCTTACTGATTCAAATAAGCATTGGCATAAGTGTACAGTAGATGGATGTTTTTATGAAAATGGAATATATGATCAGGGTGAGCATGACTTAAAGAGTGTTACTGAGATAGTAAAAGAGTCAACAGGATGTGGAAGTATTGGTGTTAAGGCAACCATGAAAAAGTGTTCTGTATGTGGCTATGTTGTACCTGATTCAAGAACGGAATCAGAGTATGAAGCACATACTGACATTCAGACAATTGTTGAGAAGGAAGAGGCAGCTTCATGTAAGAAGCCTGGACAGAAGATTACAATTACAAAATGTATGAACTGTGGTAAAGAGTTAAATAGAGTTGTTGAAGATTATGGAAAGCTCCCTCATACAGCAGGTAATACAACTGTAGAAAATCATGTTGATGGAACATGTACAGTAGATGAGTCATGGGATGAAGTTGTACGTTGTACAGTTTGTGGAACTATAATAAAAAGCGACCATAAAACTGTTGCAGCAAAGGGACATCAGCCAGGAATGGCACATCAGGAGAATGTAAAGGATGCTGACTGTGAAAATCCAGGTGGATATGATGTAGTTTCAAGATGTACTGTTTGTAATGAAATTGTAAGTTCAAAACATTATGAAGGTGAACCAGCAAAAGGACATCAGCCAGGACAGACACAGAGAGAAAATGTTGTGGATGTAACATGTACAACAGATGGTTCTTATGATGATGTTATCAGATGTACTGTTTGTAATAAGGTTATTTCATCAGAACATCATGTAATAGAATGCACAGGACATGACAATGATGAGGGTGTAAGATCCAATGTTGTTCCTGCTACATGTACTAAAGATGGTTCATATGATATTACATATACATGTAAACGATGCGGCAAGACAACAGTAGAAACAAATGTTGTAGAAAAAGCAAAGGGACATCAGCCGGGAATGGCACATGTTGAGAATAAGGTAGATGTAACATGTACAACAGATGGTTCATATGACGTGGTTTCAAGATGTAATGTTTGTAATGAAATTTTAAGCTCATCACATTATGAAGATAAATGTACGGGTCATGATTTTAGTAATGGTAATCCAAGAGTGACCTGGAGTGAGGATAATAAGACAGCTACTCTTACTATTACATGTTCAAGATGTGGAGACCGTGAATATACTGCTAATGTTACATATGCAGGAACTGCAACATGTACAACCCCTGGTAAAGTAATATATTCAGCAAAATTTAATAATTCTGAACTTGATAGAGAATATCTTTTCGACAAGAAAAGTGAAGTAGAGGCACTTGGACATGACATGGAGACAATTCCATATAAGAAGGCAACATGTCATGAAGAAGGTAACAAGGAATACTATCACTGCAAAAGATGTGATAATTATTATTCGGACATTAATGGTATTGTTCCAACAACACCAGATATGCAGATTCTTGATGTTGATACATTGAGTGGACATAAGGGTGTGCTTGTCCGTGGTTATCCATCAACATGTGTTGATTATGGTATGAAATTACATTATCGTTGTGAGATTTGTGGATGCCTTTTTGAAACTGAGGATGGAAGCAAATATGATGAAGCCAATAACAGATATGTAAGTAGTGAGATTACAAATCAGGAGTCACTTAGATTACCAATGGATAGTCACTCACTTGTGTATTTTGAACCATTAAGACCAACATGTACAACAATGGGTCATGGAGCATATTATCAGTGTGTGAAATGTAGCAGATACTTTGATAATGCACAGGGTGTTGGAAAATCATATGACAGTATTGAACAGTTTGAGCTTCCAATGTCACCTCATCAGGAGGTTGTTCATGAAGCTGTTCCATCAACCTGCGTTAAGAAGGGTAATATCAAATACTACACATGTAGTGTATGCAACAAGTTCTTTATAGATGATCCTGAAAATCCAGGAGAAAAGATAGAAGCAGATTATGATAATGACATTCTTCTTGATTATGAAGAACATGTTTGGGAAGATACAACAGATAAGGCTTATCTTAAGGCAATAGCTACTTGTACTACACCAACAGAATATTATCAGAAATGTAGAAACTGTACTACAAAGGATGAAGCTCATACATGCTTCGATGAAAGTGATATGGGACATATCATGGGAGAGTTTGTAGAAGCAAAAGAGCCTACATGTATTGATTCAGGTAACAGAGCATATTATCATTGTAACATTTGTGGTAAGTATTTCTCAGACGAAGCTGGACTTAATGAGATAAACTATTATCCAGCTGATGAAAATGATACTACATGCGTATACCTTGCACCAAAGGGACATGATTTTGAAAATGTTATAGATGAGGCTTATCTTAAGACTGCAGCTACCTGTAGCAAGCCGGCAGTATACTATAGCAAATGTAAGGATTGTGGAGCAAAAGGTAATACTTTTGAATCAGATATTTATACACCACACACACTTAAATATGTGCCTAAAAAAGAGGCAACATGTACCAAAAATGGTAATGAAGAATACTGGCAGTGTACAGAGTGTCGTCATGTATTTGATTCAGATATTGGAGATACACCATCTAATAAATGGGTAACACTCTATAGCAGAGTTATTATGAAGCTTGGACATAACTTAGGGACTATATGTGTTACTCCTGCAAGCTGCTCAGAGAATGGTGTATATTATGATAAGTGTTCAAGATGTGATTATGAGACACCAGAATATAATGTTGAGAAGTATTATCATGAATATGGTGAGCCGGAATTCACATGGAATGATGATTTCTCAGAATGTAAGGCAACATTTACATGTCAGAGAGAAGGGTGTGGAGATATTCAGGTTGTAACACTTAGAAAAGGTGATGAAGGATTTGTTCGTGATGAACGGGGAGCTACATGTACTGAAGATGGAGTTGTATCAATTACAGTAACATTCAAGAATGATTTCCCTAATGTTCGTGAAGAAAGTATTAGTGAGTTCGCAACAAACCAGACAATTACAGAGACAGCACTTGGACATGAATATGGAGAATATGTAAAAGATAATAATGCAACATGTGTTTCTAACGAAACAGAAACAGCAACATGTTCAAGATGTGGTGATACAATTTCAAGAGAAATTGAAGGTACTATGACACCTGATAAACATACATGGAATACTGAATATACAGTTGACAGAATTCCAACATGTAGAAATTCAGGAGTAGAATCAATTCACTGTAAATATTGTAAGAAGACTAAGGATCACAGACTTATTCCTATGGTAGATCATGAGTTCCCTGAGAATTCATACATGTCAAATCATGATGCAACATGTACTAAGGATGGTACAAAGACCGCATATTGTAAATATGAATGTGGAACAGAAAGTACAATTGTTGATGAGGGCAGTGCTTTAGGTCATGATTTTGGAGAATATGTTGTAGAAAGAGAAGCAACATGTAACCAGACAGGTATTAAGATAGCTCATTGTCAGAGAGACGGCTGTGACGGAGAAGATACAATTGTAATTCCAAAGCTTGAGCATAAGTATTCAAAATATACTTATAATAATGACGCAACATGTACAAAGAATGGTACAGAAACAGCAACTTGTTCATTATGTGGACATAAGGATGTAAGAGAGAAGAAGAATACAGCTACAGGTCATAAGTATTCAGAGTATGTATCAGATAACAATGCAACATGCAGTAAGGATGGTACAAAGACCGCAACATGTTCAGTATGTGGTAATAAGGATACAATTGTAGACAGTGGCAGCAAGACAGGTCATGTATATGAAAATTATGTATCAGATAACAATGCAACATGTACATCTGCCGGAACAGTTACTGGAACATGTAAGTTCTGTGGAGCAAAGGATACAAAGGCGGCTCAGGGAAGTCCGGCAGGACATGTCTGGGGAACAGAGTATGTAGTTGATGTATTCCCAACTGCATCACAGGATGGAAGCAAATCAATTCATTGTACTGTATGTAATGCACAGGGCCAGAGTCTTGCAATATCAAAGACTGCACCTAATGCACTTGTAAAAGCTGATATGCCTATACTTCTTACAAAAGGTGTAAGTGGTAAGAAGAAGGTAACACTTAAGTGGAAAAAGGATCCGGGTGCTGCTGGATATGATGTATTTGTTACATCAGCAAAGGGAGCAGCAAAATACAAGCTTCTTAAATCTGTTAAGGGAGCATCTTATACACATAACAAGATTGGTAACAAGGCACTCTTCAAATATTATGTTGTATCATATAAGATGGTTAATGGACGGAAGCTTTATAACAAGAAATCAGTTGTAATATGTACTGCAACAAAGGGCAATTCAAAGACTAATGCCAAGGCAGTTAAAGTTAAGAAAGGAAGCGCTAGACTTACGGTAGGCAAGAAATTTGCTATAAAAGCTTCACTTAAGAAGGAAAGTAAGAAAAAGGGAATGCTTAAGAAGGAAGCTCTTATAAGATATGTATCATCAAATAAGGCTATTGCAACAGTTGACAGAAAGGGAAAAATTACCGGACGATCAGCAGGAAATTGTGTAGTTTATGCAATTGCAAACAATGGTGTATACAAAGCAATTAAGGTTAGCGTACGATAAACTGGTTTAAGCATTTTCATTAATTAAAATTTAATCAGTGCCACATAGAAGTAATTTAATATATTTGCTCCTGTGTGGTACTTTAATTTTGGAGGATATATGATAAGGCTGGATAAATATTTGTCTAATATGACAGGTGAATCAAGAAGTATTATAAAGTCAGAGATAAAAAAAGGTAATGTAATTGTAAATGGTTCAACTGTATTGAAAGCGGAAAATAAAATTGATGAAATAAAGGATGAAGTGATATATAAGGGTGAGTCAGTTGCCTATTCAAAATATGCATATTATATGTTTAATAAGCCTGCCGGTTGTGTTAGTGCAACTACAGATAATACCTGTAAAACAGTAATAGATTATTTGAAAAATGAGCAAGTATCCGGCCTGTTTCCAGTGGGGCGGCTTGATAAAGATACAGAAGGTTTACTGATAATTACAAATGATGGTGAGCTGGCTCATAAACTTTTGTCTCCAAAAAAGCATGTGGCGAAAAAATATTATGCCAGAATAAAGGGTAATCTTCCTACTAATGTAGAAAAGCGGTTTGAAGATGGACTTGATATTGGAGATGAAAAAAAGACGCTTCCAGCCAGAATTGAAGTGTTGCAAAATGCCAAGACGACAGAATCAACAGATAAGCTTACAGGCAAAACAGATAATATGACAGGTAATACAGATAATATAACAGATGTTGTAATAAGCGACAGATCAGATGCTTTACCTGATGAAGGACCTGCTCTTTTTGACAGCGAAGTTTATGTTGTGATAACAGAGGGAAGATACCATCAGGTAAAAAGAATGTTTAAGGCTGTAGGATGTGAAGTTACATATCTTGAACGCAAAAGCATGGGTGGACTTGAGCTTGATGATACACTAAGAAGAGGTGAATACAGAAAGCTTACAGCTGAAGAAATAAATACACTCTTAAATACGCTTATTTGAGTTTGAATTTTGATATTTTGAGTCTTGCTTTTATTGACCTCTTATAAAAAAATTGTTAAAATTATGAGGTAAACTAAAAAAGAGAGGAGATATTTTTTATGGAAGCATTACTTATTTTGGTGATAGTTGCGTCATTTCTTGCACTTGGTTACGCAGCATTTAATTTCATCGGAATAAAAAAACTTGATGAGGGAACTGACAGAATGTCAGAAATTGCCTCGGCTATTCGTGTGGGTGCCAATGCATTTATTACATACGAATACAAAATAATAGCAATAGTTGTTGCAATTATTACAGTTGTTTTTGCTATTATCTTTTCAATCCAGTATGGTAATTTCAGCTGGGAACCATCAGTATGTTTTGTTATTGGAGTTGTTATGAGTGCGGCGGCAGGATGGGTTGGTATGAAAATTGCCACATATGCCAATGTCAGAGTATCTAACACTGCAAGACTTACTAAGGACATAGGTTCAACATTAAAGATTGCCTTAAAGGGTGGTTCTGTAATGGGACTTTGTGTTGGAGGTTTCGCACTTTTAGGTTTATTTATTGTGTATATAATATTTGGAATCGGTCTCAATCTTATATCTGAGGAAGCATTGATTGCCGGACAGCATGTATTTACACAGTGTTTGTCATGCTATGCACTTGGATGTTCAATTGTTGCTATGTTCAACCGTATCGGTGGTGGCATATATACTAAGGCAGCTGATATGGGTGCTGACCTTGTTGGTAAAACAGAAGCACATATTCCAGAAGATGATCCACGTAATCCTGCTACAATCGCTGATAACGTAGGAGATAACGTAGGTGACGTTGCCGGACTTGGTTCTGACCTTTTGGAATCATTTGTTGGAGCTATATCATCAGCTATAATACTTGCTGTAAGTCTTTCACTTTCATCAGCTGCATCTGATGCATCTATACCATATGATATACTTCTTAAAATGATGTATTTCCCACTTGTATTTGTATCAGTAGGACTTGTTGCTTCAATTCTTGGAATTGCTTATGTTCTTCTTAAGAAGGGTTCAGATAATCCACACAGAGATCTTAATATCTCAACATGGAGCGCAGCATTTATTACAATTATTGGTGGATTTGTAGCTAATTACCTTATGTTTGGAAAAGAGAGTAGTGAAATATTTAAGCTTATTAATTTCAACATAGGTTATATATCACCTTGGATTGCAGCTTCTCTTGGAGTAGTCAGTGGAGTTGTAATTGGTGCTATAGCAGAATATTATACAAGCTATGATTACAAGCCAACACAGATGATATCACATGCATCTAAAGAGGGTTCAGCTCTTACAATTACACAGGGACTTGCAGTAGGTATGAAGTCATGTATGTACCCACTTATTGTTCTTGGTATTACAACATATGTATCTTATGCCGTTTCAGGAATGTTTGGTATCGCAATGGCGGCAGTTGGTATGCTTTCATTCGTATCAGCAACAGTATCTGTTGATACATATGGACCTATATCTGACAATGCTGGTGGTATTGCAGAGATGTCAGAGCTTGAACCTGAAGTCAGAGAGATTACAGATAAGCTTGATTCAGTTGGTAACACAACAGCCGCAATTGGAAAAGGATTTGCAATCGGTTCTGCATCATTTGCTGCATTATCACTTATGGTATCATTTTTATATGCATTCCAGCCAGCTGGTTCAAAGTTAGAGCTTAACTTTACGGATCCTAAGATTCTTGCAGGTGCACTTATTGGTGGTGCTCTTCCATATCTGTTTTCAGGTATGTTAATTGAGGCAGTTGCAAAGGCAGCAAGAAAGATGGTTGAGGAAGTAAGAAGACAGTTCAGGGAGATTCCGGGAATTCTTGAAGGAAAGTCTAAACCTGATTATAAAACATGTATTGAAATATCATCACAGGGTGCCCTTAAAGAAATGAAGGTTCCAGCTGTACTTGCTATATTATTCCCATTGGTTTCAGGATTTTTATTTGGTCCATACTTTGTAGGAGGACTTCTGATTGGTGCTACACTTTCAGCAATTATGCTTGCGATATTCACCGGTAATGCAGGTGGTGCATGGGATAATGGTAAGAAGTACATCGAGTCAGGTGCAATTGAAGGCCAGGGAAAAGGCTCACCTGCACATGATGCAGCAGTTGTAGGAGATACAGTAGGTGATCCACTTAAGGATACAGTAGGACCATCACTTGATATTCTTATTAAGATTATGTCAACAGTATCTCTCGTTGCAGCTGTACTGTTCAGTAAATATAATCTCTTAGATGTAATTCTTAACATGATGAAATAATATATAAGATTTATACAACTTAAATCCGTCATATAGGGCATAGAAGATATTGAATGCTCTATATGGCGGATATTTTTAAATATCTGTCGTAAACGCAAAAAAGGAACCATCAATGATGATTCCCTAAGCTGGGCTACAAGGATTCGAA
>DEDL01000010.1:33780-56199 GCA_002349525.1 Lachnoclostridium sp. UBA2905
TGCCTTACCGTTTGGCGATAGCCCATCAGTATTTTGTTGTGTGCTCTTGTCACTCAACGAAGGCTATTATAACAAAGGACAAAATAAAATGCAAGTACTTTTTTTAAAAAATTTGTTTTATTTTGAAACTTTTTTTGAAACTGTTTTTCTAGTGCATTTTCAGACGTATTATAAGCAAGGTGTTCAGACATATTATAAGCCATATTTTCAGGTATAATACAAGCCATATTTTCAGGTATAATACAAGCCATATTTTCAGGTATAATACAAGCCATATATTCAGACGTATTATAAACATCAATTTCAGATTTTATTGTAAGCATCATTTCAGGCGTATTATAGATGTGTCTTCGGACTATTTGTAAGAATTGCTTTGATTTTCATTTGATTTATGTTGATTTTATGGCTTATTTCATTTGTTGTTAACATTTGTCTGATATTATACAAAAAGCGAGGTGATGACATAATGGCAATAAATACAGAAAATAAAAAGACAAGGCTTGATGAAAACGCAGAAATATATTCTGAACATAAAACCGTTTCTGAAAAAGAAATGTGGAAAAGTATGGATACAGAAGAAAAGAAGAAACAGTTCAAGGAATACTATCTAATTCCTATCATAGTTGGTATTATTGCAGTGGGAATAGTTGGCTACCTGATATATGATGCTGTTTCAGGATACAGAGACGTATCATTTATGGCAACAATTATAAATGATGAGATTGACAGTGACACACTTGATGATTTTAATGATGATTTTCTCAATTACATTGGTGGAAATCCGAAAAAGGATAAATCTGATATAAGTGCTGGATATCTTTTGTCAGGAGGTTCAGGATCTGATTCTGTAAGGGCAGCCCAGTCTTTAACATCATATATATATGCCAAACAGCTGGATGCCATGATTGCAGATGAAGCAACATTTGACCACTATGCTTCTCTTGGCTGTTTCCTTGATTTGTCTGAATTGCTTACAAATGAGGAGTATGCAAAGTATGAGAAATACATTTACTATCCTAAGCTTGAGGAGAATGTAAGTAATGTGCCGGGTTCAGAAGAAAATGATACGGTGAGACCGGAAAAAACATACCCTTGTGGAATACATATTGGTGCCAGTCCGGTTTATAAAAAATTAGGTGGTGTACAGCCTGATCCTGTTATAGGAATCGTGGCTACTTCCGGAAGGCGTGAAAATGCTCTTAAGTTCTTAAAATATCTGTTTCCGGAGGAAGGTAAATAATATAATAATTGGTTACTCATGTTATTGATTTTTAATAATTAAATAGTTTACTTTTTACGGCAAATAAGTTACAATTGCATGTGTTATACTTCACATGTAATATAACAATATTATGTCGTCCTGAGATGTGTCTCAGGGATGAAGAAAAATTGGAGGTTTCATATGAGAAAATCAAAGTTAGTTTCTTATGCACTTGTACTTGCTATGACAGCTAGCTCATTAGTTGGTTTTACAGCTAATGCTGATGCAGCTAAGAAAGCAGCACCTAAACTTAGTGCAAAGACAAAGTCCGTATCAGTTGGCGGAAAATTTACTGTTAAAGTAAAGAAGACAACTGGAGTTAAGAAAATTGCAAAGGTTACTTGGAAGTCAAGTGCCAAGAAAGTTGCAGCTGTAAAGAAGAGCGGAGCTCTTAAAGCTAAGGTTACAGCTAAGAAGGCTGGAAAGGCTAAGATTACAGCAAAAGTTAAGTATACTCTTAAGAGTGGAAAGTCACTTAGCAAGAAGCTTAAGTGTGCAGTTACTGTTACTGCTGCAGCAACAACAGTTCCTACAACAGCTCCTTCAGTAGCTCCAACAGCAGCTCCTTCAGTAGCTCCAACAACAGCACCTTCAAGTGCACCAACAGCAGAAGCTACTGCAACACCTGTTCGTACTGCAAAACCAACACCAACACCTTATGTTCTTCCAGAAGAATCACTTAAGGAAAATGCTGATTTTAACGTTGGTACAGTAATCAGTTATGATAAGAAGAATTCAATCTTCGATAAGAACTTTACAAAGCTTGCTGCTCAGCAGTTCGATATCGTTACATGTGAGAACGAGATGAAGGGATATTCACTTCTTGACACAAGCGCTTCACAGGCAGCGGAAGATGGAATGCCTGTATGCCAGTTTGGAAGAGCTGACGAGATGGTTCAGTGGGCAAAGGATAACGGACTTAAGGTTCGTGGACACGTCCTTATCTGGGAACAGAGTATGTCAGATTCATTCTTCTATGTAGATTATGATACAAACAAAGAACTTGTTGATGCTGAGACATTGAAGGCTCGTATGCAGAGCTACTGCAAACAGGTTGTTACTCATTTCGAAGAGAAATTCCCTGGAACAGTTATTTGCTGGGACGTTGTTAATGAAGCAATCAACGCAGACGAAAAGGCAGAGAAAGATCCTACAACAGGTCTTTGCCTCAACAACACAGGTAAGTTCTATCAGATCTTAGGTGGAGAGTATATTAAGTATGCATTCCAGTATGCTAAGGAAGCTGTAGCTGCAGCTAAAGCAATCAATCCAGATAGCGATATCTTACTTTACTACAATGATTTCAATACATTCCAGGGTGTAAAGACTGACAGAATCTTAGCTCTTATCGATTACCTTAACAAAGATGAGAAGCTTCTTGACTGCATGGGTATGGAAGGATACGTTCTTACATATTGGCCAGATGCTAAGGATGTTCAGAACGCAATGACTAAGTTTGCTAATAAGAATGTAAAGGTTGGTATCAACGAGCTTACAGTACGTCTTAACAAGGCTTGTGCTAGTAAATCAGAAGATGGTGTAACAGATGCAGATATCACAGCACATGCTACTAAGTATGAAGATATGTTCAAAGCATATACAGCATTCAACAAAGCTAAACCTGGTGTTCTTACAAACGTAAGTATCTGGGGACTTATCGATCGTCCAGACCTTGTTAATGAAGCAGACAAAGCTGACGATGTAAGAGATTATGACTATGATGTATATGGAACAAATTCAGGTCTTTTCTCAGATGATTATCGTGAGAAGGATGCTTTCAACAAAGTAATCCAGGTTTTAAAAGACGCTAAATAATTAAAATAAATAATGCGTGATTAAGTGCAGGCTGCCATATTGAAAGATATGGTGGTCTGTTTTTGCTTATATAAAATAAAAAAACAATTAAATATATAATTCCTATTGACATTGTAGGAATTAAGATGTATTATAGCCGTAAATTAAAAATCAGAAAAATTCAAAGCTCAAAATTAAATGGATTATAACAGGAGGATTTTATTATGGCAAAGATAGCAAAGTATTTAACAGAGTTAATAGGTAACACACCACTTCTTGAGATTTCTAATTATGAAAAGAAACATGGATTGAATGCAAAGGTGATTGGAAAGGTTGAATATTTTAACCCACTTGGAAGTGTTAAAGACAGAGTAGCAGCAGCTATGATCGAGCAGGCTGAGAAGGATGGAAAGGTAAATAAGGACACTGTAATTATTGAGCCAACTTCAGGTAACACTGGAATTGGACTTGCATTTGTAACAGCAGCCAAGGGCTTGCATCTTATACTTACAATGCCAGATACAATGAGTGTTGAGAGAAGAAAGATTGTTGCAGCACTTGGAGCGGAGATAGTTCTTACTCCTGGAAGAGAAGGAATGCAGGGTGCTATTAATAAGGCCGCAGAGCTTAAAGAAAAATATGGCAATGCATTTATTCCACAGCAGTTTGAGAATGAAGCTAATCCTGCAATACATGAAAAAACAACAGCTAACGAAATCTGGAATGATACAGATGGAAAGGTTGATATATTTGTATCAGCTGTAGGAACCGGCGGAACTATAACAGGTACTGCAAGAGGTCTTAAAGCTAAAAATCCAGACATAAAAGTTGTTGCTGTAGAGCCTGCAACTTCAGCTGTTTTATCAGGAGAGAAACCAGGACCTCATAAGATTCAGGGAATTGGTGCAGGTTTCGTTCCAAAGGTAGTTGACCTTGATATAATTGATGAGATCATTAAAGTTGAAAATGATCAGGCTTTTGATGCTTCAAGGGAAGTTGCAAAAACAGACGGACTTTTAGTTGGAATATCTGCTGGTTCAGCAATCTATGCAGCAACAGTTCTTGCAAAGAGACCTGAGAACAAAGATAAGAATATAGTTGTTCTTCTTCCTGATACAGGAGAGAGATATCTTTCAACTTCTCTTTTTGATCTGTAAGACTGGTTGTTATTGATTTGTTAGACTGGTTATTATTGATTTGTTAGACTGATTGTTATTGATTTGTTAGACTGGTTGTTATTGATTTGTTAGACTGATTGTTATTGATATGTAGGATTAGCTGTTACTTATATGAAAGATTAATTATTATTAATCCGTAAGATTAGTATTTGTCAGTATGTAATTCTAGTTGTTAAAAAATGTAAGAATTTGATTTACAAATCAACCTAGTATGTTTGTAATCTAAAAATGTGTCAGCTTAAGATAAGGTGGTGATCATGTGATAAAAAGTAATGAAAAACCAGAAATAAAAAAATACTATACATTAAAAAAAGTGTTCAGTAATAAAAAGATATCACGTAAAAACCCAACAGCATGTAGAGAAACAGAGGCACCATACAAGAATAAAATGTTCAAGAATACATTATTCAAGAATGAAACATTTAAGGATACATTGTTCAATATAACATCATTCAAGAATGAAGCATTTAAGGATACATTATTCAATATAACATCATTCAAGAATGTATCGCTGGTGGCAGTGTCATTGGTAATGGCGTCTCTTGTCTTTTCGGGTTGTGGCAGCAGTGACAATGGTGTAAAAAAGATTACTAATGTATCATATGATCCTACAAGAGAATTGTACGAGAACATTAATCCTTTATTTGAAAAGGATTATGAAGAAAAATATGGAGAGCAGGTAGAAGTAGTTACTTCGCATGGGGGCTCAGGCACCCAGGCCCGCTCGGTTGTTGAAGGATGTAATGCAGATGTTGTCACACTTGCTCTTGAACATGACATATCTTTAATAGAAAGAACAGGACTGATAGATGCGGGGTGGAAGGATGAGTATGCCGACAACTCTGCACCTTACACCTCAACAATAGTATTTCTTGTGAGAAAAGGCAATCCACTTGCTATAAAGGATTGGAATGATCTTGTTGAGGACGGAGTTGAAGTTATTACTCCGGATCCAAAAAGCAGTGGTGGAGCATGTTGGAATTTTTTTGCGGCATTATCCTATGCAAAAGCTAGGTTTATAGATGAAACAGAACAGAAGGAGTTTATGAAAAAGCTTTATGGCAATGTATCGGTAATGGATTCGGGAGCAAGAGGTTCTACTACAACATTTGTGGAAAATGGAAAGGGAGATGTGCTCATTTCCTGGGAGAATGAAGCTATTGCCACGATTCGCAGTTATCCGGATGAATATGAGATGGTTACTCCTTCAGTCAGTATTCTTGCTGAGCCAAGTGTGGCGATTGTTGATGATAATGTAAAGAGCAACAAAACAGAAAAAGAAGCTGATGAGTACATAAAGTTCCTATATACGAAGGATGCTCAGAAAATTATTGCAGAGAATGGATACAGACCTGTGGACAAGGATGTTTTGAATGAGTTTGCAGATTCATTTGACATGTCAGTTGAGTTAAGCAGGATTGAAGATTTTGGTGGATGGGACAAGGCCTATAAGGATTATTTTGACGAAGGAGCGTATTTTGATGAAATATACGAATAAGACCAGAGTTATTCCGGGGTTTGGACTGAATATGGGCATAGTTATTACAATGTTGTCAGTTATTGTGCTGATTCCGCTAGTATCTGTCCTTGTATATTCATTGAAACTGTCCCCGGCTGAATTTATAGAAACGATTACAAGGGAAAGCGTCAGGAATGCATTTGTGACAAGTATTGGGTGCTCACTTGTGGCAGCAATTATTAACAGTATATTTGGTGTAATAATGGCATGGACACTTGTCAGATATGAATTTCCGGGAAAACGTTTAATCGATGGATTTATTGAGCTTCCATTTGCTCTTCCAACGGCAGTTGCAGGCATCACACTTTCTAAACTTTATGCGGAAGATGGTTTGCTTGGAAAACCTATTAGTATACTAGGTATAAAGGTTTCCTACACAAAGCTTGGAATTATAGTTGCTCTTGTATTTGTAGGAATACCATTTGTAGTAAGAAGTGTTCAGCCTGTTTTGGAAAAAATGGATGGAAGTTACGAGGAAGCGGCATGTATGCTTGGAGCTTCACAGAGGCAGACATTTTTCAAGGTTGTTCTGCCAGAATTAAGACCGGCAGTGCTGACGGGTTTTGGACTGGCATTTGCAAGGGGAATCGGCGAGTATGGAAGTGTTATATATATATCGGGAAACAGTAAAAAAGAAAAAACACAGGTTTTATCCTATGTAATTATGCAGAAGCTTGGTTATATAGATTACGCCGGAGCAACAGCAATAGCACTTGTTATGCTGATAATATCATTTTTGCTTTTACTTGCAATTAATATTATTCAGGTTAAGCAGCAGTCAAGAGTAAACGTATAAGATGAGGTATAACTCAAAACGCAAAAACAAAGTGCAAAAACAAAGCACAAAAACAAAGCGCAAAAACAAAGCGCAAAAACAAAACGCAAAAACAAAGCACAAAAACAAAGCACAAAATTAAAGCACAAAATAAAGTACAAGTCAAAGCGCAAAACTAAAGCAAAAAACTAAAGCGCAAAAACAAAAAAATCCCAAGGGGCGGTGGATATGACAGAGGCAGAAAAACTTGAAAGAAAAAAGAAAATAACAAAAATATGTATGATAGCTCTTACGGTTTCATTTATTGTGCTGATGCTTATTATACCACTTATAACAGTGATTACCGGCGCTCTTAAGGAAGGCTTTTCATTCTATATAAAAGCGGTATCAACCATTATAAGAAGTTTGGCAAATTTGCCTATACAGCAAAGCTTCGTAATGGTCTTTTCAGAAACACAGGTGCATGTTTGTCTCCACAGACTGCATTTTATAACCTCATTGGAATGGAAACACTGGGGCTTAGAATGGAGAGAGCCTGTGAAAATGCGATGAATCTTGCTAAATATATAGACAGTATAGATGGAATTATGGTAAACTATCCTGGATTGGAATCAAGCAAATGGCATGAAAAAGCAGATAAGGTTCTTAAAAATGGATATGGAACTATTCTTACCATCAGAGTTGGAAGTAAGGAAAGAGCATTTGATATAATGGATCGTCTTACGATTCCTCTTATTGTATCCAATATAGGTGATACAAAGACTTTAATTGTTCATCCGGAATCAACACTTAGCGTACACAGTACACCAAAGGAAAAGGAAGATGCGGATGTATATGACGATCTTATACGAATAAGTGTTGGAATTGAAGACATAGAAGACCTTATAAAAGATTTTGATAATGCCATTAACAACAACCAATAAAAGACGTTATCATTAGTTAGGAGGAAAAAAATATGGCAGTTGATTATGCAACACTTAAAAAAGGTGGATTCATGCGCCAGAAACAGAAAAACAATTTTTCATTAAGACTTCAGGTGGTAGGAGGTAATCTTACAGCTGAGAATCTTAAGAAAATAGCAGAGGTTGCTGAGAAATACGGTGATGGACATGTTCATCTTACTTCAAGACAGAGTGTGGAAATTCCATTTATTAAGCTTGATAATATAGATGAGGTTAAGGATTTGCTTGCAGAAGGTGGTGTAAAACCGGGAGTATGCGGACCACGTGTTAGAACAGTAACTGCATGTCAGGGTAATCAGGTCTGTCCAAGCGGAAACATTGATTCATATGACATTGCTAAGGAAATAGACAAAAGATATTATGCAAAGGAGCTTCCACATAAGTTCAAATTTGGTGTTACAGGATGCCAGAACAACTGTCTTAAGGCAGAGGAAAATGATGTTGGAATCAAGGGTGCATCAATTGTTTCCTGGGATAAGGATGCCTGCATCATGTGTGGTGTCTGTTTAAAGGCCTGCAGAGAGGGTGCAATCACAGAAGAAAATGGTGAACTTAAGCTTGATACAGATAAGTGTAACTATTGTGGAAGATGTGAGAAGGCCTGTCCAACAGATGCATGGAAGGGTGAAAACGGATATATCGTGTCATTTGGCGGATTATTTGGTAATAAGATACATAGAGGCGAGGAGCTTATACCGGTTGTTACATCAAAGGAGCAGCTTTTCAGAGTTACAGATGCTGCAATTAATTTCTTTAATGAGAATGCTAATCCGGGAGAAAGATTCCATTTTACACTTGAAAGAGTTGGAATTGACAAGTTCAAGGAAGTAATAAACAAAGCCTATCAGAGCTGATAATATTATAAAACGACTATCAGGAGGTACAGATTATGGCAGAATTTGAAATTGATGAGAGAGTAGACATTACAGATGTGGTTTGTCCAGTCACTTTTGTTAAGGCAAAGGTTGCAATGGAGGAACTTGAAATCGGACAGATTCTTGCAGTAAGGATGAACGACGGAGAACCAGTCCAGAATGTACCAAGAAGCTTTAAAGATGAGGGACAGCAGATTCTCAAGCTCATAAACAACGAAGATGGAACCTATGACCTTATATTGAAAAAAATAGCAGAATAAGAAAAGGGTGATAAATATGGCAGCCAGAGTTAGTAAAGAATCATTTGAAAATGAAGTTTTAAAATGTGATATTCCGGTAGTCGTTGAGTTTTATTCGGATTCCTGCATACCATGCAAGCAGTTATCCCCAATCCTTGGAGGAATTGAAGACGATTACGAAGACAGGGTAAAAGTTGTAAAGGTAAATGTTAATTATGATTATGAACTTACCTCAGAGTATCAGGTAATGGCATCCCCTACAATCATTATATTTAAGGATGGAAAAGAAGTACAGAGAGTCAGAGGACTTGTAAAGAGACCTGAACTCGAAGAACTTGTAAATCAGATTTTATAGAACCGGATTTTACAGAATATAATTTAAAAAATCAAATTTTATAGAACAAGATTTTACAGAATATAATTTACAAGAATCCAATTTTACAGAATAAAATTTAAAGGATATAACAGAAGGATAAAAAAATGGTAGTTACAATTGCAGGAGAAAAGAAGAAAATCAAAGAGGGAACAACTGTTGCACAGCTTATTATTGATGAGAATGTAGAAAATGCTGATTATGTAACAGTAACAATCAATGATGAGTTCGTTGACAGTGAAAACTTTGACAGTACAGTCATTAATGAAAATGATGTTGTTGAATTCTTATATTTCATGGGAGGAGGAAGCTTATAATGGCATTTACCAATGAACAGATAGAGCGTTACTCCAGACATATCATTTTGAAGGAAGTTGGAGTAAAGGGACAGAAAAAGCTCCTTAATGGAAAGGTGCTTATAATAGGTGCAGGCGGACTTGGTGCACCAGCAGCAATGTATCTTGCTGCAGCAGGTGTTGGAACCATCGGAATCGTAGATGCAGATGAGGTTGATCTTTCAAACCTCCAGAGACAGATAATTCATGGAACAGCTGATGTTGGAAAGGCAAAAGTAAAATCAGCTAAGGAAACAATAAATGCCATGAATCCAGACGTAACAGTTAATACTTACCGTGAATTTGTTACATCTGAAAATGTTATGGATCTTATTAAGGATTATGATTTCATAATCGATGGAACAGATAATTTCCCGGCAAAATTCCTTATAAATGATGCCTGTGTAATGGCTAAAAAACCATTTTCACATGCGGGAATCATAAGATTTAAGGGTCAGCTCATGACCTATGTCCCAGGAGAAGGACCATGCTACAGATGTGTATTCAAAAATCCACCTCCAAAGGATGCAGTTCCAACCTGTAAGCAGGCTGGAGTAATTGGTGCCATGGGTGGAGTAATCGGAAGCCTTCAGGCAATGGAAGCAATCAAGTATCTTATCGGAGTAGGCGACCTTCTTACAGGTAAGCTGCTTACATATGATGCACTTAAGATGGAATTCCATACAGTACGTCTTCCAAAATACGATGGTAAGTGTGCAGTATGTGGAGAACATCCTACAATTACAGAATTAATTGACTATGAACAGGCAGAATGCCCTGATAAAAAATAATGAAAATGGAAAGTGGTGATTTTGGATGTTATATCTGAAAAAAGAAGATTACGATAAAATATTAAAGCATTGTGTGGATGGCCTGCCAAATGAGTCCTGTGGACTTATAGGTGGTACAAAGGATGGTAGTGATAAATACATAAAAAAAGTGTATCTTTTAACCAATCTTGATGCCAGCAATGAGCATTTTTCAATGGATCCAAAGGAGCAGCTGAATGCCATTAAGGATATGAGAGCCAATGGATATGAATTACTTGGAAACTTTCATTCACATCCGGAATCACCATCAAGACCATCAGAAGAAGACAAGAGACTTGCTTACGATACAAAGGTGAACTATCTTATATTATCACTTATGGAGATTGATAATCCGGTACTCAAAGCATTTAACATTGATGAAGAAAAAAATGTTACAGTTGAGGAAATAAAAATATGTGATACAATATAAGAAAAAGTAACTGTAAGGAGAAATTGTTTTATGTATTGCATAAGCATAAGCCACAAAAACACCCCTGCAGATATACGGGCACTATTTGCACTGTCGGAGGAAGACCTACTGAAGCTCTTTAACCAGGTAAGATGGAATGAAAACATCAGCGGAATAGTATGTCTTTCAACCTGCAACAGGTGTGAAATATTTTTCACATCCAGGGATGAAGGCTCTGTAAGATGTATGGAGAATTACATCACAGAGAACAAAGGTGTTTCTATGGAACTTCTTTTGTCACATTGTCTTGTATATTCAGGAAAATCAGCTGTAAGACATCTGTATAAGGTATGTGCCGGAATGGATTCGATGGTACTTGGCGAGGTGGAGATACTCCGTCAGGTAAAGGAAGCATATTTGTATGCCAGCCAATATGGTATGACAGATACTGAGCTTAATGTAATATTTCAGGGAGCCCTTAACAGTGCCAAGACAATTACTACTGAGACAAGGATGACAAAACTTCCGGTTTCAATAGGTACACTTACTGCAAGAAAAGTCGTTTCATTTTTAAATGATGTGAAGACCGGAGATAAGTATGCAGAGGACAAATATGTACTTGTTGTGGGTGCCAGTGGTAAGATTGGTAATATAGTGGTAAGAGACATTGCAGATTTTAATATACCGGGGCTTAAGATAATATGCACCGGAAGAAATCATAAAACATTATCAGAAAAATATGAAAATATAGACAGTGTTATAGTATGTGATTATAAAAACAGATACGATTATGTTGACAGGGCAGATGTGCTTATAAGTGCTACAAGTAGCCCACATTATACATTTACAGCAGAAAGAGTCAGGGAGAATCTGACAGATACAGATAGGAAAAGGCTGTTTATAGATCTTGCAGTTCCTAAGGATATAGACAGGGAAGTAAGTAATATTGACAACACAGAGTATGTGGATATTGATTATTTTAAAAGCCTTGCCTGGGAGAACAATGATGAAAAGCTTTCTGAGATGAAGAAAGCAGCTATGATAATAGATGAGAAGGTTGATGAGGCACTGAAGAGTCTTGCTTTCACATCATTTCGTAAGGAAAATGAGGTGAGTATGGACCTGCTTTCAGGTAAAAGTGCTGACTGGCTTTTGTACCGTATAAGAGACGGACTTGATTATGATGAGTTTGAAAAAGTACTTAATATAATTAAGAATGAGGTATGATATGGCATATTTCCCATTTATGATGGATATGAATAATAGAAAGTGCGTAATAGCAGGTGGTGGAAAAGTTGCAGCAGGCAAAGCAGAGACAATGCTTATGTTTGGAGCGTGTGTGACTGTTGTATCACCTGTTTTTTCACTATATTTTTATGATAAATTTGAAGAATCAGACAGAATTATTTTAAAAGAAAAAGAAATTGATGAAAAAGACCTTGAAGGTGCATTTTGTTGTATAATGGCTACAGATGATCCTGTGGTAAACAGCCGCATGGCCGGAATATGCAGAGAAAAGGGAATTCTCGTCAATGTGGTTGATGTTAAGGATGAGTGTGATTTTTATTTTCCGGCAATTGTGAAGCAGGATGAGGTAGTAATATCCGTATCAACAGGTGGAGAAAGTCCGGCGTTAGCTGCACACATTAAGAGAGATATAAGAGACTCTCTGTACGATGGATATGGACGCGTATCAAAAAAGCTTGGACAAATGAGAGAGGATATTATAAGTAACTGTAAATGTGTCAAAGACAGAAAAAAAGTGTTTGAGAATATGATTATGAAAGAGAAAAAAACAGTGAAAATTGGAACAAGAGGAAGTAAGCTTGCTCTTATCCAGACTGATATGCTTATAGATAAACTTAAAAAAATAAGACCGGACCTTAATTATGAAAAGGTAATAATCTCAACAAGAGGCGATAAAATATTAGACAAGCCCCTTGCCTCATTTGGTGGCAAGGCAGTTTTTGTTGATGAATTTGAGAATGCCATAAGTGAAGGCCTTATTGATATGGCAGTGCATAGTGCCAAGGATATGCCGGGGCAGTTGAAAAAAGGCCTTGTTGTGGCAGGTGTTTTAGAAAGAGCTGATGTAAGAGACGTCCTTATAACAAAAAGAAACAGCGATTTTGATAAATATATTAAGGGCGAAGCCGATAACACTAAGAGTGAAGAAGTTTGTAATATTAATGGCCGGGATATAGGTAACATTAAGAGAGAAGATATTGGTAATATTGACGGCCGGGATATAAGTAAGGACGGAGAATTCCTTGTTGGTACAGGAAGCTTAAGAAGAGAGTGTCAGATTAAGGCAATATATGACAGGCTTTGTGTGGCTTCACTTCGTGGCAATGTCAATACAAGAATAGATAAACTGAAGAATGGACAATATGATGGCATTATTCTTGCGGCAGCAGGTATAAAAAGAATGGGATTAGATAAGGAAGAAGATCTGTCATACCATTATTTTTCAAAAAATGAGATGGTTCCTTCAGGCTGTCAGGGCATTATAGCAGTGGAAACCAGGGAATATGGCCTTGCAAATAAGCTTGCAGAAGAGATATCTGATGAAAAAACCATGCAGGAATTTGTAGCAGAAAGATACCTGCTTGAAGTGCTTGAAGCAGGATGTCACGAAGCAGTGGGAGTTATATCAGAGGTAAATGATGATGTTATTGAGCTCTCATTTATGAAAATGATTGATGGACAGATTATAAAAAACACTGTGACAGGTCCTGTAAAGGATTACAGGGAGCTGGTACTTTCATTGACAAAAGGAGCATTAGAATAATGGGGAGTGTATATCATAAGGAGCTGGTACTTTCATTGACAAAAGGAGTATTAGAATAATGGGAATTGTATATCTTGTTGGAGCAGGTCCCGGAGACCCGGGACTTATAACCGTAAAGGGACTTAATCTGATAAAAAACTGCGATGCCCTTATATATGACAGGCTTGGCACCAGGGAGCTTATAAGCCTTACTAAGGAAGGCTGCAAGAAAATATATGTGGGGAAAAAAGCCGGTGCTCATTATAAAAAACAGAATGAGATTAATGAAATACTCATAGAAGCCTGCCAGAAATATGATATGGTTGTGAGACTTAAGGGTGGTGATCCTTATGTGTTTGGCAGAGGTGGGGAAGAGATAATGGCTTTAAGAGAAGCAGACATTCCCTATGAGGTGGTTCCGGGAATCACTTCCTCCATATCAGTGCCTGAGCTTAGTGGAATACCTGTAACTCACAGGGGGCTTGCAAGAAGCTTTCATGTTGTTACCGGGCATACAATGGACGATACAATGTCAGATATTAAAGCTTACGATGGCACAACTGTAATTCTTATGGGTCTGTCAAATCTTCCACAAATAGTCAAAAAACTTATTGAAGACGGAGCCAGTAAAAATACTCCGGTTTCTGTTATATCAAATGGAAGCCTGTCATTAGAAAAAAGAGTAACAGGAACTCTTGAAGATATCATTTATAAGGTTAAAGAAGAAAACATAACATCTCCTGCCATAATTGTAACAGGGGAGGCAGCAGCATATGATTTCAGAGTCAGTAAAAATGATAGCTTACATAGTCTTGTGGGAAAGAGAATCGGTATAACTGCCACAAAGGCTTTAAGAGAAAAATTCGAAAATGAATTTATGAAGTATGGCGCCCGGGTTTATACCCTTTGTGACATGCAGCCTGATAGAACAAAGGAATATGGCTCATTTTCAGAAAAACTGCACAGTCTTAAGGATTATTCATGGGTGGTATTCACAAGCCGGAACGCCATAAATTTATTTTTTGATGAAATGGTAAATGAGAATATTGACTATAGAAGCCTGTGTGACATAAGGTTTGCAGTTATTGGAAGCGGAACAAAAAGAAGACTTTTGGAAAAGGGCTTCAGCCCGGATTATATGCCTGATGAATATACAGGCAGGGCTTTGGCAGAAGGACTTGCAGCCAATGTAGCTGATGGTGAAAAGCTTCTGATACCAAGAGCAGCAAGAGGCAGCCGTATACTTACTGAAATATTAGATGAACATAATATTTCTTATGATGACATGCCTATATATGATGTTAAAGGCAGAATGTATACAGATAAAACTATGGTAGACTGCTATGATATACTTGTATTTGCAAGCAGCTCAGGAGTAGATGCATTTTTTGCAAATGATGAGGGTATGGCAGCTGCTATAAAGAAGAGCAGGATTAAAACAGCATGTATAGGACAGATAACAGCAGATGAGCTTTTGAAATACGGTATTAAAGCAGACATAGTTCCTGAAAAATTTGATGTACCAGGAATGGTGGAAAGTGTGGTAAAATACTATAGTCAGATTGTATGAATAGGGAGAAAGAATATGTTAAGATTAAGAAGACTTAGAAATAATGAAAATATAAGAAGCCTGGTCAGGGAGACAAGAGTATGTAAGGATGATCTTGTATATCCTGTATTTGTATGTGAAGGACAGAATGTAAAAAATCCTGTAGATTCAATGCCGGAAATATATCAGTATTCAATTGATGCATTTGATGAAGAGCTTGACAGAATATGCAGGGCAGGAATAAAGGCAATCCTTATATTTGGAATACCTGATCACAAGGATGAGTGCGGAAGCGGGGCCTATGATGAGAATGGTATCACACAAAGAGCAGTAAGACATATTAAGGAAAAGTGTCCTGACATGATAGTAATTGCAGATGTATGCCTGTGTGAATACACCTCCCACGGACACTGTGGACTTATTCATAATGGTGAGATCCTGAATGATGAGACACTGCCACTCCTTGCAAAAATGGCAGTATCTCTTGCAAAGGCCGGAGCAGATATTATTGCACCATCAGATATGATGGATGGACATACAAGGGTTATACGCCAGGCACTTGATGACAATGGGTACAAAAATACACTTATTATGGGGTACAGTGCCAAATTTGCCTCAGGTTATTATTCACCATTCAGGGATGCTGCCCATTCATCTCCATCATTTGGCGACAGAAAAACATATCAGATGGACCCGGCTAATGGAAGAGAAGCACTGAGAGAATGTGAGGCAGATATTGAAGAGGGTGCCGATATCATTATGGTAAAGCCGGGACTTGCATATCTTGACATTGTTAAGGCGGCTTCAGACAGATACGATTATCCGCTGGCTATATATAATGTAAGCGGTGAATATTCCATGGTAAAGGCAGCAGCCATGAATGGCTGGATAGACGAGAAAAGAATAGTTATGGAGAATATGATGGCTATGAAACGTGCCGGAGCAAAGATAATAATAACCTACCATGCACTTATGGTTGCAAAGTGGCTTGACGAGGAGACATTATGAATACATCAAAATCAAAGGACTTATTTGAAAAATCAAATACATGTATACCCGGAGGAGTGAATTCACCGGTAAGAGCATACAGGGCAGTTAACAGAACTCCTTTATTTATTGAAAAGGGAAAGGGCTCACATATTACGGATGTTGACGGCAATGACTATATTGATTATGTATGCTCATGGGGTCCGGGAATTCTTGGGCATGGAAAGGATATTGTAATTGAGGCGGTTAAGGAAGCCTGCGATAAGGGACTTACCTTCGGTGCACCTACTGAAAAAGAATATGAGATTGCCATGCTTATCAAGAAAATGATGCCTTCAATGGCAATGACACGTATGGTAAGTTCAGGAACTGAAGCTGTTATGAGTGCTATAAGGACAGCACGTGGTTTTACAGGACGTGACTACATTGTGAAATTCAGGGGCTGTTACCACGGCCATTCAGATGGACTATTGGTAAAGGCAGGCTCTGGCGCACTTACAGGAGGGCAGCCTGACAGTCTTGGAGTTCCGGCTGATTTTACAAAATATACACTTGTTGCAGAATATAACAGTGAAGAATCTGTGGAAAATATATTTAAAAATTTTGCTGATAAGATTGCAGCAGTTGTAGTAGAGCCTGTTGCAGCCAATATGGGAGTTGTTCCACCAAAAGAAGGATTCCTGCAGTTTTTAAGGAATATAACTGACAAATATGGTTCATTATTAATATTTGATGAGGTTATTACCGGCTTCAGACTTTCTACCGGTGGAGCACAGGAATATTATGGTGTAGAACCGGATATAACAACTCTTGGAAAAATTGTTGGAGGCGGAATGCCTGTTGGAGCTTATGGCGGAAGAAAAGAGATTATGGAAATGGTTGCACCTGTAGGTGGAGTATATCAGGCAGGAACTCTTTCGGGTAATCCTATCGCCATGACAGCAGGATTAACAACTCTCAGATATCTTGACAGTCACAGGGAGATATATGACAAAATAGACAAGAATGCCCAGTGCCTTGAAAAAGCATACAGGGAAAAGCTTGGCAATAAGGTATGGATTAACCGTGTAGGTTCACTTATGAGTGTGTTCTTTACGCCAGAGGAAGTTAAGGACATGGACAGTGCGCTTGAGTCAGATACAAAGGCTTATGCAGATTATTTTTCGTATATGATTGACAACGGAATATATATTGCACCATCACAGTTTGAGGCAATGTTTATATCAGATGCACATGGCGATTATGAAATTAGCAAAACATGTGAGGTTATAAGAAAATTACCTTAAGGAGAAAAATATGAAGGATTTGGTTATTATAGGAAGTGGTCCTGCCGGACTTTCTGCGGCAGTATATGCATATAGAGGAATGCTTGATGTAACAGTTGTTGAAAAACAGCCATTTAGCGGTGGACAGATAGTTAACACAGAGCAGGTAGATAATTATCTTGGATTATGTGGCATAAATGGATTTGATATGGGTATGAAATTCAGGGAGCATGTAGATAGCTTTAATGTTCCTTTTACAGAAGGCGAAGTAATTGGAATTGAGCAGCTTGCAGACAAAAAAGGTTTTAAGCTGACCCTGGATGATAATGATACAATAGAAACAAAAACAGTACTTATTGCAACAGGTGCTTCACACAAAAAGCTTGGTATTGAGGGTGAAAATAAATTTGCAGGAGCCGGGGTTTCATATTGTGCAACCTGCGACGGTGCATTTTTCAAAAATAAAGAGGTTGCTCTTGTTGGTGGTGGAGATGTTGCCTTAGAGGATGCACTTTATTTGTCTAAAATATGCAAAAAGGTCTATCTCATTCACAGAAGAGAGGGGCTTCGTGGTGCAAAGGTATTACAGGAAAAAATGAAAAAGACAGAAAACATTGAATTCCTGCCTTTCTATGAAATAGAAAGCATTAATGGAGAAAATGTTGTTGAGAGCCTTACAATAGTTAATAATAAGACTAAAGAAAAGAAGGAACTTAGTGTATCAGGATTATTTGTTGCTATTGGAATGGAACCACATACTGATTTTGCAAAAGGAATTGTAGCTATGGATGATGCAGGATATATTAAGGCATCTGAGGATGGCATAACAGATACACCTGGAATATTTGTTGCCGGAGATGTAAGAACCAAGAATCTCAGGCAAGTTGTAACTGCTGTGTCAGATGGTGCTAATGGGGTTTATTCGATTCTTAGCTATATGGAGAAGGAGGAGATATAATTGTTAATATCCACAAAGGGGCAGTATGCAATGAGGATCATGATTGATCTGGCTATAAATTATACAGGAAATGCTGTAACAGTTAAGGCTATTGCAGGAAGGCAGGGTATATCTGAAAAGTATCTTGAACAGATAATATCTTCACTTTCAAAGGCCGGTTACGTTAAAAGTACAAGGGGAGCCAGGGGAGGCTACCGTCTTGTAAATAAACCGGAGGAATATACTGTAGGTATGATTCTTCGTACAGTTGAGGGAGATATATCACCTGTTGATGTTCAGGAAACCTCTGAAGATGGTGCCTATGTTGCAGTTGACAGTGTTATAAATGATGTTTGGGATAAGCTGGCTGATGCTATTAATGATGTTGTTGATAATATTACTGTTGATGATCTTGTTAGGAATTATAATGAGAGGGCAGGGTATGTGTACTTCATTTGAGGTGGTATTCTCATATATAGGTTGTGCGAAACACTCACGTTATAGGTTGTGCGAAACACTCAAGTTATAGGTTGTGCAAAACACCCAATGCCATTAGCAGCGCGCTCTCGCTCCGGCTCATCGCAGTGGTTCTAAATTCATAGCATCGCTATGCTCGCTATTCATTAAGAACCAGCGATTTCACAGGGCTGCACATGGCAATTGTGTCTTTTGCACAAAAATATTTTGACTACTATTGGTTGTATTGGCAGTTACTGCTTCGTAGTTTATTAATGATGAATAATTCTAATAAAATTTACTACTTGTATTATATTATGTTATGGTTTATAATGACCTTCGAAAAGAGAATAGTTTCTTCGGGGCAGGGTGAGATTCCCGACCGACGGTGATGTATCATGATTGGTGATATGTAAGTCCGTGAACTGCCATTTCTGGTAGCCGATCCGGTGTGAATCCGGAACCGACAGTAAAGTCTGGATGGAAGAAGAATGAAGACATATGGATATTAAGAATAGAATATCAGGTATAGAATACTAAGCATAGAATATTAGGTATATAATATGTTGTATGATGTGAATTTTGATATTTATTCTATAGCAGATTGCAGATAGCAGTTTGTAGCTTGTGGATAGCAATTTGCAGATAACAGCTTGTAGCTTGCGGATAGCAACTTGCAAACAGCAGTTTGCAGTTGCCTTAGTGTATTTTATATTTATATGTGTCTTCAAATGGTATTATTTTGGATTTAGGCCCCTGATGTTTCAGGGGTTTTTTATTTGTGCAGGAAGGAGTTTTGTAATGTCATTTAATAGCGAAATGGACAGAGAATATATGCTTCGTGCAATTGAACTGGCAAAGAAGGGTAAAGGTTTTACCAATCCTAATCCTCTTGTTGGTGCAGTTATTGTAAAGGATGGCAGGATAATTGGTGAAGGATATCATGCCAAATATGGAGAGCTTCATGCAGAGCGTAATGCTATAGCATCACTTAAGGAATCTGCGGAAGGAGCAATTATATATGTAACACTTGAGCCTTGCTGCCATTATGGTAAGACGCCACCATGTACGGAAGCTATAATAGAGAATAAGATAGCAAAAGTAGTGATCGGTTCAAGGGATCCTAATCCCAAGGTGTCAGGTAAGGGTGTTAAGGCCCTGGAGGCTGCCGGAATTGAAGTGGTATGTGATTATATGAGAGAAGAATGCGACAGGCTTAACCCGGTATTTTTCCATTATATACAGACGGGACTGCCTTATGTCACACTGAAATATGCCATGACAGCTGACGGAAAGACAGCAACAAAAACCGGCGCATCAAAGTGGATAACCGGTGAAAGTGCCAGAGAATATGTACAGATTCTAAGAAGTGAGAATACCGGAATAATGGCAGGAATAGGAACAGTACTTGCAGATGACCCTATGCTCAATGTGAGAATAGAAGGAAAACGCAATCCTGTAAGAATTATATGCGACTCGGCATTAAGGATACCTGTTGAGTCAAAGCTTTGTAAAAGTGCAGGAGAATATCCACTTGTGGTTGCATATACAGAGGCAGATGATGATAAGCTTAAAAAGCTTACAGACATGGGTGTTACGCTCATAAAGGTAAATAAGGCTAAAGACGGCAGGGGAGTAAATCTTAATGAGCTTATGACCAGACTTGGCCAGATGAAGATAGATTCAATTCTTGTTGAAGGTGGTGCCACACTTAATGAGAGCGCTTTAAAAGCAGGCATAGTCAAGGAGATAAAAGCATTTATAGCTCCTAAAATATTTGGGGGCAGTGCTCTTACAGCTGTAGAAGGATGTGGCGTATGTGAGCCTGGTGAAGCCTATTCATTTAAGGTAAATGATGTGCGTATGATAGGTGAGGATGTTCTTATATCTATGGGAGGTGCCTGATGTTTACAGGAATAGTTGAAGAAACGGGACTTATAAAGAACCTTTCAATAATGGGAAGTTCAGGAACTATAGCAATTAAAGCGAAAAAGGTTCTTGAGAATACAAAAATCGGTGATAGTATTGCAGTTAACGGAATATGCCTTACGGTAACAAGAATAACAGAGGATGGATTTACAGCAGATGTAATGGCTGAGACAGTAAGACGAAGCAGCCTGTCTGAATGTAAGAATGGCGACAGGGTCAACCTTGAAAGGGCTATGGCTGCTGACGGAAGATTTGGCGGACACATAGTATCAGGTCATATTGACGGTACTGGAACCATAACATCAATGGTAAGAGAAGAAAATGCCATATGGGTCACAATCAAGGCGGCGCCAGGGGTAATGTACTATATAGTTGAGAAAGGTTCCATATGTATAGATGGAATCAGCCTTACAGTTGCAGCGGTTTCGGATGATGAATTCAAGGTGTCAGTAATCCCACACACAGGAGAAGAGACTACCCTGCTGAAAAAAAGTCCGGGTAACCTTGTTAATCTTGAAAATGATGTGGTTGGCAAATACATTGAAAGATTTGTTACAAAAGAAAAACCGGCCTGCGAAGGTGATAAAACAGAAAATGATAAGAAATCAGGCATTACCATGGAAATGTTAGAAAGTCTGTTATGATAGAAATAATGAGATAAAGTATTAATGAAACAAAATATCGAATAAAAACCATAAAAATAAAAGTGAGGGATAGATATGGACAGAAAATATAACACAATTGAAGAAGCTCTTGAGGATTTAAGGGCTGGAAAGATCATTCTTGTGTCAGATGATCCCGACAGAGAGAATGAAGGAGATATGATATGTGCTGCCCAGTTTGCAACAAAAGAGAATATTAATCTTATGGCGACTCATGCCAAAGGACTCATTTGTACACCTATGAGCGCTGAATATGCAGCCAAGCTTGGATTTCCACAGATGGTTTCAGAAAATACTGACAACCATGAAACAGCATTTACAGTATCAATTGACCATGTTGATACAACAACAGGAATATCTGCAGTAGAGCGTTCCTACACAATTATGAAATGTACTGATGATGATGCGAAACCACAGGATTTCAGAAGACCTGGTCATGTGTTTCCACTGGTTGCAAGAAAGGGCGGAGTTCTTGTAAGAAATGGTCATACTGAAGCAACAGTTGATTTTATGCGACTTGCAGGACTTAAGGAATGTGGTGTGTGCTGTGAAATTATGGAAGATGACGGCACCATGATGAAAACCGACAGAATATGGGAGCTTGCTGATAAACTTGATCTGAAATATGTAACAATTCATGATTTGCAGGACTATTGCAGAATACATGAAAAGCATGTATGCAAGGCAGCAGATGCCAAGCTTCCAACTAAATATGGCAATTTTAGAATACTTGGTTACGTGAATGACATAACAGGAGAGCATCATGTGGCCTTAGTAAAGGGAGACATAGGAGATGGAGAAAATGTCCTTTGCAGAGTGCATTCAGAGTGTCTTACAGGAGATGTATTTGGTTCCATGAGATGTGACTGTGGCAATCAGCTGCAGACTGCTATGTGTCAGATTGAAAAGGAAGGCAGAGGAATTCTTTTGTANNTACATGCGTCAGGAAGGAAGAGGCATAGGTCTTATAAATAAACTTAAGGCATATGAACTTCAGGAACAGGGATATGACACTGTGGAAGCTAACATTAAGCTTGGCTTTGCACCTGATTTGAGGGAGTACTGGGTTGGAGCCCAGATACTTAGGGATATCGGAGTTAAGTCATTGAGACTTCTTACTAACAATCCTGAAAAAATATATGGAATTGGCGAATTTGGTCTTAAGATAAATGAGCGCGTTCCAATCGAAATTGAACCACAGAAGTATGATGAATACTATATGCAGACAAAGCAGGAAAAGATGGGTCATATATTTAACAAAATTAAATTTGATAAATAAACTAAAAACCAGGAACCAAGACCAAAAATTAAGATTGAAAACCAAAATCAAAAATT
>DEDL01000010.1:56214-74213 GCA_002349525.1 Lachnoclostridium sp. UBA2905
GAAATGGAGGATATTAAAATGAAAGAAATCAATGTATTAGAAGGAAAAGTTGTAGCACCTGCAGGTATGAAGGTGGGAATCGTTGCTTCACGATTCAATGAGATTATAGTTAATAAGCTTCTTGGCGGAGCTGTTGACGGACTTGTAAGACATGGTGTTGAGGAAGAAAACATTACAGCAGCATGGGTACCGGGAGCATTTGAAATACCTGTAGTTGCAGGAAAAATGGCGAAATCAGGCAATTATGATGCAGTAATCTGTGTTGGAGCAGTAATTCGTGGAGATACAACACACTATGATTATGTATGCAATGAAGTATCAAAGGGAGTTGCTCAGGTTGGACTCCAGTCAGGAATTCCTGTACTCTTTGGTGTTATTACAACAGAAAATATTGAGCAGGCAATATCAAGAGCAGGAAGCAAGGGCGGTAATAAGGGTTATGACTGCGCTCTTTCAGCAATTGAGATGGTAAATCTTATGAAACAGCTTTAATATATGGAACAGCTTTAATATCAAATATATGAAGCAAATTTAATATAAGGAATATTTATTCTAAAAAGCTAAGAACAGTAAAAGTAATTAAATTTGAACAGTACAAAAGGGATAGCGTATTCTATACGTTATCCCTTTTGTGGAGGTTCAAGAAAATGAAGTATTATTAATAAACTTGTAATCAAATATTTTTTATTTCAGTAAGATTATAACAAATGTGTTATAAATGTGTCAACCATATTTCAAAAATAAATCAAATTATTTTATATTTAATTCAAAAAATCTTTAAAATCCCTTAATCTATTTCAATAAACGCAATATAAAGCGCATTATAGTAATCCATACAAATAAGGCCATAGTAAGCCCTGCAAAGCACGCCATAGTAAGTCATGCACAGAGCACATCATAGTAAGTCATGCACAGCACATCATAGTAAATCATGCACAGCACACTATAGCAGGCCCTGCAAAGCACGCCATAGTAAGTCCTACGCGTACATGGCTTTACTTTGCAGAAATAGTGTGGGTATGGTAATTATTTATCATAGAATACTATTTTTGTCATTGATATAATTCAAACAATAGGAACACCATCTTTATCAATCGTAAAGTCATTTTTATAAACAGGGGGTCTTCCACCTTTTCCATTAAGGTCGATAAATGGTGTTATATTCTCACGTTTGAAGTATTGATAATAAGGCATGGCATCATGTGCAGAATCCAAAAGTACTTTATCAAGATTCCAGAAACGCTCAATGATATCCCATGTAGAGCGGGCAAGAGCATCAGGATCAGGATAATATTTACGAAGATTAGTAACAACAAAATGTTGGTAGTCAGTATGGCTGCCACAGTTAACAGGTAACATAAAAAATCGCCTCCAATCGAAAAATATCTGCCGCCGCAAGCGACGGTTCTTATTAATCAATAGGCGCGAAGCACCGCATTTTTCGATGAAGTTGTCAAGTGTTTTTGGCAAAAAAGTGGGGGATTTTAATAAAAAAGGAATCNNCTTAGAGATTCCGAGAGATTATTAATACAGAATGGAGTGATATTTTGAATAGCAGGTTATTCAGAAGAGTTACAGGTTTCATAATTATTATGGCCATGGTTTTATCGATGTTCCCTTCAGACGGCATAATGGCTGCCAAGACGGCAAAAGGTGGGAAAACCACAATTAAAACCAAAACAATTACGGTTGTTAAGGGAGGGAAAAAGCAGATAAAGATTAAGAATAAGAAGAAAAAATGCACTTATGTATTTAAGACTGCCAGCAAAAAGATAGCTGCAGTTAATAAAAAGGGTGTTGTCAGGGGCATTAAAGCCGGAAAGACGACTATTAAGGTTTTTGAGAAGCAGAAAAAGGGTAAGAAGATAAAGACAAGGAAGCTGGGAAAAGTGAAGGTTAAGGTCAGGAATAAAATTAATAATAAGGATGCAGATAATAAACAGGCTGTAACTGCTATGCCGGCGGCTACTGTTTCACCTGTTGCATCTGATGCAGCAGCCACAGGTACACCTGACGGAACAGTTGTTAAGGGGGATGCTGATATATATGTGTCACCTGACGGCAATGATTCGGGTAAAGGAACAAAAGACAGCCCTTTCAGGACGCTTTCAAGGGCAAAGGATGAGGTTAAGAAGCTGCCAAAGAACAAGGATATCATTGTTGAGTTTGCAGATGGTTTTTATCCTGTTGAGGATACAATTAAGTTTACATCAGCTGATTCAGGCAACGATAACTGTACAATTACATACAGGGCCGCAAAGGGGGCATCGCCGGTGATCAGTGGCGGTAAAATGCTTGACCATGACTGGACTCCTGCTGATGAGGTTGACTGGCTGGGAAACGGACTTAAGGCATATAAGATTCCTCTTGTAAGGAATAAAAAACTCCGTGCCATATATGTTAACGGCGAGAGGGCAGAGATGACATCAAGGGTCATAACTCCTTCGGGTTCAGGAGACAGGCTCTCGTTTAAAAAAGGTGATGCAGACTGGATATGGGCTTCATCAAAGAGGAATATCTATGATGGTACATATTTCCCGGCAGGAAGTATTCCGCTGGATACGAAAAACCAGCAGAACATAGAGCTTGATTCTGCATCAAGATGGGCAAGACAGGTGGTATGTGTAGAAGAGCTTGTACCGGGTGCGGATGGCAGTGTATTTGCACAGCTTCAGATGCCATATGGTGCGATTGCACAGAATCTTGGATGGAACACTGAATACAGCACAAAGACTGATAATACGGTAACCAATGTATACGAGTGGCTGGAAAAAGAAGGACAGTTCTATTTTGACCAAGAGGGAAGCACATTATATTACATCCCTAAAGAGGGAGAGGATATTAAGACAGCAGAGGTTGTTATTCCCGAGCTTGATACAATTGTGGATATGACCGGGGATAAACCGCTTGACAGCTATGTACAGGATATTGTATTTGACGGCTTGTCATTTGCTTATTCGGACTGGAACCTGTATGAGCTTGAAGGTTCACACGGATATGCTTCCGTACAGGGTGCCATTGTATTAAAGGCTCTGGCAAGTGAGAACCAGCATGATGATATATATCGCTCATATGATGTTCCTGCTGCCGCAGTCCATGTTACAAGCGGAAGGAATATTAAGTTCCTGAATGGAGAGATCAGGCATACGGGTAATCTTGGTATCCATATTGAGAATGATGTAAAAGATATAGATGTAACAGGAAATTACATTGGTAAAACAAGTGGCGCAGGTATAGTTGTGGGGCATCCTACACATGTATATGAAAATGATGAGGCGAAGCATCAGGTTTCACCTGACAATGCCGGACCGGACAGGGAAAAGTTCAGGAATGGTACAGAAGCAGTTCCTGAGAATATAACACTGAGCAACAATTATCTTCTTGAGAACTGTTATTTCTTCTCGGGACATTCGCCTATTACGACATTCTATACATATAACCTGCAGGTGCTTCATAACTTCATTTATAAGTGCTCTTACAGTGGAATGAGTATCGGATGGGGATGGTGTAACTTTGACGGATATGAGGGAAGTGATTCACAGCTTCCGGGAATACCGACTACTACTTCAAGGAATAACCATGTTAATTACAACAGGGTAGAAGAAATATGTTCACTGCTTCAGGATGCCGGTGGAATATATACATTAGGACAGCAGGGCAATGATGACTGGACTGATTATTCCGAAATGAGCTTCAACTATATTAATGCCAAGCGTGAACCGCAGAAAGCAGACGGAAGCAGGATGGTTAATGGCTTCCATCCTGATGAGGGAAGTGCATATATTAAGTTTGACAGTAATGTTATAACTAATACTATCAGAAATGTATATGAGCTGAATGACTGGAGAAGAAAGCATGATATGATCGTCACTAACGGATTCTCCAATACCGACCGTTCAGAAACAACAGCCCCTAACTGTACACTTGACCAGTATGTTAATGCAGATTACATATGGCCTATGAAAGGTTATGAAACTGTTCTTAACTCAGGGCTTGAGGATGAATATGTACATATGGTCGGAAAGGATGTCATTCCTGACACGGATTATGAGCTTGCTTCCAACGTAAGGCTTACCGCCGGGGATAAGCTTAAAAGAAGAGGCCTGTTAACCAAGACAGATACAGTATGGCTTGCGCCGGAAGGAACAACCGTATTTGCTGAGGGAGATGATATGGCTGGGGCAGCCGGTAATGTAAAAGAGATGGATATACCAAAGGCCGCAGGAGAATACAGGCTTTACATTGTGTATGCAGATGGAAGTGTATCTGATGCATCAACATTTATGCTATATGTAGGAGAGGATAACAGTGCAGCTAATGTAAAAGAGGGAGCTGATTATGTTATTTCCGGTAAAAAACCATTCACGCTGAAGCTTGATGAAAGTGCTTATTCATTCAAATTAAATGATACGGCTGTTTCTGATGGTGCGGTTATTAACACTGAGGGAAGATGGACGCTTACAATGACACCTTTGCAGGGAGGAACGACGGTCAAAATATTATTTACAACCTCAATCAATACTGCCAATAAGCTTATATCAGAGGATAAGACGGCTGCTCCGGGTGAATATGTCAGGTTTGATCAGGCTATATACGATTCAGGAAAGATCGTATGGCTTGCCGATACAGGAGTTTCCGCATTTGATAAAAATGATCCGGCACAGAGCTATACTATTGCGGATGGGGATGGTATTAAAGCACCTTCCGTTCCCGGAACATACCGTTTAACTGTAACTAATCTAAAAAATGAGATTGACAGCTTCTCTGATTCATTTATTACCGTAAAATAATTCGGGCTGACGGCATTAAAGTCGATGGAAAGAAGATAAGAACGCTGCATACAGGAAGGCGTTCTTGGGGCAGGACCGAATTTTGAATATTTATCAGCCATAAAAGTATCGGTAAAAGATAAATTAAGATTCCAGAAACGCTCAATGGTATCCCATGTAGAGCGGGCAAGAGCATCAGGATCAGGATAATATTTACGAAGATTAGTAACAACAAAATGCTGGTAGTCAGTATGGCTGCCACAGTTAACAGGTAACATAAAAAATCGCCTCCAATCGAAAAATATCTGCCGCCGCAAGCGACGGTTCTTATTAATTAATAGGTGCGAAGCGCCGCATTTTTCGATGAATTTGTCAAGTGTTTTTGGCAAAAAAGTGTGGGATTTTAATAAAAAAGGAATCTGAAAGCCTTGTATTTACTGGCTTAGAGATTCCGAGAGATTATTTTAAAATATTGGAGGGAAAAATTCGTAAGAGAGGTAAGTTTTTGTGCTATGTATTATCTGCCTGCATGGCTGTGTCATCAGGAGAATTGGTTAATGTTAAAGCTGATGCCAAAGGAGGAGATGATGTGGTACAGGTCGTTGTTGACGGAATGAGTGTTGACAGTGCAGCAGCCAATGTCAACGGACTGACTTATAAGGGATTTGGTGTCTTAAGTGCTAACAGTACAAGTAATCTTCTTATGGATTACAAGACTGAATCACCTGCTGCATATTATCAGATGCTTGACGTGTTATTTGGTGGGGAGCACCCACTTATGAACCACGTTAAGATTGAGATGGGTAATGATGGTAATAACTCAACAGGTTCTGACTCATGCACAATGAGATTTGAGAACGAAGAGGCTGATGCATCAAGAAGTCCGGGATTTGTACTTGCAGCAGATGCCAAAAAAGTTAACCCTAATGTTAAGGTTAGTATCTTAAGATGGGAGATGCCTGCCTGGGTACAGAAGGCCTGGGATTCTGACAGAAAAGTAAAAGGCTTTGAAGCAATGTACAAATGGTACAGCGAGACCATCTTTGATGCCTATGAAAAATACGGATACATACTTGACTACGTGAATCCTGATAAGAATGAAACATGGGATCCTGATGAAGACTTTATAAAATGGTTTAAAGACAGAATATCAAATGAGGACAATTTCCCATCATATATGGATGACAATGCTAAGAATGCATATCGTAATATGAAAATAATTGCTTCAGATGAGAATGTATCACTTAATATCGTTCCATCCATGAGAAAGGATGATGAACTTTATGATGCAGTCGATGCAATTGGATTCCACTACTCAACAGGAACAAGCAGTCAGACAGCAGATTATGTAAGAATGGCTGACGAGGATGACAAGGAAGTATGGTATTCAGAAGGCTGCGGAAGCTTTAGTTACAGTGAATTCCAGGAAAATAAAAATACAGCTTACGGCGGAGGAACTCTTGGAGGCTACCAGAGTCCTATAGCAATGGCTGACTGTATGGTAAAGAGTGCAGTTTACTCAAGAAAATCACACTACATATTCCAGCCTGCAATTGGATCATTTTATGAGGGATCACAGTATGACCATAAGGAGCTTTTGAGTGCAAGAGAGCCTTGGTCAGGACATATTCATTATGATGAGGCAATATACTGTCTGGAGCATTTCTCTAAATTTGCCAAGACAGGATGGGAGAACAAGGATAACACAGAAGGAATCTGGAGAATAATAGCAGATGCTTCTGCAAATGATTCTACAGGAACAGAACACCTTAAGAACGAGGAAGGAAAACCTTCATATATCACACTTGCATCACCGGATAAGAAGGATTTCTCTACAATTGTAGTTAACAACAGTGACGAGGAACTTGAGTATGAAATTGAAACTGTTGATATGAATATTGAGGCAGGCAAGTCCCTTGAAAAATGTGAGACAATGACTGACAGCTACATGAAGTATACAGGTGAAGTTAAGGCTGATGGTGATAAATATTCATTTACTGTTAAGCCATTTTCAATTGTAACTGTTACAAGTCTTGACTGTGATGGTAAGGAAGAATACACAAAGCGTCTTCCAGCAGAGTCATACAACCCTGTACTTGATACGAATGAAACTGGTAAGGTGGCAGATATATCATCAAATGTACTTTATGCAGACAATTATGAGTATGCAGATTACGACAAGGATTACCTTAAGAATCGTGGTATGGAGCCAAGATATACAGTAGATTATTCAGGAGCATTTGTTGTGGAAGACGGAGCCCTTTGGCAGGTACTTACTGATAAGGTAAGCCAGTGGCAGGACAACACACCAAACGCAGTAATCGGAGATTACAGATGGATGAACTATAAAGCATCTGTTGATGTAACACTTCCTGAAGGTGGCTTTGCAGGACTTGTTATCAGAGAGCAGACAGGACTTAACCATAACGGAAGCGGATATAACGTAAAGCTTTCATCAGATGGTAATTGGGAGCTCCACAGAGGATACACATATCTTGCAGGCGGTACCTTAAGTGATTTTGCAGAGGGAAGTACTCATAAGCTTGCACTTGAAGGAAAGGGTTCAAAAATAACTCTTTATATCGATGGCAATGAGCTTAAACAGGTAGAAGACAGGGATGCAGAATTATTTGGTAGATTAAGACTTTTCTCAGGATGGAACAGAGCATCATTTGATAACCTTTTAGTTGAGAAGATAAATGATGATGAAGCAGACATGCTTGAGACAATTCCTTACGGATGCCCAATAATTGATAATGCAGCAGACAGAGTAAGCTATGAGGGCAACTGGGAAATAGCTGCCAACGGAAGCAGTAGTGACTGGTACCGTTCAACAAGTAAGTCATCAACAGCAGGCTCATCATTCATCTTTGATATCGATACAGATGCATTTACACTTATTGGTAAAAATGAACAGACAGCCAAGATAGATGTGGAAGTAGACGGAAAGCTTGTGGCTGAGGATGCTTCAACCAATAAGAGCGGCAACCACTGTAGCGCATACATCATGTCAGGACTTGGTGCTGGCAAGAAGAAAATAACAGTAACACTTAAATCAGGAACATTTGTATTAGATGCGATCATGCCTATTGGAAGTATTCCTGTAAACGTATCAGAGATTAAGCTTAGCTCTACAACAGCAGAGGTTGTTCCTGGCACATCATTTGATCTGTCAGCGGCAGTTACACCTGCAGAGGCTTGTCAGAGTGTTATATATATGAGTGACAATACCAAGGTTGCTAAGGTTGATTCTGTTACTGGCAAGGTAAATGTACTTACAGAGGGTGAAGCTCTTATAACAGCTTATGCAGCTGATGGAAGTAAGAAGAGTGCTTCCTGCAAAGTGGTTTCAAAAAACAGCCAGTCAGGCAATGGGGGCAACCAGGGAAACCAGACAGCAGTAACTCCTTCACAGGGTGGCAGCAATCAGCCGGCCGGTGCAGTAACAAGTGCAGCACCTTCAAATGATGGAAAAGAGCCTGCAGTACAGTCAAAGCTTAAGGCACCAAAGCTTAAGTCGGTTAAGCTTAAAGGTAAAAAGTGTACTATCAAATGGGCAAAGGTTTCAAAGGCTGACGGATATATCATTATGCGTTCTGCAAAGAAGAACAAAGGATTTAAGCAGATCGCTTCCGTAAAAGGCGGAAAAACTCTTAAGTACACAGATAAGAAGAGTGGTAAGAAATATTATTACAGAGTATGTGCTTACAAAAAATCAGGAAGCAAGAAAATAAAAGGTAAGCTGTCATCTGTAAAAAAAGCAAAATAAAGCAAACCTAAAAAACAAGATTAAAAAGCAAAACTAAAAACAAGATTAAAAAGCAAGATTAAAAAGCAAACCTAAAAAACAAAAATTTAAAGAGAGGGGTATAAATCATGCAGAAAAATCTGAAACAGTTTTTATCAGTTTCACTTGCAGCAGCGCTTACAATCGGGTCCATTCAGGCGACACCACTTATAAGTGCCAAGGCTTCTGAAAACCTTACATCAATTGTTGATGCAAGCGTTTCAAAAGAAAGCAAATTTACTTACAATGAATGGAAGGGAATCAATTACAAGGATGTAGATGGTAATGATGTTGCAGGTGCAGAAGTATTTGGTATTAATACAAAAAAAGCAACAGCAACTTCAACCTCATATGTTTCCTATGATTCACTTCAGAACGCATTTAACGGTGCTAAGGATTACGCCAAAGAAAAATCAGCATACGTACAGTATCTTACAGGAAACACAGATGACGTTAAGGACTGGCAGCTTACAGTAGTTCAGAACCAGACAGAAGCAGAAAGATCAGATTACGCTGACTTCTATAAAAAGGATTATGAACAGAAGGGTGACTGGAGGAATGACCTTACACTTCCATCAAGCTGGGAGCATTATGGATTTGACTTTTCAATATATGCCAATGTACAGATGCCATTTCAGCGTAAATATGACTCAAATGTAACATCACCTAAGGCACCTGTTAAGTACAATCCGGTAGGAATGTACAGAAAGACATTTAAGGTTAACAAGGGACTTACAGACCTCAACGGAAGAATCAACATAAGCTTCCAGGGTGTTGAGTCAGCATATTATGTATATGTTAACGGTAAGGAAGTTGGATACAGTGAGGATTCTTACAGTCCACACAGCTTTGATATTACAGATTACCTTGAGAAAAACAGTGATGGAACAGTAAGTGAAACAGCAGAAAACCTTCTTGCTGTTAAGGTTTACAAGTTCTGTGACGGAACATGGATGGAAGGCCAGGACTTCTTCTATGATGGTGGTATCTTCAGAGATGTATACATGTTTGCAACACCTCTTATCCATCTTGAGGATTATTTTGTACAGACTGACCTTGATGATAATTATGTGAATGCAGACCTTAACATTAAGAGTCTTACAATGTCTAATTACAGTACTTCAGACATAAGTGCAGGAACATATGAATTATCTGTAGACTTATACAATGAAGACGGAACATTATTTGCGGCAGCAGGAAAGATGGATGTACCTGCGATAAATGCCGGAACAAGTGCCGGAGCAACTCTTGAAGAAATGGATGACTTCAGTGCCCAGATCAACAGTCCAAAATTATGGTCATGTGAAGATCCTAACCTTTATGTAATGGTACTTACACTTACTAATAAGAATACAGGAAACATTGTAGAAGTAATATCACAGGAGCTTGGTTTCAGAGAGATTGAGTACACACATACACAGGTTAACAAGAATGGAGTACGTACAACAACACAGTACGATCAGATGCTTCTTAACGGACAGCCATTCTACCTTAAGGGAACAAACCGTCATGATACAGATCCTATCTACGGAAAATATGTTCCACATGAGACAGCTTATGAAGATATTAAAATCATGAAGCAGTACAATATCAATGCTGTACGTACATCACATTACAGCAATGATGAATACCTTTATTACCTTTGTGACAAATATGGTCTCTATGTAATGGCTGAGACAAATATTGAGTCACATGCAATTATGAATAAGGCAAATGATCAGGTTCATTTCAAGAAAGCTGTTATGGACAGAACAGTAACTGCATTTAACAGACTTAAGAACAGAACATGTGCAATCATGTGGTCAACAGGTAATGAGAACTACTATAATTCAAGTGCTACATATGCTGATGGAATGTTCTATGATCTTATTCAGTACTTTAAAAACAATGATGATACAAGACCTGTTCACTGCGAGAGTTCAGGTTCAGCTAATGGTGTTGATATGGACAGTAACATGTATCCATCAGTTGACACTGTAAAGAACAAGACAAAACAGTCAATGCCATATGTAATGTGTGAGTATGACCACGCAATGGGTAACGCAGTAGGAAATATTAAAGAATACTGGGATGCAATCAGAAGTGGTGATAACATGCTGGGTGGCTTTATCTGGGACTGGGTTGACCAGTCAAGACTCATTTCTCTTGACAATGCAAAACTTGTTAACGATAAGAAAGAAGATGGAGCATATGATTATTTCTCAACAGACGATGCTCACCAGAATCTTTACAAGGATGAAAATGATGGAATGTTCTTCGCTTATGGTGGAGACAATGGAGACAATCCAAATGATGGTTCATTCTGTGTAAATGGTCTTGTTTCACCAGACAGAGATGTTCAGCCTGAATTATACGAAGTAAAATACAGATACCAGAATTTCTGGTTCGATAGAACGGAAGAGGGAGACCTTTCTGACCAGACAGTATCTATATACAATGAATCAAGCTTTGATAACCTTAACAAATATGATCTTGTATACGAAGTATATGAGGATGACAGACTTCTTGGCACAGAAACTATATCAGCTGATGTAGAAGCAAGACATGAAGAATATGTAACAGTTCCATATGCAAAATTCCTTCCAGCAGAGCGTAAGGGTGGAGCAAACTACTACCTTAACCTCTATGTTAAGACAAAGACAGAGAAAAAGGCTATTGTAGATGGTAATGAAAAAGTTCTCATACCTGCAGGACATGATATTTCACATGAGCAGTTTGTAATTCCTGATACTGTTAATCCTGTAGTTAAGAAAATATCAACAAACACTGTAACTACTACAGAGGATCCTGATTACTATTATGTAAAGGGTGACCAGTTCGAGTTCAAGCTTGATAAGATAACAGGTGTAATCGAAGATTACACTTACAGGGATGAACTTGTTATGACAAAGGGACCTGTTCCTAATTATTGGAGAGCACCACTTAACAATGACAGTCAGAAAAATTATGACTGGCAGTACGCAGGAGAAAAGGCTTGTGTTGACGGAGATATTGAGATTACAACTAATGAATACAAACAGACAGTAATATCTCTTACACTTGTTTTCCCTGATATAGATGGTTACCAGACAATGCAGTATACAATCGACGGAAGCGGTGCAATTACTGTTGATATCTGCTTCTCACCAGATGGTTCATACCAAAATAACCGTCTTACAAGAGTCGGTACTGAAATGGTTCTTCCAGAAGGATATGAGAACGTATACTGGTTAGGAAGAGGACCTGTTGAAACATTTGTTGACAGATGTACAGGAGAAATGGTTGGTTCATACAGCACAACTGTTTCAAAGATGTTCTACCCATATCTTGATACACAGGATACAGGTAATATGACAGGACTTAAATGGTTCACAGTAACAAATGATTCTAATAAGACTGCTATTGCTATTGCAGCCAAAGAAGATTTTGAAGCATCAGCACTTCATTTTACCAATGATGATCTTACATCAGCAAGACATCCATTTGACCTTACAAAGCTTCCTGAGACAATCCTTAGTGTAAATTATATTTCAGCCGGAGCAGGTAACGCAAGCTGTGGTCCTGATACACTTGATGAGTACAGAGTACTTACAGGCCAGGAATACAAATATTCATATTCAATTGTTCCTTATACAGTTGGTAACGGATTTGGTAACGTTGCATCTTATGTTTCAGACGTAACACGTCAGTACAGAGGAGAGGTTTCATCAGTAATATACGGAGCAACACATGATGAGGATCTTCTTCCACCAGCAACACCAGCGCCAGCAACACCAGCACCAGCAGGTACAACTTCACAGGGAACAGTTAATGTACCAGCACCTTCACAGACAGTACAGGCACCAGTTCAGACAGTTACAAAACCTGCTAAGGTTAAGGGCTTAAAGGCTGTTTCAAAGAAGGGTAAGGTAACACTTACATGGAAGAAAGTTAAGAATGCAAATGGATATTATGTAATGCGTTCACTTAAGAAGAATAAAGGCTTCAAGAAGGTTGCAACAATTAAGAAGGCATCAATTGTAAAATATGTTGATAAGAAGGTTAAGAAGAAAAAGACATATTATTACAAGGTATGTGCATTTAGCAAGAATGGAAGCAAGAAGGTTTCCGGAGCTAATACAAAGGCAGTTAAGATTAAGGTAAAATAATAAGAGGTAAATTGTGAAAGGAAACATAATATGAAAGTTGACAACTACAGCATAAAATTATACACAAGAGAGTCTGATGGAGAAGGCTACAGTGTTGACATTGGTAATGGAGTTCATATTGCCTACAAGGATGAAAATGGAGAATATGTTCCATTTAATGATAACTTTGGAATGTTATATGTTACTTCACCAATAGATGAAAAAAATACTATTGTATGCAAGGGACTTAAAAATCCTACAGTTTGCAGACTTATTAGCGGAGATTATATGATTATGGCTCCTGTAGTAAACAATACTACAGGAGTAGATGAAGATACTAAAGGCTTTGTTGCCGTATGGACAACAAAGGACTTCACATCATTTTCTCCAATGAAGATGCTTTACCTCAATTTTTCCTCACATATAGAGAAAGTTCATGTTTCTCATAACGACTTAGCCGGTCGTTATGAGATTACATGGATGGATACAAAGGGAGCCTGCTATAGCAATTCATGCAGCACACTTCCTGAGGGAGATAATATGGGAAGTCCGGTTTTGGCAGGATTCCCGGGTAAAACAGAGGATAAGGAAGCATTTGCGCCACTTATCAGTAAGATAGAAAAAGCAGATGAAATCGATATTCCTGCAGAGACCTTTGAAAGTCTTAAGGAAAAGATGTTATATGACGATTCCTTAGAAGATAAGAACAACCCTTTGACATCAACATTTCCACTTGCTACAGGCTGGGCTGACCCACAGATATTTATGTGGAAGGGCAGATATTACTTTATCGCAACCAATGACAATAACAATAATATTGGAATATTTGTCAGGGAAAGCGACACTGTAATGGGCTTATTTGATGCAGAACCAATTCTTATACTTGATAAGGATGAAGAAAAAAAGCTTATACAGAATTTCTGGGCACCGGAATTTCATGTGATAAATGATGATTTGTACATATTGTTTGCAGTAAGTCCTGAGAACTTCGGACCACAGTGCCATATGATGAAGCTTAAGAAGGATGGCGATATCTGCGAAGCCGGGGACTGGGAAGCACCTGTACGTGTTAAAAAGATGGATGGCTCATTCCTTGCTGACAAGGGAATAACTCTTGATATGACTTATTTTGAGGCAGGGGGAAGGTCATATCTTTGTTGGTCCTACAGAGAGCATATTTTCTCAGAGCTTGACACAGGTTCAATGTTATTTATTGCAACAATAGATAAGGCTGATCCATATGTTCTTACAAGTGAACCTGTATTATTGTCAAGACCTTTGTGGGGCTGGGAATATACAGAGGGAACAATTAACAATGAGGGACCATTTGCCCTTGTTCGTAATGGAATAGTATATCTTGCATTTTCAGGCGGTTCAGCAGGCGGCTACTCATATGCAGAGGGCTTCCTTATAGCCAATGAAAATGATGATCTTCTCAATGTACTTAACTGGTACAAAAAGACAATGCCAATTCAGACTTCATATACTGTTGAAGGAGAATTTGGACCGGGCCATAATTCATTTTTTGAGGATGTGGATGGAACAAGCTACATAGTATATCATGCAAAGGAAGCAATAAACAATGCTCCAAGATGTACCGGCGTTAAGAAGTTAGGATTTCATAAAGACGGAGAGCCTTACGTAGTAAAATAAAAAAATAAAGAGGAAAGAAAATATGAAAAAACAAGCATTTAACCCTTATTTACCTTCATGGGAGTATACACCTGACTGTGAGCCATATGTATTTGGTGACAGGGTATATTCTTATGGTTCACATGACAGATTTAATTCACTTATGTACTGTCTGAATGATTATGTATGTTATTCAGCGCCGGTAGATGATCTTAGTGACTGGAGATACGAGGGAGTAATATATAAAAAGACAGATGATCCTCTTAACAAGGAAGGTCTTGCATGCTTATATGCACCAGATGTGACCCAGGGACCGGATGGAAGATATTATCTGTATTACTGTCTTGACAAGAGACAGATTGTATCTGTTGCTGTATGCGACACACCTGCCGGAAAATACGAATTCTACGGATATGTCAAACATAAGGATGGAACAAAGCTTGGAGAGGCACCGGGAGACGAACCACAGTTTGACCCTGCTGTACTTACAGAAGGAGATAAGACATATCTTTACGGAGGTTTCTGCCTTCCAAATGATACAACAAGAACAGGCACAAAAGCTGTAGTGCTTGACAAGGATATGCTTACAATAATTGAGGAGCCGGTTCTCGTACTTCCAAGTGCACCATATGCCGAAGATCCTGAATACAAAAAGCATGCATTTTTTGAGGCATCATCAATACGAAAGGTAAATGATACATATTATTTTGTATATTCATCAATAGTTTCAACAGAGCTTTGCTATGCTACAAGCAAGCATCCTACAAAGGATTTTGTGTATCGTGGAACAATTGTCAACAATAATGATATTGGAATTGATACATACAAAAAAGCTGAAACTCCTGCTTATTATGGTGGTAACAACCATGGAAGTATTATTCAGATTAAGGACAAATGGTATGTGTTCTATCACAGACATACAAACGGTTCAAACTTCAGCAGACAGGACTGTATTGAGGAGATAAAGATTCTTCCAGATGGAACAATTCCACAGGTTGAGATGACCTCCTGCGGTGCCAACGGCGGACCACTTGTTGGAAAAGGACTGTATCCTGCACATATTGCATGTAATCTGTTTTGTGACATAGAAGAAGCACGAACAGGCTGGGAGTGGATGGGACCTGAATTCCCTAAGATTACCCAGGACGGACGTGATGGTGACGAAGAACCCGGTTACGTATGTAACATGAAGGCAGGGGCTACTGCTGGTTACAAATACTTTGATTTTAAGGATGTAACAAAGATAACGCTTATGGCCAGAGGATATGGAAGCGGTGCATTTGAGATAATGACTGAGATGGACGGAGAAGTTCTTGCAACAATTCCTGTTCAGTATACCAATGAATGGGTTCCATATACAGCGCCGGTTAAGATTCCGGATGGAATACATCCACTCTATATAAGATATACAGGAGATGGAACAATAAGTCTCTTATCATTTGAAATAGAGTAAAACAAAACTATAATATTGGTTCAAAATAAATTACAATATTGATTCAAAGTAAACTTTAATATTGGTTTGATGTGAAGATTATTTATGCTGATACCCTGCTTCATATATGAGGCAGGGTATCTTAGCTATAAAGGAGCGATAAGAAAATGAAGGCAACATTATCCTACAGGGTAAGGGAATACAAAAAAGCTGAAGATTATATTCCGGCAGATAAAAATATTTTTGAGATTATAGAAGAAATAGTACGTGGAGATGGAAAAGCAGTGTCTCCATATAATATAAATATCAATATAAAGAACATATCAGAAAATGAATTCAAGGGCGTAATATGCGTTAATGTAGATAATACAGCTGATGAATATGTTTATAAAAATAATGCAGCAGGTGATCATGAGAATCATGAAAAGAGCCCATTAAATACCTTAGTATACGGCAAAGATGAACCTCAGGTTTTTATGCCTGGGTTTATGTATGGAAGCAATAGGGCAGATGCACCTCTTGATGTTCCACGTAAATATCCAAGATTAAGGCCCTATTCTGACTTTCCGGCCTCCAATTATTTTATGGTAAGGGGAGACAGGCTTTCACATCCTGCAGTGCTTGTATATGAAAAGGGAAGAGTTACAGGCTTTGATGCAAAGCCTTATGAGACAGATTCTAAGGGAGAATTTTTGCGATTTAACGGCTATATGTGCAGTATGAATGAAGCTGGTGATCATATAAGCTGCGGATATACACTTGGCTATGAAAATGCACCATGGCTTTTTATTCAGTCTACAACAATAGAAGACAGAAAAGAACTTTCCGAAGAAAATATAATTACAATAGGAGCTGGTGAGACCATATCATTTGCAATAAATGTATATGATTATGAGGCCAGTGAAATGATAGATGTTCATGATGCAATAATAAACGTATACAACACCTACCACAAGGGCCCCCGTGTGGTTCCGGGCTTTGGGATAAAAGAAGCCATTGAAAATATTGCAGGAGCAATAAGCAAGGATGCATGGCTTCCTGAGAAGAACTGCTATTCAGGCTTTGTGTTTATGAATAAAGAAGGAGAGTATTCCTACAATGAATTAGGCTCCCTTTCTTGGACAAATGGCCTTTCTGTTGCCCTGCCAATGCTTCTTGCCGGAATACGTACAGGCAACAAAACCATGAAAAAGCAGGCTGAAACCTTTATTGAAAGAGTAGTGCATGAAAGTATAAATGAAAAGTCAGGACTGCCATTTGATGCAGTAAATGATAAAAAATGGAGCACCCACGGCTGGTGGTTTGATAACATGCACACACCAGGGCATTCTGCTTATCTGGCAGGTCAGGCAATGTACTACATAATGAAGGCATATGAATACGAAAAGAGACTGTGTGATACAGTACATGAGGAGTGGCTTTCATATGTAAAACCTGTTTTGGAAGTATTTGAAGCCAACAAAAACAGGGCCCATGAATATCCTTTTGTATTTTCAGAATATGATGGAAGCGGACTTGAATACGATTCCATGTCAGGAGCATGGTGCTTTGCAGCAATAGCCTATTATGAATACCTGACAGGGGACAGGACATATATTGAAAGCCTTATAAAAAGCGAGAAACACTATTATGACAAGTTTGTAAAAAGGCTTGCTTGCTATGGTGCCCCTCTTGATACAGATAAGGCAATTGATTCAGAGGGAATCTTAGCCTACATAAGAGGTGTAAGATACCTTCATGAGCTTGCCAGGGAAAATGATTCTCTTTCAAATGAGCTCATTTTGCACATGAAGGCAGGTCTTGACTACGAATTCACATACAAATTCTGCTACAATTCACCGGTAAGGATAAAGCCATTGAGCGACATAAAATGGTCAAGCTGCGGTGGAAGTATTACAAGCACCTGCAATCCGCATATTCACCCTATGTCAAGTACGATTGTGGACGAGATGCTATATTATTATAAACTGACCGGTGACGAATATGTACATTTGCGTATGGTGGACACGGTTAGATGGGGATGCCAGACATACAATTTTATGGACGGCGAATACGGATATGGCAAGAAGGGCTGGATGTCAGAGCGTTTCTGCTACAGTGAGGGACTTGTTACAGAAAAATACGAGGACGGAAGTCCTGCAAGCACATGGTTTGCACTTATGCCTTGGGCAGGAGCCAGCATAGTTGAAGGACTTACCGGAGATTATTATGATTCGGTGGTTAAGTAACTAATATAAAGATTATCAACTTAAACTTCGCACTTGAATAAGTGC
>DEDL01000010.1:74223-80088 GCA_002349525.1 Lachnoclostridium sp. UBA2905
GAAAATTCAATAATAACTGGCATGAATATAGCATGAAACCATATAAAATAGCATGAAACTATATAAATAAGATAGTGAATGTTGACATAGATTCATATACTTACTGCTTCCCAAATAATAAAAACCATATTTGACGCATGACAAATAATACAGTAAGATAATATTGAAATATTTGACGCGCGACAAATAAATCTATGATTTGTACCTTGAAGCAACTTTTACGAACGAATTTTGAATAATAAAATAGATCATACTATTTATAATGGGGGTGATGGTTTGAATATTGTACATGAAAAAAAGGATTTGACCTATTTGAATTGGTCACATATTCGGAGTTCAAGTGGAATAGCTGGGACATTTTTGAAATCAGAATCAAATTTGGATGGGAAAAAGACGTATTATAAGCTCTCTAATTTTGATCCGGTTCGTGGGATAATTGGACATGAATGTGTCAATGAAATCATTGTTGATCGATTACTTACATTGCTGGGGGTGGAGCACCTGAGTTATGAATTGATTCATGCAGATGTTGAAATTGAGGGGCAGGTATATTCAACCTATGTATGTGCTTCTCTTGATTTTAAAAAGCGCGGAGAAAGCAAAATTGCGTTGGATGATTACTATACAGCGAATGCAAATAAAGGTGAAGATCGTTATGATTTTTGCAGTAGAATGGGTTGGCAACACGATATAGACATTATGCTTGCAGTTGACTATCTGATTTTAAACCGGGATCGTCGTGGGGCGAATATAGAAGTGTTAAGAAATGCAAGAGCACGTACACTTCGCATCGCGCCGTTATTTGATCATGGTTTATCTTTGCTCTATTCTTGCATGACAGATACTGAGGCAGAAAAATTTGATGTATTAGAAGACAGGCGATGTCAGAACTTCATTGGCAGCTATTCCTGCTATGAGAATCTGAAATTTATACAGGATAAGCATGGAATATTTGCGAATCCACTTGTGAAGTCGGATAAAGATTTTTTGTTTGCGGGGATGGAGGAAATCCTGCCAAATGTGTTTATTAATAAGATATGGGATATGATTTATGGAAGGTATCAGATATATGAAAAGTTATGAAATTATAGATACAGAAGAACATAGGAGTGTCGGAATCCTGCTGTACTATGAAAAGAAAAAAGACTTTATTATTGAATTGCAAGAGAATTTGAATGAATGGACAGCACCATTACTATTTACAAATTTGGTAAAGAAAGGCATTTACACAGTTCCACGTGACCTCAGTTTCTTGTGGATTAAGGAACGAATTATTCCGAGTGGAAGACAGAATATAAGCTCAATCCTGAAGAATCATAAGATGGATGCCTATGACGAAATGAAATTTTTGGAATTGTCAAAAGCAAAATGTTCACAGGATAATCTCTGTATAAAAAAGGTTGATAAGCTTCCGATATATGTGGTAGATCGTGCAAGAAAGCATGTTGTGGATTGCGTACCTTGTGCAGATCATAAGATTATTTGCTTTTTTGAAGATGGTGCAGTGAAGAAGGTGGATCTACAAGATATCGAATCGGCTACGGGGGTGGATAAAGTCCTTCGAAATGAATCGCTGTATCAATCTTGCCAGGTGGGAACCGGTGGGCATTGTATTACGTTTGATGACTTCATTGACGTGCCTGCATGTCTTCTTTATGATGAAGGCATGACAATTCCGTTATCAAAGGACGATTTTATCAGCTTTGCCAGAAATAATCTGCTAGACACTACAGAAAGCTGTGCGGTATTGGAGTGTTCCAGACAGAATATCTCATATATGGTAAAGCGTGGGCAATTGGAGGAAGTCAAAGTAAATGTAAAGGGAAATCTATATCAAAAAGGTGATATTCTAAGGAATATGTGGTGATATGGCAAAGGCAATTTCGGACATAAGGAGTATGGTATTATAATACTGGCAATTTCGGACATAAGGAGTATGGTATTATAACACTGGCAATTTCGGACATAAGGAGTATGTGTATTATAACACAGGCTGTTACAGAGAGTGCTTAAAACTTGCAGATATTAAGTATTGTGGGACTTTCACAGGTTGTAAAGATATGCGATTATCAGGTGATGTGGTTGATTGAACATTTGACAAAGTGTGCTGTCTATTTTACAATAAAGGTTGTTTTGCAAAAAACGAAGGAATTAATGTTGCAAGAAGAATTAATGTTGCAAGAAGAATTAAAGTTGCAAGAAGAATTTATGCTACAAGAAGAATTAATGTTACAAGAAGGAATTCATATTATAAGGAGAATTCATATTATATGAGTATTTTTGATGATGCACCGGTAAATGAGCCGGAAAGACAGTTTTATTTTATAGACAGATGTAAAGAATGGCTTACTGCAAAGAAAAAAGAGTTGGGAAGGGACATGACATTTGGAATATTCACTTTTGGATGTCAGATGAATTTTCACGACTCAGAGAAAATAATTGCAATCCTGGAGCAGATTGGTTTCGTGAATTCAGAAGATGAGAATTCTGATTTTGTTCTTTACAACACCTGCACCGTTCGTGAGAATGCCAATGAGCGAGTTTATGGAAGGCTTGGACAGTTAAAGCGTATCAAAAAAAATAATCCGGAAATGATGATTGGCTTGTGTGGCTGCATGATGCAGGAGGAACATGTCATCGAGAAGATACGTAAGTCATACGGATTTGTGGATCTGGTATTTGGAACACATAACATCTTTAAATTTGCCGAGTTGTTGTATATGCGTCTCATTTCGGGAGACCAGATAATAGATATATGGAAGGAAGCTGATAAGATAGTTGAGGAGCTTCCTGTAGATAGAAAGTACTCATTTAAATGTGGTGTTAACATAATGTTTGGCTGCAATAATTTCTGCAGTTACTGTATAGTTCCTTACGTAAGGGGCAGGGAGCGCAGCCGTAAGCCGGAGGACATTATAAATGAGGTTAAGAAGCTTGCAGCAGACGGAGTAGTTGAGGTTATGCTTCTTGGCCAGAATGTTAATTCCTATGGAAAGAATCTTGAGTGTGGCATGTCATTTGCCGAGTTACTTAAAGAGATTGAGAAGATTGAGGGAATAGAGAGAATACGCTTTATGACTTCACATCCTAAGGATCTGTCGGATGAGCTTATTGAGACAATGGCTGCATCAGACAAAATCTGCCGACACATTCATCTGCCACTTCAGTCAGGAAGCAGCAGAATTCTTAAGGCTATGAACAGGAGATATTCCAAGGAGGATTACCTTCTGCTTGTTGATAAAATTAAGGCCGCAATGCCTGACATATCAATAACAACAGATATTATTGTGGGCTTCCCGGGAGAAGATGACGAAGACCTTGAGGAAACCATTGATGTTGTAAGGAAGGTTGGCTATGACAGCGCATTTACCTTCCAGTATTCAAAACGTACAGGAACACCTGCAGCTTCTATGGAGAACCAGGCCAGCAAAGAAGATGTCACAAGGAGATTTGACAAGCTTCTTAAGGTGGTACAGGAGGTTGCTGCCGAGCGTACCTCAAGATTTGAAGGCCAGGTAATGAAGGCTCTTGTGGAGGAACCTGACACCCATGAAGAGGGGATGTTAACAGGAAGACTTGGCAATAATACAGTCGTGCATTTCCCGGGAGATGAATCACTGATTGGAAAAATCATTGATGTGCGCCTGGACGAATGCAAGGGCTTCTATTATATTGGGTCACATGTATAGAACACGGAACATTTATATTGGGTCACGTGTATAGAACACGGAACACAATGTTGACCTCCTAAATATGACTGAACAGGGTCATGTATAGGAATTATGGTGCGATATGTCTGAAATAAGACCATGCATAGGAATTATGTGTGATATGTCTGGAATAAGACCATGCATAGGAATTATGTGTGATATGTCTGAATAAGACCATGCATAGGAATTATGTGTGATATGTCTGAAATAAGACCATGTATAGGAATTATGTATGATATGTCTGAATAAGACAACTGGTTGATCGAAGAAAGCCATATGGAACAATTGTTGGATTTAGAAAGAGGTTTGAAATGACAGATTTAAAAAATGAAATCAAGAGAAGAAGAACATTTGCTATTATATCCCATCCTGATGCAGGTAAGACAACTCTTACAGAGAAGTTTCTGCTTTACGGAGGTGCCATTAATCTTGCCGGAAGTGTAAAGGGAAGGAAGGCTCAGAAGCATGCAGTTTCAGACTGGATGCAGATTGAGAAGGAAAGAGGAATTTCCGTAACATCATCAGTTATGCAGTTCGAATATGATGACATGTGCATTAACATTCTTGATACACCGGGACATCAGGACTTCTCAGAGGATACTTACCGTACACTTATGGCAGCAGATTCTGCGGTCATGGTTATTGATGGCTCAAAGGGTGTTGAGGCACAGACAATCAAGTTATTTAAGGTCTGTGTCATGAGAAAAATTCCAATCTTTACATTTATTAATAAAATGGACCGTGAGGCAAATGATCCTTTTGAACTTATAGATGAAATCGAGACAGTACTTGGAATCCGTACATGTCCTATCAACTGGCCAATTGGTTCAGGTAAGGCATTCAAGGGAGTTTATGACAGACAGAGCGGAGTCATATCAAGATTTATCCAGGGTGATAACGGCCATAAAACTGAGTCAGTGGAGGCAAAGCTTGGAGACGAGGGTCTTGACGAGCTTCTTACAAAGCCACTTCATGATAAGCTTGCTGAGGATGTTGAACTTCTTGACGGAGCCAGTGATGAATTCGATCTTGAAAGAGTGCAGAGGGGTGAGCTTTCACCTGTATTCTTTGGTTCTGCCCTTACAAACTTTGGTGTGGAAATCTTCCTTAAGCATTTCCTTGCCATGACAACAAGCCCACTGCCACGTAAGAGTGACATTGGTACCATAGATCCATTTTCAGATGATTTTTCAGCATTTGTATTTAAAATTCAGGCTAATATGAACAAGGCCCACCGTGACAGAATTGCATTTATGAGAATCTGTTCAGGCAAATTCGATGCAGGCAAAGAAGTGTATCACGTTCAGGGCGGCAGAAAAATAAGACTTACCCAGCCACAGCAGATGATGGCTCAGGAAAGAAAGCATGTGGAAGAGGCATATGCCGGAGATATTATCGGTGTATTTGATCCGGGAATATTTGCCATTGGAGATACTATATGCACACCTGGAAAGAAGTTTGCATATGAAGGAATACCAACATTTGCACCGGAGCATTTTGCCAGAATCCGCCAGGTTGATACAATGAAGAGAAAGCAGTTCATTAAGGGTATTGAACAGATCGCCCTTGAGGGAGCTGTGCAGATATTTCAGGAGTATAACACAGGAATGGAGGAGATAATTGTTGGAGTTGTCGGTGTCCTTCAGTTTGACGTATTGTCCTTCCGCCTTGAAAATGAGTACAACGTCGAGATTCGTATGGAGCAGCTTCCATATGAGCATATCAGATGGATTAAAAATGAGAATATAGATGTTTCTTCACTTTCAGTTACATCTGACACCAAACGAATCAAAGACCTTAAGGGTAATCCACTATTGCTCTTTACCCATCCATGGAGTATTAAGACAGTTCTTGAACGTAATGAGGGTCTTGAGCTTAGCGAGTTCGGAACGAATTAGGATATGAAGTCCTCAGAATAAGTGAACCCCTCACGTATGCACGTGGGTACGTAGGTACTTAGATACTTAGGCATTAGGTACGTAGGCACTTAGGTATTTACGTAGGGTATTTATGTAGGATGTATACGTAGGATGTTGTTATAGGATATTATTATAAAAAGCCCACTAACCAAGCAAAGAGAGCAAGGTTAGTGGGCTTTTGTAGTAGAATCATATACATAAGCGTGGGAACGTCGAAAGATGGTACTAGAACAAGG
>DEDL01000010.1:80139-91420 GCA_002349525.1 Lachnoclostridium sp. UBA2905
TATGTCGCCAGCTAGTATGAAATTCAACTCTTACGAGTGTGGCGCCGTTATTAGATAATTATAGTGTCTCTAGAGGAATGCGATGCTGTTGGAGATTTGCAGTATAATAAGATAATTATAGCATCACTACGATGTGGCTTTGAAAACTATGTGTTACGTGCATCTTATACTGTGTAGTGGTTACTTTAATTACTACATGTGGAATGACTTGAATACCTTGTATAGTGGATATTAAGAATACATTGGCAAAGGCCCAAAATAATGGTAAAATAAGCAAATGAGAAACACATTTGGAGGATTATAAAGATGGCTAAGACGGCAATTGTAACAGATAGTAACAGCGGTATTACACAGGAACAGGCTAAGGAACTGGGTGTTTATGTACTGCCAATGCCATTTTTGATAAATGGTGATGAATATTATGAAGATATAAATCTTACACAGGAGCATTTTTATGAAAAACTTACTGACAATGCTGATGTTTCAACAAGTCAGCCGGCAGCAGGTGCGGTGCTTGAAATGTGGGATAAGGTTCTTTCGTTAGATGAATATGACAGTATAATACATATCCCTATGTCAAGTGGACTGAGTGGTGCATGTCAGACAGCAAAGATGCTTGCTGAGGATTATGACGGAAAGGTAATAGTAGTTGATAACCAGCGTATATCAGTTACTATGCGTCAGTCAGTATTAGAAGCGAAGGCACTTGCAGATGCAGGAAAAAGTGCTGAAGAAATTGAAAAATTTCTTATGGATACAAAGATGGAGTCCATCATTTATATTATGGTTAATGATCTCAAGTATCTTAAAAAGGGTGGAAGAGTAACTCCTGCAGGAGCAGCACTTGCTACTATTCTTGGAATCAAACCAGTACTTGTAATATATGGTGAGAAGTTAGATGCATTTGCAAAGGCACGATCAATCAAGAATGCCAAAAGAACAATGATCGATGCAGTTAAGAAATTTATGGAGCAGAATTATCCGGAAGCTGTTGCACAGGGAAAACTTCATCTCCAGATTGCCTACTCAGATGACAGAGTACCAGCTGAAGAATTTAAGAAGGATGTTGAAGCAGCCTTCCCTGGAATGGAGATATATATAGACTGTTTATCACTTAGTGTAGCATGTCATATCGGACCAGGTGCATTGGCACTTGCAGCAACTATTGATTACGGCGTTTGATAATATAGCTGAGTTTCAATAGCTGAATTTCAATAGCTGAATTTGTATAGCTATATTTCAATAACTGAATTTGAATAACTATATTTAATATGTATATGAAGGCAAAAGCCCAATAACCAGCGAAGAAAGCAAGGTTAATGGGCTTTTTCATAATATATCCCAATTATGAATATAATAATGTGAAAAGAATATATCAAATTATATTAAGGTGATAATGACAACGCAGGCTTTAACAACACAGAATTTAACAACACAGACTTCAACAACTCAAACTTCAACAACTCAGAATTCAACAACTCAATCGTCCGCACCCTCAAGCTCCAAAATAGATTCTCTGTTAAAATTATCAATATCTCTTCCCACTGATGAGAGAAGTAATATACCTGAGCTTAATGCAGGTTTTGATATGACCATTAAAACCTGGGATGTAATTGTCAAATATCATGGTAATCTTGATTCTTTAATTGAAGCAGGGCTTCAGATTACATATCTTTATGCAGGTTATGCCGTTATCAGAACGCCAGAAAATTATATCGATATAATTGCAGCAAATTCTAATATCGAGTATATTGAAAAACCTGTTAATCTGAACTATGAAGTTACGGAAGGAAAGAGGGCATCCTGCTTTCAAATTAGTAGTAGGATAACAAACGTAACCAGCCCGCCTCCCCTAACCAGCCTGGCACCCCTAACCAGTTTGACACCCCCAACCACCACAACAGACCCTCTCACCGGAAAGGGCGTGCTTGTTGCCGTAATAGACAGCGGTGTGGATTACATGCATCCCGATTTCAGAGATGAAAATGGCAACTCAAGAATTCTTTACCTGTGGGATCAGAGCAGGGACGGCGCACCGCCAGAGGGTTATTTCATAGGAACGGAATATGAAAATGAGCAGATCAATTCATTTATAAGGGAAAATATAAGCAATGCATTTGATCCATCAGGCCACGGAACCCATGTTCTTGGAATTGCCGCAGGTAACGGCCGGGCTTCGGGAGGCCGCAACATTGGCTGCGCTCCCCAAAGCGACATAATCTTTGTGAAGCTGGCAAGAGGAAATGGAAGCAATTATCCGGTTACAAGCGCACTTATGCAGGCGGTAAATTACGTCATCAGCAAAGCTGCGGCTCTTAATATGCCGGTGGCAATAAACATAAGCTATGGCAACAGTTACGGTTCCCACAGTGGTAACTCCCTCATAGAAACATATCTAAATGATGTGTCCGGCATGACAAAAAATATAATTGTAACAGGCACCGGCAATGAAGGAGCTGCCGGACGGCATGTCAAAAATGAAGTGGGTCGGGGAAATGGCCTTATAATATACAGGGGAATCCAGACATTTGGTCTGCAGATATGGAAAAGCTATAATGACGATTTTGAAGTGAAAATTAGCAATTCGGCCGGCAAATCCATCACATTTCCAATAGTATATGACACACGACAGTACAGGCTGGATAACATAACATTTATTGTGTATTACGGGCTTCCGGTACCCTACAGCAAAAGTCAGGAAATATACCTGCAATTCGTGCCGGAGGGCTCATTTTTTGAAAATGAGCTGCTATCCATAGAGGCAGTTCCCATTGTTACAAGAGATGGAATATATGACATGTGGTTGCCATCCGGCAATACTCTGGGTACCGGGACCGGCTTTCTCATATCAGATGCCGACACCACCTTAACCATACCATCAACTGCAGGCAGAGTAATATCTGTGGGAGCTTATGATTACAGAACGGACGAAATCGCAGCATTTTCCGGCAGAGGCTTTACAATTGAGGGTGGAATAAAGCCTGATATTGTGGCGCCTGGGGTGGATATATTGTCGGCAGCACCCGGAGGCGGCTATGCCTACAGAACGGGAACAAGCATGGCGGCACCATTTGTTACCGGGGCTTCTGCTTTGTTGATGGAATGGGGAATTGTTCGGGGAAATGATCCATATATGTACGGGGAAAGAATTAAAGCGAATCTCATAAGAGGGGCCAGCCGGATATTTGCCGTGGATGAATATCCTTCGCGAAAGGCGGGATTTGGAGCACTGTGCCTGGCAAATAGTATACCGGTATAAAACCCTGTTATAAATCATTTCAGGACTCATTACAGAACTCACTACAAAAAACCATTGAATATTTTACAACATTAAGTTACTATATAAAAGATAAGGAATTTTCCAGGCTCAGGTGCGCCAGAGCGTAGCTGAATCAGAAGGAGAATTACAATATTACAATAAGTATAAAGATATAATTATGGAGGCACAACGATGACTGAATTAAAACCTATTAAAGAAGGTAAAGTAAGAGAAATCTATGACAATGGAGACAGCCTTATAATGGTTGCTACAGACAGAATCAGTTGTTTTGACGTTATTCTTAACAACAAGATCACTAAAAAGGGAACTGTACTTACACAGATGTCAAAATTCTGGTTTGATATGACTAAGGACATACTTCCTAACCATATGATTTCAGTTGATGTTAATGATATGCCTGAGTTTTTCAGACAGGAAAAATTTGATGGAAACAGTATGTTATGCCGTAAGCTTAGAATGCTTCCAATCGAATGTATAGTCCGTGGATATATTACAGGAAGCGGTTGGGCAAGCTATAAGGAGAATGGAACTGTTTGTGGAATTAAGCTTCCTGAAGGACTTAAGGAATCAGATAAGCTTCCTGAACCAATATATACACCTTCAACAAAGGCTGAGATAGGCGATCATGATGAGAATATCTCATATGAGCAGAGTATTGAAGTTCTTGAGAAGGAATTCCCAGGAAAAGGAGAGGAATATGCAACAAAGCTTCGCGACTGCACAATTGCTCTTTATAAGAAATGCGCTGAATATGCACTTTCAAAGGGAATAATAATAGCAGATACTAAATTTGAGTTTGGTCTTGACGAAGAGGGCAACGTAGTAATTGGTGATGAGATGCTTACACCAGACAGCTCACGTTTCTGGCCAAAAGAAGGATATGAACCAGGACATTCACAGCCATCATTTGACAAGCAGTTCGCACGTGACTGGCTCAAAGCTAATCCAGACAATAACTGGACACTTCCAAAAGATATTGCAGATAAGACAATTGAAGGATATCTTCACAGCTATGAGATGCTTACAGGAAAACCATTAGAAAAATAATTAAAATACCTACAGAGTGGAGAATAAAGTGGAAAAAAAGTTAAGAAAGTTTGATACCAAGGTACAGCACCTTAAGTATAAGGTTATGAGAGAAGTAGCAAAGGAAGCATGGGAGGGAACTCTTTATGAGCATTTGCTTGACATTCCAAAGCGAATAATACCTGGCTCCAAGCCTACTATGAGATGCTGTGTTTACAAAGAACGTGCCATAATTGGTGAACGTATGAAAATCGCAATGGGTGGAGACAAGAGTAATCCTAACATTATCGAAGTTACTGAGATTGCCTGCGACGAATGTCCAATGGGAGGATATGAAGTAACTAATGCCTGTCGAGGATGTCTTGCACACAGATGTGAGGATGTATGTAAACGTGGAGCGATAACATATGATGAGAATCACGTAGCCCATATTGACAAGAGCAAATGCGTTGACTGTGGAGCCTGTGCAAAGGTTTGTCCATACAATGCAATCGTTAACCGTATAAGACCATGTCAGAATGCATGTAAAGTCAAAGCCATAACTATTAATCAGGAAAATAGTGCGGCTATGATTAACAATGACAGGTGCATTTCATGTGGTGCCTGTGTATATCAGTGCCCATTTGGTGCTATCTCTGACAAATCATTTATACTGGATGTAATCGATATACTTAAGAAAAGTGAGAATAACACTAAGTACAAGGTATATGCGGTGGTTGCCCCTGCAATATCAAGCCAGTTTTCATATGCCAAGCTTGGTCAGGTTATAAGCGGTATAAAACATCTTGGCTTTTACAATGTTGTTGAAGCAGCACTTGGAGCTGATATAGTTGCAGATGCAGAATCAAGAGAACTGGTTAAGGAAGGATTCCTTACAAGCTCATGCTGCCCTGCATTTGTATCATATATTGAGAAGAACTTCCCAAATCTGTCACCACACATTTCAACAAATGTGTCACCTATGGTTGCTATATCAAGATACATTAAGCAGTTGGATGAAACAGCCAAAATCGTATTTATAGGACCATGTACAGCTAAAAAGGCAGAAATACAGTTAGACAAAGCCAAAAAATATGTGGATGTTGCCATGACCTTTGAAGAACTGCAGTCATTATTTGACAGCAGGGATATCGAAATAGCGGAACTCGACGAGGAAGAACTTGATAACGCATCATACTTCGGACGAATATTCGCAAGATGTGGCGGACTGGCAGAAGCAGTAGCTGAAGGGATAAAGGAACACGGAGACACAGAATTTGAACTTAAAGCTGTTTCATGCGACGGAATAGAAGAATGTAAAATTGCACTTCTTAAGAAGAGCAAGGGAGTTCTTGACGCCAACTTTATCGAAGGAATGGCATGTGTCGGAGGATGTGTCGGAGGCGCTGGCTGTCTTACACACGGACCACGTAACAAAATCCAGGTTGACAAACATGGAAAAGAAGCCATTGACCGTACAATCAGCGAAACAATAAAAGATGCCGCCGATTCGATACTGTAGATTGGTTTATATCAGATAATATGTAAGATAATATGTAAGATTTTAAGAAATGAAACACCTGTGACGGATTTAAATCCGTCACAGGTGTTATTTTGTTGCTTGGTTCTGTTGTATTGTATTGTTTCTAGCAACCCGGAGCGGTGAAAGTTGGTACTAGAACAAGAGATATAGCGCCAACTAGTATGAAATCTAGCATCACGGAGATGCGAAAGTTGGTACTGGATATCCTTACTTCCTTATATCCTCCTCAGGTGTGCTAGTAGCCCTGATTCCATAATTCTTCACAAGAAAATCAAGCACATCTGGTGAAATAAAGGCAGGAAGTGTTGGTCCAAGGAAAATATTCTTTATTCCCAGATACAAAAGAGTCAGGAGAACACACACGGCTTTTTGCTCATACCAGCTGAGGAAAAACGTAAGTGGCAGATCATTTACCGAACAATCAAATGCATCGGCGAGAGCAAGCGCTATTGTAATGGCAGTAAAACTGTCGTTGCACTGGCCGCAGTCAAGAATACGTGGTATGCCATCGATATTTCCGAGGTCGAGGTCATTTAGGCGGTACTTGCCACAGGCAAGAGTAAGAATAATTGTGTCAGGAGGAGTGAGCTTCGCAAGGTCAGAATAATAGCTTCTTGAGGGAGAGGCACCATCACAGCCACCAATCAGGTAAAAATGACGAATCCTGCCTTCTTTCACAAGCTGCACAATTTTTTCGGCATGACTCAATACAGCATTATGCCCAAAACCGGTCGTTACATAGTGTCCACCGTTCATACCGGTCATTTGGCGGTCACTGTCATAACCACCGCATTCAATGGCCTTCTCAATAATAGGAGTAAAGTCCTTTTTGCCATTGTTATCTGGTATGTGTATGAGCTCAGGATATGACACTACGCCTGTAGTATAAACTCTGTCGCAGTAGCTCTGACGTACCGGCATTAAACAGTTTGTGGTAAATAAAATTGGAGCAGGAATGTTGTGAAATTCAGACTGCTGATTCTGCCAGCCGGTTCCAAAATTGCCCTTCAGGTGCTTATAGGCCTTTAATTGTGGGTAGCCGTGGGCGGGCAGCATCTCGCTGTGAGTATAGATATTGATGCCCTTGTCCTTTGTCTGCTCAAGAAGCTGCTTTAAATCGTGAAGATCATGACCACTGACAACAATAAATGGTCCCTTTTCAATAGTAAGTGGGACAGTAACAGGCACCGGATCACCATATGTTTCGGTATTTGCTTTGTCTAACATATCAAGACAGATATAATTGATTTCACCCGTCTTAAGAACAAGTTTAAGAAGTTGGTTAAATGAAGGAGCAGTACCATCCCCTACCGCATCAAGGGCTTCATAAAAAAATGAGTCCACCCTGTCGTCTTTATAACCAAGGCGTCTGCAATGATAAGCATAGGCTGCCATTCCCTTAAGTCCGAATATAATCATTGATTTTACAGAGCGTATATTCAAATCCTTGTTGTACCAGATATTATGAAGATCATAATTATAATCATTTGCATCTTTGATAGCTGGCATTTTGGTTTGGTTAGCATTTATAAGACTTTCCTGTTTTTTGATAACAGATTTTATCAATTCATTTATGGTGGTGTCATTGAAACTGACGTTGGTAAGAGTTGTAAACATTCCGTTGATAATGAGATTTGTAGATTCTTCGTCGTAGGTTTTGAGTTCATTGCACAGCTTTGCAAGTCCAATGAGTCTGCCTACAAGCGCATCCTGAAGATCTGCGGTGCCGTCATGCTTGCCACAGACTCCAACCTTGCCGGTACAGCCGGTGTTGTGGGCGGTTTGCTGGCACTGGAAACAGAACATTTTGTTAGAAATCTTATCATCGGTGTGGGAATTTGACTTATTAATATCTGGCATAATATAACCAATCCTTTCATAAAAAAAGTTGTAGCATAAGCTACAACTTATTATTGATATAAATATTAATAATATACGTCAAACCACGATTAACACATTTCTGAAACACATTCCTGAAACACATTCTTTCCTACAATTTCATTCCGATTCTCTCGCCCATCTTAACACGGGTTTCAAAATCCTCAGAAGTATTTGCAAGAATGTCGGCATCTATAAGAGCCTTATCTTTTTCGAGACAAATAATAATAGTGGAACCACCGAACTCAAAACGGCCCTTTTCCTCGCCGCGTTTAACGAATTTCTTGCCGCTGTAATTTGCAATTTTGCCAACAAGCATGGCGCCAACTTCCATCATAAGAATTGTGCCAAAATTGTCAGTTCTGATGAGACAATATTCCCTGGTGTTTTCAGTGTATATAGGATATTTCTCATTGGCAAGAGGATTCACAGTGTGGAAAACCCCGGGAATCCTGCGGTATCCGGATTTCTCGCCGCCGTCTGGAAAACAGTATCTGTGATAATCATCAACGGTGAGTCTGAACATAAGAAGAGTGCCACCCACGAATCTCTTTGCCACCTTTTGGCTGTCAAAAAGCTTCTCAAGAGAGTAGACTGAATTCTTGATTGAGAAAACGGAATCCTCATTAATTGGGTACACGCTAAGCTTTGCGTCACATGGAGAACAAAGAACATCCGGCGCCATATCAAATGGCCTTGCGCTCTGCTTAATCTTTCTGGTGAAAAAGTCATTATAAGATTCAAAATCTGTATCAATATATTCGTCCATATTGATATTGTTCTGTCTGATAAATGAAGGAATAAGACATTTTGAAGCTTTGGTATCAAGCATATCTCCGGCAAATGATGATAATCCCGGTTTAACAAGAATGGATAAAAGTCTTCTTCCGAAAGAAGTATCATACAACATTTCAAGGAACTTTTCCTGAGAATTAGCTTCAATAAATTCGTTGCCAGCCCTGTCTCTGTATTTCATATAATCACCTCGTAATCATTCAAACATAACTAACATCACAACATTAACCAACATCGTAACATTAACCAACATTGCAACATACCAACATACCAACATCACAACATTAACCAACATCGTGACATCCCCAACATCGCAACATCACCAACCTCACAACACCATCATTTCAACAAATTCATAAGGTTGTGCTCAATAATAGGCTTAAAATCAATCTTGTAAGCACGTGAGAACAACAAAATGATAATAACTGCAATCGCCACAACAATAACCATAGCAGTAAGCTGTGCGTTGTTAGGTTTTCTAAGCTTAAAATCAACAATAAATAATGTGCCAATCGCAAATAATGTAGCAAAGAGAATCCATTTGAAAGCATCCTCTGTAATAGCAAAATTGAGAAGATAAAGCAAAGGAAGAACAATAGACATTGTTGTTATTGGCAGGCCGTGATAGAACTTGTTGGCCCCGTTTTCAGTTGCCTGGCGGTTAGTCTCGAGAACATTGAAAAAAGCAAGTCTGATTACTGAACAGACACCGTAGTAGCTTATGGCAATGATTCCAAGAAGTCCACGAACGCCTAAAAAGTAGCAGAAGAGTGCAGGAAATATTCCGAAACACACAACATCGCAAAGAGAATCAATCTGCACACCGAAAAGCTTCTGGTCGGCAGTTCTATTTTTCTTGGTTCTTGCAACCTTTCCATCGAACATATCAAGAAGTCCTGAAAGAGCAAGACACAGAATAGCTGTCCTGAAATGTCCGTCAATAACCTGAGTCATACCAAAAATCGATGAAACCAGGCTCAAATATGTTAAAACAACTGTATAATCATAAAATCCTATCATTAATTTAATCCTTCCTTTCCAAAAACGAAAGCCGTTATTCTGTCAAAAAATCCTTCTACTTTCCTATATATGTTTGTATGTGTGGTCAGCGCGTAACATAACTCCGCAATGGCAATTCCAGCAACAAGATCTATGAGATAATGCTGCTTGGTAAACTGGGTTGAAGCGCAAACCATCAAAGCAAATACACATGAAAATGCTTTGTACCAAAATGGAATTTTGTGACTTTTTCTGATTCCAACAAAACAAAACCAGCTGACTAAGCAATGAATTGAAGGAAATAAATTAGTTGGTGCGTCCATTTTATATATGAACTGCACAAGCATAGTTGTAAAACCGGTTCCCGTCACTTCCGGTCTGCAATTGGTTGTTGGCATGATTACAAAAAATATTCCGCATATAACACGGGATAGCATATCAGCTGTAGCGAAGCGGAACCACTTTTCCCTGCCTTCACGTACTATTAATACGTAGTTGACAGCCCAGAAGCCGAAACATACCACATATATGATAATCCACCATTTCACAAAAGGAATCCTGTTATCAATCCAGGTGGTGAAATCATAATGCTTAGCATCAGCCATCAGAAACTGCGTTCCCGAATAAATGAGACTGTTTACAAGAAAACATGAAATGAGAGATATCACACCAAATGATGGGATGATCCGCCCAAAATATTTCTTATACCATGCACCACATTTTGTTAAATCGTTATTCATTTTCCTACCCTTATCCACTTATTTCTTCGCTATGAAAACATTATCAACCATATATAAATCAATCCTATATCAGGTCCTGCATAAAACTTTCCAAAGGCAATAAAAAACTTTACATAAAAATTCACTTACCTATACAAAAGCTTTACATAGAACCCCATTTGGCATTATATATAGCATAATGATATAGCACGTATCATTATAACACAGTTTTGTTTGTTATATCAATTAAAATTTATTGGTAATTTTATGAGCGATTTGGTCTTTACAAATCACAAAAGACGTGATAAAATTCGGAACTAGGTACGAAAGATACCATATAAAAAGTATGTTCCACATTCTTTAGTGGATATAATATAACAGTTTGTATATTCCACACTTTTTAGTGGATATAATATAACAATTTGTATATTCCACACTTTTTAGTGGATATAATATAACTATTTTAAGAAACGAGGTAAAAGTTAAGATGGCAAAAATTGATTTAAGTAAGTATGGCATTACTGGAGCTACAGACATCGTGTACAATCCTTCTTATGAAACATTATTCGAAGAAGAGACAAAGCCAGAACTTGAAGGCTTTGAAAAAGGTCAGGAAAGTGAACTTGGTGCTGTTAACGTTATGACTGGTATATATACAGGTCGTTCACCTAAAGATAAGTTCATCGTTATGGACGAGAACTCAAAAGACACTGTATGGTGGACAACAGATGAGTACAAGAACGACAACCATCCAGCATCAGAAAAAGCTTGGAAAGCAGTTAAAGAGATCGCTATTAAAGAGCTTTCTAACAAGAGACTTTTCGTAGTAGATGCTTTCTGTGGAGCTAATGCTGACACACGTATGGCAGTTCGTTTTATCGTTGAGGTTGCTTGGCAGGCTCATTTCATTACGAACATGTTCATTAAGCCAACAGACACTGAGCTTGAGAACTTCGAGCCAGACTTCGTAGTATACAATGCTTCAAAGGCTAAGGTAGAGAACTACAAAGAGTTAGGACTTAACTCAGAGACAGCTGTTGTATTCAACATCACAAGCCGTGA
>DEDL01000010.1:91526-103013 GCA_002349525.1 Lachnoclostridium sp. UBA2905
TTTCAGGAACAGGTAAGACAACATTATCAACAGATCCTAAGCGTCTCCTCATCGGTGATGACGAGCATGGTTGGGATGACAACGGAGTATTCAACTTCGAAGGTGGATGCTACGCTAAGGTTATCAACCTTGATAAAGAGTCAGAGCCAGACATCTACAATGCAATCAAACGTAACGCTCTCCTTGAGAACGTATCATTAGATAAAGATGGAAAGATTGATTTCGCTGATAAGAGCGTTACAGAGAACACTCGTGTATCATATCCAATCAATCACATCAAGAACATCGTACGTCCTATAAGTGCTGCTCCAGCTGCTAAGAACGTTATCTTCTTATCAGCAGACGCATTTGGAGTACTTCCTCCAGTATCAATCCTTACAGAGGATCAGACAAAGTACTACTTCCTTTCAGGATTTACAGCAAAACTTGCTGGTACAGAGCGTGGAATCACAGAGCCAACACCTACATTCTCAGCATGCTTCGGACAGGCTTTCTTAGAGCTTCATCCAACAAAATATGCTGAAGAGCTTGTTAAGAAGATGGAAGTAAGCGGAGCTAAGGCTTACCTTGTTAACACAGGATGGAACGGAACTGGAAAACGTATCTCAATCAAAGATACTCGTGGAATCATCGATGCTATCCTTAACGGAGACATCAAGACAGCTCCAACTAAGAAGATCCCATACTTCAACTTTGAAGTACCTACAGAGCTTCCAGGAGTTGATCCAGCAATCCTTGATCCTCGTGACACATATGCTGATGCTTCAGAGTGGGAAGCTAAGGCTAAGGATCTTGCAGGAAGATTCACAAAGAACTTTGCTAAGTATGAAGGAAATGCAGCAGGTAAAGCTTTAGTAGCTGCAGGTCCACAGCTTTAATAATTGGTAAAAACCAATTTTACATTTGAGTTTGATTTTTTTATTATAAACATTCGCTTGGAAGAATGACTTGAATTTGAAGGAGCTGTCCGGTAACGGGCAGCTCTTTCTCATTGAGGTCAAATCTGCAGACAACACCAGAGCCAAGAGCTTAAAGGTCTATATGGATACCTGCAAGCCTGCTTATGTTATCAAACTTTCTGCCAAAAACTCTTAACCTATTCTGAATACGACATGATAAAAGATACATCAAATCTTAAGGATTTCCTGAATTAATTGTAATTGTGAATTTAATGCGTTATACTTTAACATAGGGTGCCAAAAAATATAACTTGTAAAAAGAAAAGGGGACTACAAGGAATGAAAAGAAAAATGAGCAGGAAAATGACCATGAAGGCAACAGCAACTGTTATGGCTGCAGCATTAGTTATGGGAACAATAGGAACAGCATCTGTATATGATGCCACATCAGCAGCTGCCAAGGCATCAATCAAGCAGAAAACACTTAAGGTAAAGGTTGGCAAGACAGCCAAAATCCAGATTAAAAATAAGGCCAAGACAGCTTCATACACATACAAAACAAGCTCCAGGAAAATTGCCACAGTAAGCAAGAGTGGTCTTGTAAAGGGTATTAAAAAGGGTAAGGCAAAAATTACCGTTACAGAAAAAATTAAAAAGACCAAAAAAACAAGAAAAATAGGTGTGGTTAAAGTGAAAGTTGTAAAAATTGAAAAGAAAGTTGACAATCAGCATGCTAATATAAATGCGCCTGGTAACAATCAGAATAATGTTAATCCAGACAACACAAACCCGGGAAGCGCAAATCCAGGCAATACAAACCCTGGTGTAAGTCAGCCGACACAGGCACCTGACAATAGTCAGGCTACACAGACACCAGATAACAGCCAGCCAACACAGACACCTGTTAGTGAACCAACACCAACTCCAGACCCATATACTAAGGTATTATTTGAGGCTGAGTATGATGACACACAGCTTGAAACAGTAGAAGGAAGCACCTGCACAGTTGATATGCAGTACTTCACTGGAAGAGCAGAAGGTGACGTGATAAGTGGAGATATCCTTAGCGGAGCTTCAGATGTTAAGAAGACCTACAAGGATGGCAAGATTGAACATTGCCAGAGATATTACATCAAGGGACAGGATAGCGCAGGTAAGGACTGCCAGATATTTATTCAGGATCTTAGCACAGAGGATGATGGCAAAACCATCATTACAAAGCCTGTAATATTTACAAACAGCGAAGATTTGAAATGGATTGAAGAAGCTGACATCGAAGGTAAGATTACCATTAATGATGACGGTACAAGAACAGCAGTTTACAAACAGCGTGAGGACAGTGAGGTAGTACCTGAGATTCCACAGCCTGTAACACCGGACAATACATTTAAATATGATAAAGAAATCTTTACATTTTATATTGGAATCGGTGGCAGTGATGAAGTGCAGGGACACAGAGGAACTATTACTGCAATTCATTTTGATGCAAAGGGCGAGTGTGAAAACTTCAATGGAAAAACAGTTGCAAATGGGAAAAATGATTGCGACACAAGATTTAAGATTCCTGGAAGAGTAGAGTCACTTTCAGCAAGATACATTCTTGATGGAACAGACAAGAACGGTAATCCTTGCAGAATATATGTGGAAAATAATGGAGTTGACAACAACGGTATGACAACAGAACCAACTATAATAACTGACTCACCAGATTATGCATGGGTTGAAACTGCACCACTTCATGGAACAGTAAGCTGGGAAAAGGGACTTACAATCCATATGTGGACTACTGCTGATGCAATGAATGGTAAATAATAATTCTGATTGGTAAAAATTATCAAAAGAATGTCTTGAAAAATGTGAATATTGATGATATATTATACAAGAATTCCCAAAGAATAACTGTAAAGCGAAAAAATCTGACTGGGATATTCAATAGCAACTATCATAACATATGATAATATGTTATGATATACACGATATCAAGTATTATGATATATTCAATAGCAATTATCATGATACATAATAATATGTAATGATATACAACAATATATGACATTTAGAAAGGATTTTTGATATGAAGAAAATACATACAGACAGCGCACCAGCTGCAATAGGACCATACTCACAGGGAATTATAACAGGCAATCTGTTCTTTAGTTCAGGCCAGATACCTATCAATCCTGCAACAGGAAACATAGAGGCAGAGACAATCAAGGAACAGACAAAACAGGTTATGGAAAATCTTGGAGCATTACTTGAAGCTGCAGGATGTACATATAAGGATGTTGTTAAGACAACATGTTTTCTTGCCAACATGGATGATTTCGGTGCATTTAATGAGGTATATGGAGAATACTTCACAGAGAAGCCAGCAAGAAGCTGTGTGGCTGTGAAGACTCTGCCTAAGAATGTACTTTGTGAAGTAGAAGTGATTGCAGAAAGAGAGGCGTAGAAATTTGCTTAAGGAACTTAGCATTGACAAATTTGAAGAAGCTTCTGAAAAAGTAAAGGAAGTTATTAATCCTACACCATTAGTATATAGTGAGTTCTTCAGCAGACAGTATGGCAACAAGGTATACCTTAAGCCGGAGAACATACAGCACACAGGTGCCTATAAGATAAGGGGAGCTTATTACAAAATAAGCACACTCTCAGAGGAAGAACGCAATAAGGGACTTATAACAGCATCTGCAGGAAACCACGCACAGGGAGTAGCATTTGCTGCTGAAAAATATGGTGTGAAGGCAACGATTGTTATGCCTACTACCACACCACTTATGAAGGTTAACCGCACCAAGGGATACGGCGCCGATGTAATATTACATGGTGACGTGTATGACGATGCATGTGCAGAGGCATACAGACTGGCGGAGGAATATGGATATACATTTATACATCCATTTGATGATCTTGAGGTTGCAACCGGTCAGGGAACAATAGCAATGGAGATAGTCAAGGAGCTTCCAACAGTTGATTACATACTTGTGCCAATTGGCGGTGGTGGACTTGCCACAGGAGTAAGCACGCTTGCAAAGATGCTTAATCCGGGAATAAAGGTTATTGGAGTAGAACCAGCAGGAGCAAGCTGTATGCAGGCTTCACTTAAAGCGGGTAAGGTAGTGTCACTTGACAGTGCCCAGACAATAGCTGACGGAACTGCAGTTAAGACTCCGGGAACTAACATATTCCCATATATTCAGAAGAATATTGACAGCATAATAGCTGTAGAGGATGAGGAACTTATCGATGCATTTCTTGATATGGTTGAAAACCATAAGATGGTATGTGAGAATTCAGGACTTCTTACAGTTGCAGCACTCAGCCATCTGGATGTAAGAGACAAGAAGATTGTATCAATCTTAAGCGGCGGCAATATGGACATTATAACCATGTCATCTATGCTGCAGCACGGACTTATCCAGCGTGGCAGAATATTTACAGTATCAGTACTTCTGCCTGACAAACCGGGAGAGCTTGCCAGAGTAGCTTCAATAATATCTGAAGAACAGGGCAATGTTGTTAAGCTTGAGCACAACCAGTTTGTAAGTATTAACCGAAGTGCAGCAGTTGAGCTTCGAATCACATTAGAAAGCTTTGGAAAAGCTCATAGAGATCAGATATTTGCACGACTTGAAAGAGAGAAATACAGACCTAGAATGGTTAGAACCAATCTATAAGAATACGAGAGGGAAATATTAACCGATGTATACAAGAGATTCAGAGAGCTGGTTAAAGCATTTTGATTTTATATTATTGGATTTGATATGTCTGCAGGTGGCATTTGTACTGGCGTACCTTGTCAGCGGATATGGATTTAATCCTTATGCAAATATGTTGTACCGCAACAAGGCAATATTTTTTGAACTTGCCGACCTTCTTGTTATATTTTTCATGGGTTCTATGAAGGATGTACTTAAGAGAGGACATTACAGAGAGTTTGTGGTGACGCTTAGACATGGACTGATAGTGGGAGCACTTGTCATGCTGTATATGTTCGCATCTCAGGAGGGGCAGTATTACTCGAGATTTGCCTTCTTCCTTTTTATAGGTATGTATATTATTATTACATATGTAGTAAGAGAGTTATGGAAGAAGAGACTTCGCAAGAAGATGGTTAACGGTGGTGACCGAACTCTCCTTATAATAGCAACAGAGGATATAGCTGAACAGGTTATAAAAAATATTAAGGAACACAACTACGCAAGATACATAATAAGCGGAGTTGCCATACTTGGAAAAGATCTTAGAGGAAAAACGATAGACGGTGTTCCTGTAGTGGCAGTAGGTGAGGATGCACCAGAATATATATGTAATGAATGGGTGGACGAGGTATTCCTTGGAACATCAGATAATACTCCATATCCGGAGATACTTATAGAGCAGCTTACGGAGACAGGAGTGACATTACATATGAGTCTTGCCAAGATTACAAGTGTACCCGGCAAGAAGCAGTTTGTTGAGAAAATAGGTAATTATACAGTACTTACAATAAGTATTAACTATGCATCATCAAGCCAGTTATTTATAAAGAGAATGGTTGATATATTGGCAGGTCTTGCAGGCTGTATTGCCACAGGTATTATATTCATATTTGTTGGACCTCTTATATATTTCAGCTCACCGGGACCAATATTTTTTTCACAAGAGAGAGTTGGTCAGAATGGTAAAAAGTTCAAGATGTATAAGTTTCGAAGCATGTATATGGATGCTGAGGAACGTAAGGCTGAACTGATGAAGGATAATAAGCTTGGGGACGGCAAGATGTTTAAGCTTGACTTTGATCCAAGAGTTATAGGTAATAAGGTACTTCCTGACGGAAGACATAAGACGGGAGTTGGAAACTTCATAAGAAGCTTCAGTCTTGATGAATTCCCACAGTTTTATAATGTACTTAAGGGTGATATGTCACTTGTGGGAACAAGACCACCCCTTCCATCAGAAACAAGTCTGTATGAGCTGCATCACCATGCAAGACTTGCTACCAAGCCTGGAGTGACAGGAATGTGGCAGGTAAGTGGAAGAAGCGACATACTTGACTTTGAAGAAGTGGTAAAGCTTGATAGAGAATATATCAGTAACTGGAGTTTGGAGCTTGATGTCAAGATATTTGTTAAGACATTTCTTGTTGTTCTTAAGAAGAAGGGCTCAGTCTGATGAAGGTTATTGTATATACCTAAGATACCTAAGGGAATGAACGGAATTAATTGTAGAATGATGAGAAGGAGAATTATAATAGCCCGTATATTTCTTCTTCTCATTTGTTGAATAAAGACACAAATATATGGAGGAATCTGTATTGTGGTATGTGATATGGGTCACTAGTGGCAAGGAAGAAGAGATAAAGGAACAGTGTCAGAAGAGACTGTCTGGGGATATGTATAAGGACATATTTGTTCTAAGATATACCCGCAGGATGAAGAAAAAAGGCCAGTGGCAGGAGGTCACCAGACGACTATTCCCAGGCTATATCTTTATAGATACTGAGGATATAGACGCAGTAAGGGAAAGGCTTAGGGACATAGACACCATGACAATAGTGCTTGGGAATGATGACAAGCCGGTGCCTATAAGTGACAGTGAGCAGGCATTTTTGCAGAGTCTGATAGATGATGCCTATGTGGTAAATATGTCCACCGGACATATAATAGGAGACGAGATTATAATAGCTTCCGGACCATTAGCAGGAACAAAGGGTATTATAAAGAAAATAAACAGGCACAAGAAGGAAGCTGAGATTGAAGTTGACCTTATGGGCAATGTAACAAGGGCCAGGGTTGGACTTGAGATTGTATCAAAGGTGACAGAGGAAGAGTTCGCTAAGTTAAGGCAGGAGTCTATAGACCTGGAGGCAATATACGAAGGCGAAACTGACCAGGCATGTGGCAGGGAGCCTGCAATGGAAGATGTAAGACCTGTGGTAAGGATACTTAGTGGAGTGTTTAAGGGCATGACCGGTAGACTTGTGTCAGAAGCTGATGATGAAATTCAGGTTGAAGTAGAGGTGTACAATACAGCAGTGAAAATATGGATTGGCACAAATGAGGTTATGATAAAGGCTTAAACGTCAAATAAAGTAAAAGTTCCGTGTTATGTGGGAAATAAATTGTAAAGTTGTTAAATTTGTATATAAAATAAGAAAATTATAAATATTTCGTATAGAGAGTTTGTAAAAAATACATGATTGCTTGAAAATATTGGAGAATCATGATAAGATATATTGCGTGTGTTATCCGACAAATTACGGATAAGACAGAGCAATTCAGGAGTCTTTTGGACCTAATCGTCGCAGGAGCGCGTTAGGGATGAAGGATGGTTATAGTGTGTGACGTGAACCGGGTCCGTGAGGGGTCGGGTGGCGAAGCATACTTGAATGAGTGGGATGAGTTAAGAAGTAGGAATTGTAAAGTGATAAGAAACGTTGTGGAGAAAAATATAAGAAATAAATGAGAAAAAAGAGATAAGAAAGTAGCCCTCAATTTTGTCGGTGGGGGTACAGTAAGGGAGATATGAAATGATAGGAATATCAAAACGAAAGTGTACGATGGATACCCCAGTATATATTAATGGGAATGAAAAGAAAAAGAAAACTGAATATCGAAACTATTATATCACATATCTAAATATTCAAAATGTGATTCCTATGTGCTACTTACTTGTGTTTGGGGTATGGCTATGGACGGAATTACATATCTCAACAAATCTTAACATATTCTGGATTAATGCTCTTCTTTGTGTAGCAATAATCCTATCTAGTTTTAAATTACTCAAATTTGAAGGTAATCTCTACAATTGTGGGGACGATTGTAGATTAACAGATAGAATACAAAAAAATGGAAGGGGAAAGAAAAAAATCTAGGTATAGAAAAGATTCTGAAGGATGGTTAAAACACGCAGACTTTATAGTCTTAGATATGATCTGTTTGCAATTAGCGTATGTTCTGGCATATGCAATTAGCGGATATGGGTTTAATCCATATGAAACCATTATTTATCGCAATATGGCAGTTTTCCTTGAACTGGCAGATTTGGTTATGATTTTTGCGTATGGCACTATGAAAAGTGTGTTAAAGAGAGGATACTATCGTGATTTTGTAGTTACGTTAAATCATGCGATTATGGTAGGTGCCTTAGCAATTTTATATATATTCCTGCTTCAGCAGGGACAGGACTCTTCAAGATTAACATTGATGCTGACCATAATTATTTATTTAGTAATGACGTATATTGTCAGAGAACTTTGGAAAAAACTTCTGCAAAAACAGATGAAGGATGGCGGAGAACGCAAACTACTGATTGTAACATCAGAAGATGTAGCTGAACAAGTAGTGTTAAGTATGCAGGAAAACAATTATGCCAGATTCACATTAGCTGGTGTAGCTGTAATTGATGCGGACTGGACTGGAAGAGAAATTAATGGAGTTCCGGTAGTTGCCAACGAAGAGACTGCAGCGATGTATGTATGTCAGGAATGGATTGATGAAGTTCTGATTGTTGTTTTAGAAGTTCTTCCGTATCCGTCAGAGTTAATTGAGCAATTATCAGAGACAGGAGTAACCATTCATCTTAATCTTGCAAAGATTACAAGCGTACCAGGGAAAAAACAGCTCATGGAAAAAATTGGTAATTACACAGTGCTTACGACAAGTATCAATTATGCATCACCGGGACCAATCTTCTTTGCTCAGGAGCGAGTTGGAAAGAATGGAAAGAAATTTAAAATGTACAAGTTCCGCAGTATGTATATGGATGCAGAAGAACGTAAAGCAGAGCTTATGAAAGATAACAAACTTGGAGATGGAAAGATGTTTAAACTGGACTTTGATCCTCGTGTTATCGGAAATAAGATACTTCCAGATGGGACACATAAGACAGGAATCGGTGATTTTATCAGACGAACAAGTTTAGATGAATTTCCGCAATTCTTTAACGTATTACGTGGCGATATGTCGATTATAGGTACTCGCCCACCCCTTATTTCTGAAACAAATTTGTATGAGCTTCACCATCGTGCAAGGCTGGCAATTAAGCCTGGAATCACTGGCATGTGGCAGGTAAGCGGACGAAGTGATATTACCGATTTTGAAGAAGTAGTTCGTCTTGATAAAGAGTATATCACAAACTGGAACATTGGGCTAGATATAAAAATATTGTTTAAAACGATATTGGTAGTCTTTAGGAAAGATGGGATCAATGTAAATCCTACAAGCAGCTTATTTTATAGAGGGAATAAGCTGCAAAAGGATAAAAATAGATAAGTTATAAATATAAAGATTGCATTTAAAAAAAGAGGAAGTTATGATTAAAAGGAAAAATAATAATTCTCCACTTAAAATTGCAGTTCTTGGACATAAGACAATTCCGAGTCGCCAAGGTGGAATTGAAATTGTAGTTGAAGAATTAACAGTTCGTATGGCAAAACTGGGACATAAAATAACAGTATATAACCGTAGCGGACATCATGTAAGTGGTAAAGAATTTGATGGCAAGAAGTTAAAAGAATATAAAGGAATCCGAATGAAATATGTACCGACAATAGATAAAAAAGGATTAGCAGCAATGAGTGCTTCCTTTTTTGCAGCGGTGGCAGCAGCGTTTGGAAAATATGATGTGGTACATTTTCATGCAGAAGGGCCGTGTGCAATGTTATGGTTGCCCAAATTATTCGGAAAGCGTTGCATAGCTACGGTGCATGGATTAGATCATCAGAGAGCAAAATGGGGTAAATTAGCCAGTACATATATTATGTTGGGAGAAAAATGTGCGGTTAAATTTGCTGACGAAATTATTGTTCTGAGTGAAGGGGTACAGAACTATTTTAAAGAGACTTATGGACGGGAGACAAAATTTATTCCTAATGGAGTAAATCGCCCCGTTATAAGAAAGCCAGAACTCATTAAGAAAAAATTCAGACTAGAGAAAGATGATTATATTCTTTTCCTGGGACGACTTGTTCCAGAGAAAGGCATTACTTATCTGATTGAAGCATTTAAAAAGGTAAACACAAATAAGAAATTGGTCATTGCAGGAGGAAGTTCCGATACAGATGAATTTGCTAATCAGTTAAAAGAAATGGCGAAAGATGATGATAGAATCATTTTTACTGGATTTGTTCAAGGACGGTTGTTGGATGAATTATATAGTAATGCTTATATCTACAGTCTTCCAAGTGACTTAGAGGGAATGCCGCTTAGCTTATTGGAAGCAATGAGCTATGGTAATTGTTGTCTAGTATCTGATATAGATGAATGTGCTTCGGTGGTAGAAGATAAGGCGATAGTATTTAAAAAAAGTGATGTGGATGATTTACAGAACAAGCTTCAGATAGCCTGCGATGATGAAAAACAGGTACAAAAATATAAGGATGAAGCAGAAGATTATATTTGCAAAAAATATAATTGGAATGATGTTGTGGAGAGAACATTGGAGTTGTATAGGAGATAAAAGATGGAAAAAAAGCATTATGGCACAATTGATGGATTACGAATGATTGCAGCTTTTGGTATCGTGATGATGCATATAAGAGCAAATAGTAATTATGAAATATCTGGTCTTATATATAACAATATTATTCCATCTTTTACAAACTTTGTATTTTTATTTATGGTAGTGTCTGCATTTGGAATGTGTTGTGGGTATTATCAAAAAGTTTTAAATAATCAAATCTCTTGGTCAGCTTTTTATGGCAAACGGTTTAAAAAGATTCTTCCTTTTTTTGGATTGCTTGTCTTATTTGATGTAGCAATGTCACATTCTTTGGGAAGTATATATGAAGGGTTTGCTGACCTAACGTTAGTATTTGGATTTTTACCTGCAGATACTATTTCAGTAATAGGTGTAGGTTGGTTCTTAGGATTGATCTTTGTGTTTTATCTCATATTTCCATTTTTTTGCGTTCTTATCGAGAACAAAAGAAGAGCATGGATGGCCTTTGGTGTAAGTTTAATTTATAACTTTGTATGTGCAAATTATTTTGATGTTGGAAGAACAAATATTTTATATAGTGCATGTTTTTTCTTAGCTGGCGGTTTGATATACCTTTATAGAGAACAAATTGTTCGCTTTAATCAATGGATTGTATTGGGGCTGACTTGGAGTAGTATAGTTCTTTATTATATCATTGATGGATATTCTGTAATGTGTCTGCTGGTATCCTCACTGTTATTAATGTATGCAGTTTTAAAGATGGGGGGGGTTATTAGAGAACAAAGTTACAAAATTTTTCAGCGGAATCAGTATGGAAATTTATCTTTCTCATATGTTCCTTTTTCGTGTGATTGAAAAGCTAGGTATTAATACCTTGTTAGGAAATGGATGGAGTCAATATATTTGTACAGTAATAATTGTAATTGTGGGGGCATCTATATTTGCAATCACAATGCAGCAAATATTTAATTACATTTCAAATAAATTAGTGAGCAAGTAAAAGGGGTGAAAAGGTATGAAAATATTAATGATAAATAATCTCCTCTAACCGAACGCAGGTAGTGAGATGTACATAGTGAAAACGCCTGAAAAATAGCGTATTTACGGTATTTTTTAAGATGGACTTGGAGCTGCAAGAGCGGTTTTAATCTCGCTACCTAGGTTC
>DEDL01000010.1:103059-119776 GCA_002349525.1 Lachnoclostridium sp. UBA2905
AACACATTGGAAGTGCTTCATCTGAACAGAGGTAGTGAAATAGAACATAGAACAAGGAGAAATTTAACGTGAGGACGCTGATTTTGAATAAATTTCTGCACCGAAACGGCGGAAGTGAGACGTATATATTCAAATTGGGTGAGGCACTGGAGCAGCATGGACACGAGGTTCAGTACTTCGGTATGGAGCATGAAGGCCGCTGCGTGGGCAACCGGGTCAATGCTTATACATCTGATATGGACTTCCACGGCGGCAGCAAACTGAGCAAGCTGACCTACCCGATCAAAACTATCTACAGCAAGGAAGCGCGGGTGCAGCTGCGGAAAGTGCTGGATGACTTCAAGCCGGATGTCTGTCACCTGAACAATTTTAACTACCAGCTGACACCTTCCATCATTCTGGAAATCGTGAAGTGGCGCAAGGAGACCGGAAGAGATTGTAAGATCATCTTTACGGCACATGACTACCAGCTGGTCTGCCCGAACCACATGCTGAACAATCCGAATACTCACCAGAACTGTGAGAAGTGCCTCGGCGGCCATTTCGTGAACTGCATGAAAGGCAAGTGCATCCACGGTTCCACGGCAAAATCTGCCATCGGCATGATGGAGGCTGAATTCTGGAAGTGGAAGGGTACCTACAAGTACATTGACACCATGATCTGCTGCTCGGAGTTTATGAAGAGCAAGATGGACAGCAATCCGCTGTTTGCCACGAAGACCGTGGCAATGCACAACTTCATCGACAAGGTGGAGTGGAAAGAAACGGAGAAGAAGGATTACGTCCTTTACTTCGGCCGCTTCTCTGAGGAGAAGGGCATCGGCACACTCATCAAAGTCTGTAAGGAGTTGCCGGATGTGCAGTTCATCTTCGCCGGTACTGGCCCGCTGGAAGAGACAGTAAATGGTATTAAGAACATCAAGAACGTTGGTTTCCAGAAAGGCGAAGCACTGGAAAAGCTTATCCGTGAGGCACGGTTCTCCATCTACCCGTCTGAGTGGTATGAGAACTGCCCGTTCTCTGTGATGGAATCCCAGATGTATGGCACACCGGTGCTGGGAGCGAACATCGGCGGCATCCCGGAACTGATCCAGGTTGGTAAGACCGGCGAGCTGTTTGAGAGCGGTAATGCCGAAGATCTGAAGAAGAAGATCGAGAAGCTCTGGGGTGATAAGAAGCTGTGTGCGGAGTACAGTGCGAACTGTAAGGACATCAGCTTCGATACCATTGATGAGTATTACGAGAAAATTATGAAGGTGTATCAGTAAGACTGGTATGTGAGGAGAGAATTTGTGGCTACAAAAGCGGATCGATATGAGGGAATAGATGGATTAAAGGCGTATGCCATCATTGGCATTGCACTGATGCACGTCCTCGCAAATGGAGAATATGGGATAGGAGGATTTGTGTTTGAACGGCTGATACCATCTTTCACAAACCTCGTTTTCCTTTTTATGATGGTCAGCGGTTTTGGCATGTGCTGCGGCTACTACCAGAAAATTATTGACCAGAAGATCAGCGTAGAGGATTTCTACAAGAAACGGTACATCAAAATCTGGCCGTACTTTGCTTTGCTGTGTGCGCTGGATTTTGTGATTTCACCGAGCAAGGAATCCTTGTTTGAGGTTTTCGCAAACTTGACGTTATGCCAAGGACTTCTGCCAAATGCAAATATTTCGGTCATTGGTGTGAGTTGGACGCTGGCAGTCATCTTTGCGTTCTACATGCTGTTCCCGTTCTTCTGCTTCCTGATTGGAAATAAGAAGAGAGCGTGGGGCGTAGCAGTTGCGGCACTGGTGTTCAATTGGCTGTGTAGCAACTACTTCAATGCTGGAAGAACGAACATCGTGTACGATGCAATTTACTTTATCGCAGGCGGTCTGATTTTCCTTTATCGGAAGGAACTGGCTGAGTTTGCATCGAAGTATAAGGTCATCGCCGGAGCAATTTTACTGATTGCCACAGTTGCCTATTTTGCTTTAGGCGGCTCTACACTCACGATGCTGTTCTTCTGTGTGGAAGCACTGGTCTATACCCTCGGATGCAATCGGGGGGGGTACTGGTCAATCCAGTCGCCAAATTCCTTGGTGGTATCTGCTTCGAGATTTACCTGTGCCACATGCTAATTTATCGTGTGCTTGAGAAGTTACACCTTGTTCATCTATTTGGAAATGGCCTGCTGGCGTATATCTTCACAGCGGTTGCAGTCATCTGCGGCTCGGTTGTGTTCTCGGTATGTGCCAAGTGGTTCTTAAATAAAGTCGAAACATTCTTAAAAGAGAGAGTTAGGAGAGTTAATCATGTCTGAAGAAAAGAAGTTAAATGGTACGGTCATCGTTACTTATCGTTGTAACGCTCGTTGCTCTATGTGCAACCGTTATAAAGCACCTTCCAAGCCGGAAGAGGAAATCAGCATTGAAACAATCAAGAAGCTGCCGAAGATGTACTTCACCAACATCACTGGCGGCGAACCGTTCATTCGCACCGACTTGAAGGATATCGTGCGTGAGCTGTACAAGAAGTCTGATCGTATTGTTATTTCGACCAACGGCTTCTTCACCGACCGTATCGTTGACCTGTGCAAAGAATTCCCACAGATCGGTATTCGAATCTCTATTGAGGGTCTGGAGCAGACCAACAATGAGATTCGTGGCCTGCAGAACGGCTACCAGCGTGGTTATGGCACGCTGAAGAAGTTGCGTGAAATGGGCATGAAGGACGTTGGCTTTGGCATGACTGTCCAGGACAAGAATGCTCCTGACCTCGTTCCGCTGTACAAGATCTCTGACGAAATGGGGATGGAGTTTGCCACAGCGAGTCTTCATAACAGTTTCTACTTTGTGGAAGCAAAGAATATCATCCATGACCGTCCGATGGTAGCGAAGAATTTCGAGAATCTGGTCAATGAACTTCTCCGCAGCAACAGCCCAAAAAAGTGGTTCCGTGCTTACTTTAACCACGGTTTGATCAACTACATCTACGGCCAGAAGCGTCTGCTGCCTTGCGACATGAGCTTTGATACTTTCTTTATCGATCCGTATGGCGATGTCATGCCCTGCAACGGCACCAAAGACAAAGAGGTCATGGGTAATCTGAACCGCCAGACTTGGGACGAGCTGTGGAACAGCCCAGAGGCAGAGAAAGTTAGAAAGAAAGTACGCTGCTGCGACCGTGACTGCTGGATGATCGGCTCTGTTTCTCCAGCGATGCACAAGTACATCTGGAAGCCTGCTACTTGGGTTTTGGTACATAAGTTTAAGGCACTGTTCAGCAAGCATCCGTATAGCATGTACGAGAACAAGATTTGCCGGGACTACCGTGACGGTAAAGTGAGTAAAGAAGAACTGGACAAGTGCAGCACCTGCGATATGTGTGCTGTTGTTAATAATGGTCTGAGCGAGGCTTCGAAAGAACAGTTGAAGCACAAGTCCGGCGAGGAAATCGTGGATGCTGATATCGCACAGCAGATGGAGAAGAAGTAATGGCGAAAAAAGCACTTATTGTTGCAAATTTAGCTGGATTTGCTTCATTTCTCATTCATGACATGGAAATTCTTATAGAGAAAGGGTATACAGTTACTTTTGCAGCAAATGCATATAAATTAGAGTGGGCAGATACAAAAGAAAAACTGGATAAATTGGGCGTTGAATTTGTTCAATTGGATTTTGATAGTACAAATCCGATGGCGAAAACAAATTTTGGAGCCTATAGGGAACTTAAAGTTTTACTGAAACGGGGTGACTTCCAATTAATTCATTGTCATACGCCCATTGCAGGTATTTTTACAAGACTAGCAGCTCGGTCATACAGGCGAAAAGGTGCTAAGGTTATTTACACAACGCATGGCTTTGCTTTTACTGAGAATTCATCAAAAAAATCGTGGGCTGTCTTTTACACGGTGGAGAAATTCTGCTCCTTATTTTGCGATGCCATTATTACGATTAATAGAGAAGACTATTCAAATGCGAAAAAAATGTTTTGTAAAAAGGTCTTTCACATTAATGGTGTTGGAGTAGATACATCAAAGTATGCAAATGTGGCAGTAAATCGCAATGAATATCGGGCGTTGATTGGAGTGCCAACAGACAAGATGATGATTTTGGCAGTGGGCGAGTTGTCAACACGAAAGAATCATCAAATCATTATCAAGGCTCTCTCAAAGCTCCCGAATAAGAAAGAGTATGTGTTTGTAATTTGCGGAAATGGAATTGATGGCGGAACTGGAAAGATGCTCAATGATTTAGCAAAGCGGGAAGATGTTGATCTAAAGTTGCTGGGATTCAGAATGGATATACCGGAAATTACAGCAGTATCAGACATTGGCGTCATTCCTTCTATTCGTGAAGGTCTTGGTTTGGCAGGCATTCAGTCCTTGGCGGCAGGAGTTCCCGTTATTGGGTCAAGGGTGCAAGGTATAAAGGATTATATTGTTGATGATAAAAATGGCTACCTTTGTGATCCATTTGATGAGAATGCATTTGCTGAAAAAATCAAACTTTTGTCGGATTCGCAAAGGCGTGATGCTATGAGAACTTTCTGCCGAGAGATGGCAACAAAGTTTGACAATAGTGTTTCTTTTGAGCAGATGCGAATAATCTATGATGAACTCTTGTAAAGATAGTATAAGATTATTGAGAAACTTAGGGAAGAAGGTGGCAGCATGTCAATTTATATTATAACGCACAAGTATCTTGATTCGATGCCGAAATTGGACGACTTTTATAAATGGCTCTATGTTGGAGCCTATAAGACTGAAGAACGTCGTGACGGATACATTTATGATGACACTGGAGATAAAAATATATCTGAGAAAAACGGTAGTTTCTGTGAATTAACGGGAATGTATTGGATTCGACATAATTCCAAAGATGACATAAAAGGACTAGTACACTATAGAAGGTTCTTTACAAAAAACATTTGGAGTGAAGACACTAGGCATTATTTATCTGAAAAGGATGTCAGAAAAATTCTAACAAAGTATGATTGCATCGTGAGTGATAGAAAATACTTTTCTAAGAAGAATATAGCCGAAAATTATAGATGCTTACATCATGGCAAAGATCTGGATATGCTGGAAGAGATTATTCGCTCCGCAGCACCTGAGTATATGGATGCGTTTCATACTGCAATGTCGAAAACTTACCTATTCCCGTATAATATGTTGATTGCGAAGGCAGAAGTGTTTGACGCTTATGCAGATTGGCTGTTGGACATTTTGATGAAATTAGAAGCCGTTGAAAACCTGGATGGCTATGATGCCTATCAGTCGAGAATCTACGGCTTTTTGTCAGAAAGATTGTTGAATGTTTGGCTGATTAAAAATAAAGTGTCTTATACAGAAAGACCAACGTTGCAGTTGGGTTCCAGAACTCGTTATAAGATTAGGACTGAAATAGAAAAGCGTTTACGGCATTCACTGTACTTTTTAGCTAAACTTGATGATTTAGGCGGGAATAAATAATGGGTAGGGTAAATCTCAATAAGGTAGTGATGGATGTAATTCTACTACTGCCTTTAACTGTGCTATTTCAAAGTATTCTACCGGTAATTAATAAAGTGGTTTTCTTTTTGGTAATAGCCTCGTTGCTCTATATTACGATTAGAAACCTTCATTATGTGCAAGAAGCTATTTTATTACTTGCATTTGTTGTGGTGTATTGCTTTTCATTAATAACAACAGATAAAGTGGCAGATAATACTAATGAATACTTTTATTTATTATTTTTTATGCTCTTTTCGAGCTATACCATCAATCGGTATGACTATATAAAGCAATATTTGTTGATGCATGTATTGTATATAAAAAGAATAGTGGTTCTCTGGGATTTATGTGTAATCGTATCAATGTTCTTTAAAAGCTCATACCGTAACGGATATTTCTTCTCTTTTACTGGAAATGTTTTTAGAAGTGCAACCGCTGCTATTTTTATTTTGTCATTGATCTTAATTCTTGTAAATGAAAAAAAGAGCAACATTATTCTTGCAGCAGTTCCGCTATTTTGCGTTTTTTCTGGTGGATCTAGAACATATTTGGCGGTTGGATTAGCCTTGGCTTTTGCTGCTTATTATATGGCTGCTCCAAGCCGCAGGTTTTTTTGGATGACAATCATACCGGCTGCTTTAGTTGTTGGGATGATCGTTTTAAACTCCAGTATCATGGACAAAATCAACAGTTCATTGACTGTTGGAGCGAATGAATTCTACCAAGACCCGCTAATCAAATTTACCAGCGGACGTTCTCTATTTTGGGATGCAGATTTGAAGGCGTTTTTCGCAGGAGATACAATTAATCAGCTATTTGGATACGGATTCAACTTTGTATATGACGTGAATGAAGTAGCAATCCATAATAGAATATGGGCACACAATGACTATATTGGCATTCTTTTGAACTATGGATATATAGGCCTTCTGTGCTACGTTCTTATGTTTAAGAAGATGTTTACAGCATGTGTATCACAATATAGATTTCCGTTTTGGATGAAGTTGCTGCTAATATTTGTGTGGGCATTTAATGCGTTTTTTAATATGTTTTACACGTACTCATGTGCATGCGCCTCATATCCATTCGTTCTGTTTGGCGTTTCCCTGTTTTGGGATGATAAAATGAAAAAGGAGGAAATAGGATGGGGAAAAACATCGGAATCATAACATACCATTCCGCCTATAATTTCGGCTCAGTTCTGCAGGCCTATGCCACGGAAAAAGCACTAGAATCCCTAGGATATAATGCGCAGATTTTAAATTACAGAATGCAGTCACAGTATGATTACTATAGCATGCTTCACACGAATCGAGGCGTCAAAGGATTCATAAAAGATTTGTTGCACCTGCCACAGATGGGACAGTATATCCAAAGAAAACGCAGATTTGAAGCATTCATTTCCCAAATGAATCTAACAGAAGAATTCAGAGAACCGGATGAGGCACTGGCATATGCGACTGCTTTTGATGTTTTCATTAGTGGCAGTGATCAGATTTGGAACAAACATTCGAATGAGCTGATTTCGGTCGATTGGAAGTATATGGATCCGTATCTTTTGACGTTTACTTCGCAAAAAAAGGTTTCCTATGCATCTTCCATTGTAAACATGACAACAGAGGAACTGAAAAGAATTGCAGATAAGATCAAGGAGTTTGACAGTATCAGCTTTCGGGAGCCTGAATCCTGCAACAGATTGCTTCAAACTGCGGGAATCCAAAGCGATTTTGTATTAGACCCTACACTGCTGCTCAGAAAGCAGGATTGGGAAAAGGTGACTGGAGAATTGCCCGCTGAAGTTAAGGATAAGAGGTACATACTGTATTATGCCTTGGAGGGCGTAAAAAAGACGAATGTAATTATGCCTGCATTGCGTCAATTCGCAGAGAGAAGAGATTGCGCGCTTGTAACGATTACCCCTCTCTCATTTTCGATGAATGGCAAAAATGTCTATAATATGATTGGTGCAGGGCCGGAAGAGTTCCTAAGCTTGATTTGTCACGCGGAGCTAGTGTTAACCAATTCATATCACGGTACTCTTTTTTCTGTTAATCTTGGAGTACCCTTCTATACGCTTCGGCCATCAGACAGCAAGGATAACAGAATACCCAGCATTCTTTCGCTGTTAAAACTGGAAAATCGAATTGTGACGTCTCTGAACGATATTCCGGATGGCATCAGCAAGGTGGATTTTGGGGAAGCATGGAAACATCGGGAAATTTACAGAGATAAATCTATTTTGTATTTGAAGAAAGCGATTGGTGGAACAGATGCTTGACGAACCGGGAAAAATTTGTAGTGAAGATACTTGCGTTGGCTGTGGTGCCTGCGCTGCGGGCTGCCCCCAGGGCTGCATCACCATGAAAGAAGATTCGGAAGGATTTCTGTTTCCGTATATTCATACAGACGCATGCATTCATTGCGGATTGTGCAGTAGACTGTGTCCGCAAAATCAGGCTGTGCAGAAGCAGAAATCCACGTTTTACATGAGCTGGCATAAAGATGATGCGATTCTGATGGAGAGTTCCTCTGGCGGCGTCTTTACTGCGGTTGCAGATTGGGTACTGAAGCGGAACGGTATTGTAGTCGGCGCGGCGTTTGACCGGGAGACAAGGGAAGTATATCACACGATTGTAGAATCTTCTCAACAGCTGAGTAGGCTGCGGCTAAGTAAATACTATCAGAGTAGGACGAGTCAGATTTTGCCTGATGTGAAAACCGCTATCAAAAAGGAGACGCTTGTTTTGTTCTCTGGCACAGCCTGTCAAATTGCTGCAATAAAATCTTATCTGGGACCATTGGCCAATAGTGAATACCTGCTGACATTCGATATCCTGTGTCATGGAACAGCTAATAAGAAAACGGTTGAAGCGTATTTGCACGACCGGGAGAGACAATACCACAAAACGATCACAGATTTCCGATTCCGGATCAAAGAAGGACATGATGGTTGGCAGCTTGGAAGTGGAACAAGGATGAAGCTGTTCTTTGATGACGGTACAAGTCAGGCGCAGAATAAATATCTTGACACTTATTTTGTCGGATTTAATAGCAATATCTTCCTGCGAGAATGCTGTTATCACTGTAGATACTGCGGTCAGGAGAGAATTTCCGATTTCACCGCGGCAGATTTTTGGGGGGGTTAAAGAGGAAAAAGTCGGAAAGGAGCAACTATATAAGGGTGTTTCTGTCTTGCTGGTGAATTCCCAAAGGGCTGAGAAGATGCTGGATGATTTGAGGGAGGATCTGGTTTTGGAAGAGATTGCACCTTCGGAGGCGATTCCATTTAACAGAGCCTTTACCGAACCTAATCGAAGACCAGAGGCTCGGTCACGTTTTTTTCCTATGATGGAGAAAAAAGGCTTTGACAAGGCTGTGAAAACAATAAATAGGAAGTATTACACCAAGAAGTACATTAGGAAAGCGTTGACGGCCATTCTCCCTGGCAAAACGATGGAGCGCATCCTTCAGAAACGCAAATAGTAGAGGAGGGAATTACAGACGTTATGGAGCAAAGTCGTGAAACGAAGTTGGTAAAGAACACAATAATTTATACAATCAGTAATTTTGGCTCAAAGATATTAACTTTCCTGATTGTTCCATTATATACATTTTACTTATCTACGGCGGAATTCGGAACGTATGATATGGTCATCTCAATCGTAAACCTTTTGGCACCCATGTGCGTTCTGGCCATTCATGAGGGACTGCTACGGTGGTTGCTGAAATCGGATGAGAAACATGAGGAAATACTGGGTTCTGGTTTATCACTTTTAATTCTGTTTGTAGGTGTATCAGATCTTCTCGTATATATTGTTTGCAGGCTCTTAAACTGGGAGTATACCTTTGTCTTTATCATCCTGATGACTGCAACTGCGTTGCATACCAGCTTTCAGTTTGTTGCGAGAGGTGAGAAAAGGAACAAAGTATTCGCAATCTCTGGGGTCATATATACGATTGTCATGCTGGCACTAAATGTGCTGTTTATTGTTTACTTCCGTTGGGGAGTCAATGGAATGCTGTGGTCTATGGCCATAGCACATATATGCGTTATTGTTTATTTACTGTGGATGCTTCGTGACAGATTGCATTTTAAACAGATGAGATTTAAGAAAGAACTTGCAATAGCAATGCTTTCTTATTCCATAATGCTTGTTCCAAATAATATCAGCTGGTGGGTCATGAATGCTTCTGATCGAATTATGCTGACAGCAATGGTAGGAGTAGCGACAACAGGTATTTTTTCGCTGGCTCACAAATTTCCATCTATTGTAACAATACTGCACACGTTGTTCTATCAGGCATGGCAGGAGCAAGCAGTTTTGGAATATGATAGCACTAGCAGAGACAGCTATTATACAAAGGTGTTTAACCATTACATGAGATTGGCATGCTGTGCGGTAGCTGTGCTGATTCCGCTGTCCAAATTGCTGATTATGTATTGCATGGACCGAAGCTACATGGATTCCTTTCAATATGTAGGTTTATTGTACTTAGGATCGCTCTTTTCGTCATTCTCCGGATTTTATGGTACTGGATATATCAGTGCGAAAGATACCAAAGGCGCTATGAAGACAACAATTATCGGAGCAGTTATCAATTTCCTGGTAAATCTCTTCCTTATTCCTGTAATTGGCATCTGGGCGGCGTGTCTTTCGACGGTATGCGGTAATTTAATTGTCTGGATCATACGGATTAAGAATACAAGAAAATATTTCCACATTAGTGTTGAATGGAAGACCTTCGCAGTCATTATGTTCGTGAATGTTCTGTTTACAATTGCAGTCTGCTTCACGGATACTGCGTGGACGATCGTGATGCTGATTGTAGCATGTGTTGTGGCAGTCCTGATGAACAAAGGCATGATCGTCGGTATTTTGAACAATATAAGAAGAAAGGCTGGAATTTTACAATGAAAAAGCAATATGATTATCTTATTGTCGGTTCTGGACTTTACGGTGCAATTTTCGCACATGAGGCGAAAGCTCACGGAAAGACCGTTCTCGTTGTTGATAAACGTCCTAATATCGCGGGCAATATCTACACTGAGAATATAGAGGGCATTAATGTCCACAAGTACGGTGCACATATTTTCCACACCAACAACAAGAAAGTTTGGAACTACATTACACAGTTTGCTGAGTTCAATCGTTTCACCAACAGCCCCGTGGCAAACTATAAAGGAGAGCTTTACTCTTTGCCATTTAACATGTACACATTCAATAAGATGTGGGGAGTCGTCACGCCGGAGGAAGCCGTTGCGAAGATTGAGGAGCAGCGCAAAGAAATCACCGGTGAGCCGAAGAATCTAGAAGAGCAAGCTATTTCTTTAGTGGGTCGAGATATCTACGAGAAGCTCATTAAAGGGTATACCGAGAAACAGTGGGGGCGTGATTGCAAGGATTTGCCTGCCTTCATCATCAAGCGTCTGCCGGTGCGCTTGACCTTTGATAACAACTATTTCAACGCTCTCTATCAGGGCATCCCTGTGGGCGGCTATACCAAGATGATTGCTAACCTGCTGGAAGGCATCGAGGTACGCCTGAATACTGACTACCTGGAACACAGGGCTGAATTGGATGCTCTGGCCAGTCAGATTGTCTACACCGGCCCGATTGATGCCTATTTTGATTATAAGCTGGGAGCACTTGAGTACCGTTCGGTTCGCTTTGAGAACGAGCTGCTAGACAAACCAAACTTCCAGGGTAACGCCGCCGTCAACTACACTGACCGAGATACTCCTTGGACTCGCATTATAGAGCATAAGTGGTTTGAGTTTGGCAAGGATGAAGATGGTAATGATTTGCCCAAGACCATTATTAGCCGCGAATACAGCAGCGAGTGGAAACCGGGTGATGAGCCTTACTATCCTGTGAACGATGAAAAGAATGGGGAATTGTACCAGAAATACAAGGAACTAGCCGACAGAGAAGAAAAGGTTATCTTCGGTGGCCGACTGGGTGAGTACAAGTACTATGACATGGATGCAACGATTGCCTCTGTACTGGATAAGGTCGGAGAGGCATTAGGATAAGGAGGTGAACTTCTTGAAGAAAATAAGCATTTTTACACTGATTGGAGCAAACAATATTGGGGCCTTTTTACAGGGGTTTGCACTTTCGCGAACACTAGAAGCTTTAGGCTATGATTATGAGTTCGTGACGATGCCGACTCAAGGAGAGAACAAAGGGAAAATTGATAAAATAAAAAGATATTTAAAGCAAAAGAGTTTTCGCCTATTGTTCTATAAAATTATGAGCGGAAAAAAATATGCACAAGCTCGTCAGGAATTGAAAATAACCGTATTTGATTCAAATCACAAATATGATTCTGTCATTGTTGGATCGGATGAGATGTGGAATTTGGATACAGAGTCATTTGTTCAGTACCCTCAGTTCTTCGGCAGAAATCTATCGGCAGACAGAATTATCAGTTATGCGCCTAGCGCAGGTAATACTAACTTAGAGCAACTGAAAGCATCTGGTTATGATTTTACATCTTTTGACAGAATATCTGTCAGAGATCAAAGAACATATGACCTAGTATCATCAATAGATACAAGGACACCTGTGAAGGTGTTGGACCCGACTTTTTTGCTGAAATCATACGATAAGTATTTACCGGATATTCAACCCCCAAAGGATTATATCCTAGTATATAGCTACGGCGTATATGATAGTGAGATAAAAAAAATAAGAGAATTTTCGAAGAAAAAAAAGATGCCTCTATTCAGTATCGGCACATTTAACAGCTGGTGTGATAAGAATCTTATAGTATCCCCATTTGAATTCCTCGCGTACATGAAAAAAGCAAGCTTCGTAATAACATCGACATTCCACGGCACAGCACTATCAATTAATCTAAATAAGCAGTTTGTTGTGTGTGTAGAGGAGAGTGAAAAAATACACTCTCTGCTGAATGAGTTTGATTTACAATCGAGAGCAGTTATCGATGAAGAATCTATTTCTGAGATTTTTGAGCATGAGATTGATTACGGTATTGTAAACGGATTGATTGCTGATAGACGTGCGGAATCTATAATATATCTGACAGAGGCGTTAGGAGGAAATTGATTTGAGGGTGCAGGAGAATGATAGACAGTGCTGCGGCTGTACGGCTTGCGCAAATATATGTCCCAAGAATGCGATTGTTATAACTCAGGATGCGAAAGGTTTTTATTATCCGGAAATAGATGAAGAATTATGTATTGGCTGCAATCTTTGTAAAAAGGTATGTGATTTTACTAAATTTGAGCCAATTAAGAATAAGGCAATAACAAGTTATGCGGTTAGACATAGAAATCTGGATGAAGTCAGAACATCTCGTAGTGGAGCTTTTTTCAGTGCAGTTGCAAACTACGTAATTGAGCGAGGGGGGGTATGCTATGGTGCGATTCTATCGGATGATCTGCGTGTAGAGCATAGAGAAGCTAAGACAATTGAAATGTGTGTTAGATTTAAAGGATCCAAATATGTGCAGAGTTACATTCCTCAGAATCTCTTTACTGAGGCTGGAGAGTATCTTAAATCTGGAAGAACAGTTCTATTTTCTGGAACTGGTTGCCAAGTTCACGGGTTGTTAAGCTATTTGGAAATGAAAAGAATCAGTATGGATTCTTTGATAACAATCGACTTCATCTGCCATGGAGTGCCGTCTCCAGGTGTCTGGAGTCATTACAAGGATGAGATTGAACGAAGAGCAAATTCTAAGCTGATTAGTGTTAATTTCAGAGATAAAAATAAATTTGGATGGGTTGCTCATCAAGAAACCTACTATTTTACGAACGGTAATCAAGAGTCAAATTCGAACTGGGCGGATGTGTTTTATCAGCATTGTATGTTTAGAGAATCCTGCTATAATTGCCCATATACAACGCCGTATCGGAATTCGGATTTTACAATTGGTGATTATTGGGGATATGAAAAAGTTATAGACGGATATAGGGATAACGAAGGTTTATCCTTTGTAATTGCACAAAACGATAAGGCAAGATTGCTATTAGCGGAGTTAGACACACAGTTAGAAATCCAACAAACAGAATTAGAAAAATCCATGCAACCACAACTTTGTAACCCAGTATATAAGGGAATAGAGTATAATAGATTTTGGAAAGAGTACACCAAAAAAGCAGATTCAGCAATCAAAGTGTTCTTTTTTCCGGGTATTATAAGAAGGATCTATCTGGCTGGCTTGAAGCGGATAAAACCATGTGTCAAAAGATTCTTAAGAGTTTTGCATCGCTAAAAACATACATTGTCAGTGTTAATCAAAACAAAGAATAACGGAGTGTGGATTATGCGACAGAGAAGATTGGAAATTGAGCTTCTAAAGTTTATTGCCGCCATCATGGTGGTGATTTTGCATGTATTTGAACCCGGGGGGGGGATACATCAATTCATTTACTTGATTGGCAGTTTTGGAATCCCATTGTTTTTTATGATAAATGGATACTTGCTGTCAGAAAAAAATATTGATTTTGCATATGCTAATAGAAAACTATTCAACTATGTAAAATTTATTGCAATGTGGACTCTTATTATTGGGATTCCCCTTTCGATATTTCAGCATAGATTTGCATTGATTTGGCTGTTTGTTGACGCAATAAATGGTAAGGGGCTTTTGTTTCATCTTTGGTTTTTGGCTGGGTTAGTCGCTTTATATTACATTAAGGCGTTATCAAAAAAACTTACTCTTTCGAGAAATATGAATTTCGGAGAAATTATTGGGCTAATCGTTTTACTACTATCACTATCATTTTGTCTCAATATACTATTGAAATGTTTGTATGATTTGGAAATCAGGGATATTGTTTCACCTGGCCTTAGAATAGTAACAAACGGATGCTATTTTATATTAGGACAGAATATTAGAAAATGCAAATTCAGGAATCATCAAAAGTCGTTATTATTCATGTTTATTGTGTCGATATTTGGCGTGTATGCGGTCTCAACAATAATTGGAAATAAATGGGCGTCTACAATGTACAGTTCAATCCCGGTTCTAGTAGGAACCGTAGCACTTTTTTTACTAATTACGAATAACTCACTAAATACATCTGAGTGGCCATCAAATGTACAACATATACTGACTATGAGTACGGGAATTTGGATACTGCATCCGTTTGTCCTGAAGGTTATTAACAAAATACATCGAGTTTTGTTTGGGGAAATCGGATTCATTAGTAAGCTGCTTATACTCATCATAACGATAACTATATCGTGTTTGATTACACATAGATTGAATAAATCAAAGTATCTTTCTAGATTGATAAAGGTATAAGAAATCTTGAACTGAGGTGAATACATGAAAAACACAACATTACTTATCATGGCCGCTGGAATCGGTAGCCGATTTGGAACAGGAATCAAACAGTTGGAGCCGGTGGATGCTTCTAATCACATCATCATGGACTATTCCATCCATGATGCAATCGAAGCAGGCTTCAATCATGTGGTATTTATCATCCGTAAGGATATCGAGAAGGAGTTCAAAGAGGTCATTGGTGATTGCATTGCCTCCATTTGCTCCTCTCACAACGTAACTGTAGACTACGCTTTCCAGGATATCAACGACATTCCGGGAACTATGCCGGAAGGACGTACTAAGCCTTGGGGGACGGGTCAGGCAGTCCTTGCAGCAAAGGATGTCATCAAGACCCCGTTCATTGTCATAAATGCAGATGATTACTATGGAAAGGAAGGCTTCAAAGCCGTCCATGAGTATTTGGTGAATGGCGGCAAGTCTTGCATGGCAGGCTTTGTGCTGAAAAACACACTGTCCGATAACGGCGGCGTGACTCGTGGTATCTGCAAAATGGACGAGCAGAACAATCTGACTGAGGTTGTTGAGACTAAGAACATTGTAAAGACGGCAACCGGAGCAGAAGCAGACAGCGTAGTGGTTGATGTGAATTCTCTGGTTTCCATGAATATGTGGGGCTTGACTCCTGATTTTTTGGATGTGCTGGAGGAGGGCTTCAAGGAGTTCTTCGAGAAAGAAGTACCCAGCAATCCGCTGAAAGCAGAGTATCTGATTCCTATCTTCATTGGTGAACTGCTGGAGCAGGGAAAGATGTCTGTCAAAGTATTGAAAACAAACGATACCTGGTACGGCATGACCTATCACGAGGATGTAGCAGCAGTAAAGGATAGCTTTAAAAAGATGCTGGAGAACGGTGTGTACAAGGCTGACCTGTTCAGTGATTTATAATATACGGGGGGCGATAGCTCCCTGTGCTGCTCGAAATTTTACACACCTCTTCGTGGTGAGCAGCAGGCAACGATCTATTATGATCGGCTAAGTGTGAGAAAAGAAAATAGTCGGGAGGAGTCAGAATGGATTATAAAGAACGATTCCGCAATATACTGAATCGGCTTAAGAGCGATTCCAATAGGGAGCGGTATAATGCAATCTGTACTTTAACACAGAATGATGATGAGCAAAGAGTGTGGTCTATTTGTAGAGAATTCTGGGGAAACAATAAAGAGCCTCTGAATATAGAGAATTATGATGTGAAAGATTTGGGTACGGCTTATGCAAAGAGACGGCTAGATGAGTTGGAGTCACTTTTGGATAAGCTGGGATGGGAGAAAGAGTAATCATATTGCCAGCACTCCAACACAGTGCTATACTTAAACAACTATAAAAGGAAAGAGGTTATCACCTATGCCCAGAACGAAAGGCAGCAAAAACCGTCCTAAAACCAATATCACCAAAGACTACGCAACCCAGATTGCAGAAAAGCAAGAGACTATTGCGTCTCTGAATGCTGAGATCGCATCCATCACCGCAAACATTGACACTTTGAAGGCTGACTTGAAAGAGAAGAAGACTGCTCTGAAGAAGGCCGAAAAAGAAGTGGCATCCCTAGAAGCGAAGAAGGCAAAGGCAGATGCTAAGGCCGCTGAAGAAGCTAAGAAGACCGAAGCAGAAGCTGTGCTGAAGAAGCTGCTGGCAAGCGGGATGAGTGCGGACGAGATTCTGGAAAAGCTGAAATAAACAAGAACAAAAAAATAAATGCCGTGTGGACAAACTGAACTCCAGGAGTTCGCACGGTATTTTTTGAAGATTACCGTATAGTTTATAACGAAAATAAAAGAAGAACAAAATTTAAAGAAATGGAGCTTTAGAAAAATGAATTTATCAAAAATACATCATATTGCAATCATCGTATCTGACTACGAAGCTGCAAAGGATTTCTATGTGAACAAGCTGGGCTTCTCTGTCATCAGAGAA
>DEDL01000033.1:0-18416 GCA_002349525.1 Lachnoclostridium sp. UBA2905
CTGCAAATGAAACTGTAAACGAAACTGTAAAAGAAGTTGCAAACGAGATGACTGTACAGAGAGCTGATACTGATAAAAAGCTTGAGAAAAACTTTGATGAAAGCAAAAATGTAGTGCCTTTGGAGAATACAGGATCCGTGAAACATGCAAAATATATGAAATATGTAAAATACGCGGCTGCATGTCTTGTGCTTGTGTGCGGCTCATTTACCCTGGGCAGACTTGTGGAAAGATCAGCACAGGCACCTGCCGGGAATACTAAAGTTGCTGATGCTACAGATAGTGAGGCTTCAAACACTGAATGCCCGGAAGATAAGAATTCTGACCCTGGGACACAGGATACTTATCAAAAAGATGAAATGCAAAAGGATAAGGAATACGCAGATGATGTAATGGCAGGCTATGGCAAGGACAATGGCTGCAAGAATGATGATAAGAGGAAGTCAGAAGAAAATGATGATGCAGACAATACATCATCTGAAACCAAAACTGACAAAATCAAAAAAAATGTGTCTAAGAAAGCAGATAAGTTACATGCAAACAATGAAAAAAATGATAAGAACAAAAACAATTACAGTCGTTTTATTACCCAGGATATTGAGGATGTTCTTATCAAAGCAATAGATGAAATTGATATGGAATCATTTGAAGAAAGATATAATTCACTGGATGAACTTCTTAAGAATACGGACATTGTTGTTAGAGGAGGCAAAATGTCTTCAAGATTTATCAATGCCGGCAAGAATCTTTATGATGTTTATGCAAAATTTAATGTGGATACTGTCCTTTATGACCGTACAGGTGAAGATATCAGTCCAAAAATCAAGGTGATTGAAGGCATGGCATATAACACAAAAACTAATACGGTTATTCATTACAACGATTATCAGTATATGAAATGTGATCAGGAATACATCCTGTTCCTTGACAGACACAACAATGGTTTTTATTCAATAACAGGCATATCATATGGCAAGATTCCTTTGGATGAGGGCGAAGATAATACAAGTCTGAACAGAGCTGTTCTTGATAACTATGGTCTTTCCAAATTAAATGATATAATAAATGAGGCCAGAGCCAGATTTGTTGCTGAAAATGATAGCAAAAACAAAGTTGTTTCTGAAAATGATTCTAAAAACAAGAGTACTGCTGAAAATGATAGCAAAAACAAACTTACTGTTGAAAATGATGCCAAGCCGGGTGAAGATATGTTAACTGACAACAAGTAAGGTGTTTCGGAATAGAAATTTTAGGATACAGATTTTAGAAAAAATCATTCATAATGGTTCTATTAGAATAAAATATTCCATAATAGTTCTAAATGAAAAACTTCCTGCATATTATATAGGTAATTGCGACTTGCTTGTGTGGGTTGTACAAAAGTACAAAAAAGCCAGCAAACACCAGTCCGCAAAATGAAATGCAGGGAGGTTTTTTATGTCAGATTATAAAAGGTGGGTATCCTATATTTACAGCTATGATGAAAACGTAAAAAAGAATAACTCAGGTTATATACGTGTTGAAACACGGGGAATGATAACCAGATTAATGGTACATATTAATACTTCTGATGAGACCGGCAGACTTTTGGCCTATGTATTTGTCAGAGAGGATTCTGTCATGAAGGGTGTTTTGCTTGGAAGTATTGATGTGGACAAGAATGGGGCACAGGGCTCATTTGAAATTAATTCCTATGACATTATGGGTAGTGGCTTCAAAATGACAGAAGCAGGAGGAATGGTTGTTATAAATGAGGTGCAGGCTAAAGAATCTGCAAGGGCATTAAGCTTTTATGCTTCGGAGTGGGATGATTCGCCCATTGATATTACTGATTTCAGAGAGGATATGATAAAGGTAGCATCGAAGAAGTCAGAGGATTTGACGGAGGATGACGCAGTAGAGATGGCGGAGAATATAACTGATGAGGTGTCAGTTGTAGAGATGGCGACGGATACTATTAAGGACATATCTGCTATGGAGATGGAAGAGGATATAACTGATGAAGTGTCAGTTGTAGAGATGGCGACGGATATTATGAAGGATATGCCTGTTGTGGAGAATGTACAAACTGCAGAGAAATCAGATGAAGATTATAACGAAGAATGCAAAGAAGTTTTTAAAAAAGCTCCCAAAGAAGTTTTTAAAGGGCTTTCTAAGGAGGTTTCCAATGGAGTTCTTAAGGATGTTTCTGAGGAGGTTCCTAGGGATGTTTCTGAGGAGTTTCTTAAGGATGTTTCTGAGGAGGTTCCTAAGGATGTTTCCGGGGAGGTTTTCATGGGGCTTTCCAAGGAAATTTCAGAAGATATGTCTGCTGCAGAGACAAGAAAGGATACAGCAGAAGATGAGGTGGCAGTAACGGAATGTATCAAAAATCATCCCTTAAAAACAAGAGCCGCAGATCTGGAAAAAATAGAAAATGTACTTAAAACCTATCCCTATATGTACCCATTTGAAGATGATTCGGTGGATGTGTGTGTGCGTCTCGAACCAGGGGATATTGATAAACTGCCGGTGGATACATGGCTCCTTGCCAATAATAGTTTTCTTCTTAATGGATATTACAGTTATAGACATATTATTTTGATGAAAATGAATTCAGACAGCAAGCCGGTTTATCTTGTAGGGGTGCCGGGAATTCACCGTCAGCGGGAGGATTTTCTGGCAGGCATGTTTGGCTTTAAAATGTTTAAGCCAATAAGGGATGTGAGCACAGTGAAGGGAGAATTTGGTTACTGGTGTATGAATATATGTCCTTAATTCATCATTTTACAAATAAGTTTCCCTGGTATATAATCATAAGAGGATAGTAAAAAGGAAGAGATACTATAGAAAAGGAACACAAATTTATGCTGACTGCTGATGAAAAGTACATGAAAGAAGCGCTTAAACAGGCAAAGAAGGCTGCGGCAATGGATGAGGTGCCTATTGGCTGCGTTATTGTTCACAATGATAAAATAATTGCAAGAGGATATAATAAAAGAAACAGCATGAAGACAACTCTTGGCCATGCTGAGATTCTGGCTATTAAGAAGGCCAGCAAATACATGGGAGACTGGCGTCTTGAAGAGTGTGTGATGTATGTAACCTTGGAGCCATGTCCTATGTGTGCAGGAGCAATTGTGCAGGCGAGAATTCCGAAGGTTATAATAGGAAGTATGAATCCAAAGGCAGGATGCGCCGGTTCAGTTATTAATATGCTTGATATGAAAGGCTTCAATCATCAGGTGGAGACTGTTAAGGGAGTTTTGGATGTGGAATGCTCTGCTCTTCTTAAAAGCTTTTTTGGTGCTTTGAGAAAGAGAAAGAAGGCTGAAGCTGAAAAAAACGAAAAAAGTTGACAGAAAATATTTTATTAAGTATACTGTCAGTACAACTATGTCATAATATTTCCGTGCAGCTGGGGAGTTAGCGGTGCCCTGAACCTGCAATCCGCTATAGCAGGGGTGATGTTCGGTCTAGGGTTCGCAATTATAGAGCTGCCCTTTGAACGTGGCGTTGATGTTTGGGTCTTACGCAACAGGAATTTGTGAACCGTGTCAGGTCAGGAATGAAGCAGCACTAAGCAAAACCTCCTGTGTGCCGTGAGGGTGCCTGGGCTGAGCTGCCGACAGAGGTAACGTCTGTGAGTGGGGATTCGAAACCGAACGCACGGATTTTTTTTATAGGTCAAGTTACACACATTTAGAGGGTAATGTACAATGGGAAGATATGAAAGAGAATTGAGACAGGTACAGGTTAGAAAACTTTTATCTGAAAGAAAATATGACGAAGCGCTTAAGATGACGGAACAGGTGCTTGAGAACAGAACAGTTAAGGATATATCTGAACTTGAGATATATGCTGAAGTATATAAGTGTAACAAAATGTACGATAAAGCAAAAGAGCTTTATTATATGATATATGATGAGATACACACAAGAAGAGTATTATATAAGCTTCTTAATTTCTGCATTAAAGCAGGAAATCTTGAAGAATCAGAAGAACTCTATGAGGAATATCTGGAGAAAGATAAGGACAGTATCGACAGATATATTCTCAGATACAGACTGGATAAGGCGTCAGGAGCTGACAGACATATCCTTATTAAGGACCTTCAGAATATTAAGAAGGCTGAGTATATGGAGGACTGGGGATACGAGCTTGCCAAACAGTATCACAAGGCCGGAATGGTTAAGGAATGTATAGCAGAGTGCAATGATCTTATACTATGGTTTGGTGAGGGAGAGATTGTTGAACGTGCGAAGCTCCTTAAGATGCACTATGAAGGTGGCATTGACAATGAAGTTGTGAGAAAGCTGCAGAGCTATATTAAGAGTGATGTGAACAACTATATGGTTGAATCTGTTATGGAGGAGAATGAGGTTGATAAGGAATTCCAGACTCAGATAAAGCTCCCTATCCCATCAGACAATGAGCCTGTCAACCAGACAGGAGATAATACAGAAGCAGCCACTGCAGATTACTATGAGCATAATGCTACAGAGACTACTACAGGCGTAGAAGCAGAAGCTGATACTAATGATAATGTTAGCACTAATACTAATACTGATACTGATACTGATACTAATACTAATGCCAATACCAGTGCCAATACCAGTGCTGTAGAAAATACAGAAGCAGACATATCTGAAACACATATGTCTGAAACCAATAAAAATGTTTCAGCCTTTGGCCGTTATGTGGATTACGTAACTAAGAAGGAATTATTTGAAAAGCCTGAGTGTTTTACAAAAGGACAGCTCAGTTTTGCAATTGCAGCTGCTGAAGATAATAAAGATGCAACCTCCATGGTACAGCTTATTGCCAAGGCTATAAGAAAAATTGGAAGATTTGAGAATACAACCATATTAAGAATAGATGCGAAAAAACTCAACGGGGTAACACTTGACCCTCTTAAAATGGACTTGTTAAGCAAGTGTATTATGATTGAAGATGCATCTGCAATGTCTTCAAAAACCATAAATGGAATTATAAAAATTCTTGATGCGTATCCGGGGCAAATTGCTTTTTTCTTTACAGATACAGAGGACAATCTTTCAAAAATGTTATTTAAAGAAGAAATTTTGAAAAATCAGATAAAATATTTTGTTTTGACGGATTGATTTCGTAAATGAACTATAGAAAAAATAATGTTTTAAAAAAGCCCTTTTATTCGTAATATTTATGTGTTATACTGACCCTGTGTGAATAGAGGTCACTAATTTGACACAAATTATGAGGTGTTTTATGAATCAGTATATTATAAAAGGTGGAAAGCCATTAGTTGGTGAGGTAGTAATAGGTGGAGCTAAGAATGCTGCACTTGGAATTCTTGCCGGTGCTATTATGGCTGATGAGCCTGTTTTGATAGAGAATTTACCTAATGTAAATGATGTAAATGTTTTAATCGATGCCATTGCAGGTATCGGTGCTATTGTTGAGCGTATTGATGCTCACACGGTAAGAATCAACGGAAAGACAATTGAGTCTGTTTATGTTGATTATGAGTATATTAAGAAAATCAGAGGTTCCTATTATCTTCTTGGAGCACTTCTTGGTAAGTATAATGATGCACAGGTTGCACTTCCTGGAGGATGTAACATAGGAAGCAGACCAATAGATCAGCATAAGAAGGGCTTTGAGGCTCTTGGTGCTGTAGTTAAAATTGAGCAGGGCGGTATTATAAGTGCACATGCGGATGAACTTATAGGAAGCCATATTTATCTTGACGTAGTTTCAGTTGGTGCAACTATTAATATCATGCTTGCAGCCAGCATGGCTAAGGGCAAGACCATTATTGAGAATGCAGCCAAGGAGCCACATATAGTTGATGTGGCCAACTTCCTTAACAGTATGGGCGCCAATATTAAAGGTGCAGGAACTGATGTTATCAGAATTAAGGGTGTGGAGAAGCTTCATAAGAGTGAATATTCTATCATACCTGACCAGATAGAAGCAGGTACATTTATGATTGCAGCAGCAGCTACAAAGGGAGACGTGCTTATTAAGAATGTTATTCCTAAGCATCTTGATGCAATCAGTGCCAAATTAGTAGAGATAGGCTGTGAGGTTGAAGAGTTTGATGATTCTGTAAGAGTAGTTGCAAAGGAAAGACTCGGCAATACGCAGGTTAAGACACTTCCTTATCCTGGTTTCCCAACAGATATGCAGCCACAGATTGCGACACTTCTTGCTTTGTCCAAGGGAACGAGTGTTGTAACAGAAAGTATATTTGAGAACAGATTCAAGTATGTTGCCGAGCTTGCAAGAATGGGAGCTGATATTAAGGTTGAAGGCAACATGGCTGTTATTAATGGTGTTGAATCATTTATGGGTGCTGCTGTAAGCGCACCGGATCTTCGTGCCGGAGCTGCACTTGTTGTTGCAGGTCTTGTGGCAGAAGGCTTTACTATACTTGATCAGATCGAATATATTGAAAGAGGCTATGAGGATTTTGAAGGCAAGTTTATTGCCCTTGGTGCCAGCATGGAGAAAATCGATGTGAATGATGAAAAGGCGCTTAAGAAGTTCAAACTCAGAGTTGGATGATTGTATATTTATAAAACATATTTTTGAAATGTTAAGTAAGATATATTTATGCTCCATTAATATATCTTACTTCTTTTAAGTGTTAGATGTAAGTTTTATCTCAGTTGAGAAGACTCCCACTCCTGCAGGTGGTGAGTAATAATAGATCATTATTTTAAAATGATACGAATTGGAGGAATAATCAGATGAAGGACGAAACAATATGTCTTCATGCCGGATATGATCCGGAAGATGGTGGCCCGGGAGTTATGCCTATTGTACAGAGTACAACCTATAGGTTTAAATCAACAGAACATATTGGCGACTTATTTAATATGCCAACGGAATGTATGTATTCACGTTTTGCCAATCCAACGGTTGATGCAGTTGAGAAGAAGATAGCTGAACTTGAAGGAGGAGTTGCTGCTCTTTGCACAACATCAGGACAGTCAGCATCATTATTTTCGATACTTAACCTTTGTTCAGCAGGAGACAGTTTTATCAGTACATCCACAATTTATGGAGGAACAGTTAATCTTTTTGCAGTTACTCTTAAAAAATTTGGAATAGAATGTATATTTGTTGATTCAGAAGCGACAGAGGAAGAGCTTCAGGCAGCTGTTAAACCTAATACAAAGGCTGTATTTGGTGAGACTCTTGCTAATCCTGCTCTTTCAGTATTTGATATAGAGAAATTTGCAAAGTTTGCCCATAAAAACAATATTCCACTTATTGTAGACAATACATTTGCAACACCAATTCTTTGTAAGCCAATTGAATATGGTGCAGATATTGTAGTTCATTCCACATCAAAGTATATGGATGGACATGCTCTTCAGATTGGTGGAGTAATTGTTGACAGTGGTAACTTTGACTGGACTAATGGTAAATTCCCTGAATTTACAGAACCTGATGAATCATATCATGGTATTGTCTATACAGAGTCATTTGGCAATATGGCATATGCGGTTAAGGCAAGAATGCAGCTTATGAGAGATATAGGAGCTTATCCGGCTGCTAATTCAGCATTTTTACTTAACCTTGGACTTGAAACACTTGCAGTCAGAATGGACAGATATTGTGAGAATGCAATGAAGGTTGCCGAATATTTTGAAAAAAGCGACAAGATTCTTTCTGTTGCATATCCGGGACTTCCTGGTGACAAGTATCATGAGCTCGCTAAGAAATACCTTCCAAAGGGAACAAGCGGAGTTATTTCCATTAGAATAAAGGGAGGAAAAGCGGCAGCAGTAAGATTTATGGATGCGCTTGAGCTTGCAAGTAAGGAAGTTCACGTTGCTGACATACGTACATGCGTGCTTCATCCGGCTACTGCAACTCACAGACAGCTTACAGATGAACAGCTTATTGCCTGTGGTGTTGACCCTGGAATGATTAGAGTTTCAGTTGGTCTTGAAAATGTTGATGATATTATTGCTGACCTTGATAAGGCACTTGCATGTGTTTGATCTCAGTCGGGAAGACTCCCACTCCTGCAAGTGGTGAGTAATAACTAATTTGAGACGTAATTTAATATGTATAAGAATATAGATAGAGAGGTATATAAGATGGCTAAGGAAAAGAAGTTAGTTGAAAAAATCACTCCAATGGATGAAGACTTTGCAAAATGGTATACCGATGTTGTTAAGAATGCTGAACTTATAGAGTATTCAGGCATCAGAGGATGTATGGTTCTTCGCCCAAATGGTTATGCAATTTGGGAAAATATCCAGAAGGTTCTTGATAAGAAATTTAAGGAAACAGGTGTTGAGAATGTTTATATGCCAATGCTTATTCCTGAAAGCCTTCTTCAGAAGGAGAAGGACCATGTTGAAGGATTTGCTCCTGAAGTTGCATGGGTAACACAGGGTGGTAATGAACAGCTTGCAGAGAGACTTTGTGTAAGACCTACATCAGAGACTTTATTCTGTGATCTTTATTCAAATATTGTACATTCATATCGTGATCTGCCAAAGGTTTATAACCAGTGGTGTTCAGTTATGAGATGGGAAAAAACAACAAGACCTTTCCTTAGAACATCTGAATTCTTATGGCAGGAAGGGCATACAGCTCATGCCACAGCTGAGGAAGCTGAAGAGAGAACAATACAGATGCTTAACGTTTACGCATCATTTTGTGAGGAATATCTTGCAATTCCTCTTCTTAAGGGAAGAAAGACTGATAAAGAAAAATTCGCAGGTGCACATGCAACATATACTATTGAGGCTATGATGCATGATGGAAAAGCACTTCAGTCAGGTACAAGCCATAACTTTGGTGACGGATTTGCTAAGGCATTTGGCATTCAGTACACAGACAAGGACAACAGTCTTAAGTATGTTCACCAGACTTCATGGGGAATGTCTACAAGAATTATCGGTGCTATTATAATGGTACATGGTGACGATTCAGGACTTGTTCTCCCACCTAAAATTGCACCAAAGCAGACAGTTATCGTTCCTATTGCAATGCATAAGGAAGGTGTTCTTGATAAGGCAAATGAGCTTTATGAGAAGCTTAAGGCAGCAGGAATCAGAGTTGAGCTTGATGATTCTGATAAGAGTCCGGGATGGAAATTCTCAGAACAGGAGATTCAGGGTATTCCATCACGTATTGAAATTGGACCTAAGGATATCGAAGCAGGCCAGTGCGTAATAGTACGTCGTGACACAAGAGAGAAGAAGGTTGTAAGCCTTGATAATGTTGTGAATGAACTTGAAGCAATATTAGAAGAGGAACAGAAGGATATGTTCGAAAGAGCTAAAAAACACCTTTATGAGAGCCTTTTCACTGCTACAAATTATGATGAATTCAAGGATACAATTGCTAACAAGCCTGGTTTTGTAAAGGCTATGTGGTGTGGAGATGTAGAGTGTGAGCTCAAGATTAAGGAAGACACAACAGCAACTTCACGTTGTATTCCATTTGAACAGGAACATATTTCAGATGTATGCGTATGCTGTGGAAAGCCTGCAACTAAGATGGTTTACTGGGGTAAGGCATATTAATTCATGTGCATATTAATTCCAGTACCTATAATTTATGCGCGTGTACTTTCTGTGCATGATAATTGCAAGTGTGGATGCATAGCATAGTTAGATGCATAGCTTAAAAAGTTAACAGAATGCTTGAAATATAAAAATGGCAGCCAGAGGAATGGTATTGTGAATACCAGACCTTTAGCTGCCATTTTTCGTTCAATAAAGTAAGTGAAAATCATTTGAACTGGTTCTGTGATTCGTCATAATGATATCCGATTTTGTCAAGTTTTTCTTCTATATCACAAGGTTTGATGTCTAGTGCATTGCACATGGCTTCAAGGCCTGAATAGTTGTCGCGAAGCGCTGTGTTGACAAAGCTCAATAACATGACAGGGTCCTTTGGAATATTCATAGGGTGGGGCTCCTTTCAAATGTTTTGTACAACATATACTACAGAGTACAGTTTTTTGCAAGTGTTTTCAGCAGAAAAGGCATAATATTCTGATGAGGGGTAATAATAGGGGGGTAATAGATTATTCAAATGCGCCAGGGCGTGTTTGGAGGAAAAGCGGGTTGTATGGAAATTGAATGGAGTTAAAGGTTTTCTTGGGTCAAAGGATTATGATAGCAATGAAAGGTTTATAAATGAGCTTTTATGTATAGACAAGAGCTTTGATGTTGTGGAGAAAAAGCTTGAATTCGGCGGAAGAAAGGCATCATATTATTTTATTGATGGTTTTTGCAAGGATGAGATAATGGAGAAAATAATGGAATTTCTCTATGGCCTTAAGGAAGATGATGTACCAGAGGATGGAGAGCAGTTCGTAAGACTCTGTGTTCCCTATGGAGAAGCAGCCGTGGTATATGATAAGGACTCATTTATAAGAGATTTCATGGCAGGTGTTCCTATGCTTTTGGTTGATGGATATGATGTGATGATTGGAACTGATTTTAGAACGTATCCTGCCCGTGGTGTTGAAGAACCTGAAAAAGACAGGGTGCTTAGAGGGGCAAGGGACGGCTTTGTGGAAACGTTGGTTTTTAATACAGCCCTTATAAGAAGGCGTATACGTGATATTAATCTTGTCATGGATATACATTCTGTTGGAAAAACTTCAAAGACGGATGTAGTTGTGGCCTACATGAAGGGAAGGATAGATGAAAAGCTCCTTGATAAGGTGATTGAACGCATAAATCAGATAGAGGTTGATGCCCTTTCCATGAATCTTGAAAATTTTCTGGAATCTTTTTATCCTCACAAATGGTACAATCCCTTTCCAAGATTTAAGACCACGGAGCGTCCTGATGTGACGGCAGCCAGTATAAATGAGGGGAATATCATTATTATGGTGGATAATTCGCCAGCAGCAATAATAGTCCCAACCACATTATTTGACATAATAGAATCAGCGGACGACTATTATTTTCCGGTAATTACAGGCACATATCTGAGATTTTCAAGGCTTATTATAAACATTGTGGCATTACTTCTTACGCCCACATTTCTTCTCCTTATAAATAATCCGGAATCCATTCCATCCTGGCTTCAGTTTATAAGGATTAAAGAAGTGGTTAACGTGCCTGTGCTGCTGCAGCTTCTGCTTTTAGAGTTTGCCATTGACGGAATGCGCCTTGCAGCCCTTAATACACCCAATATGCTTAGTACTCCCTTAAGTGTCATTGCCGGTATTGTGTTAGGAGATTTTACAGTAAGCTCCGGATGGTTTAACAGTGAAATAATGTTATACATGGCAGTTGTAGCAATAGCTAATTATTCCCAGGTGAATTTTGAATTGGGATATGCCCTTAAATTTTTCAGAATAATTACCCTGGTAGTTACTGCAGCTTTCGGAGTATATGGGTATGCGGGCGGACTCATTTTGACCTGCCTTTGTCTGGTATTTAATAAGACATTTGCAGGAAAAAGTTACCTTTACCCACTTATTCCATTTGATGGGAAAAAATTGTTCGAAAGATTGTTCAGATATGTGGAAAAATAAAAGAATTTTACCTGAATATATTTGATATATTGGGAAAAATGCAATATAATACTATACAAGACAACTGTATAACGGACAGCTTAATACAAAAGATTCGAAAGGAAGATGCCTGTGTTAGGTAATGGCAAGAAAACAATAGGTGTAATTCTGGAAAGACCATACGTTGGATTCCAGAACGTATTGTGTCAGGGGATAATACAGAGGGCTGCAGAACTTGATTATAATGTTGCGGTATTATCATCATTTGGTAATTACGGTGATAATGACAGTAACTTTGAGGGAGACCAGAATTTATTTGAACTTCCTGAATATGAAAAATTCAGTGGTGTTATAGTTGTAATGGATACACTTGTTGAATTGAAAAGCAGGGAAAGGGTATTGAATAATGTAAAATCCAGATGTAAATGTCCGGTAATTGCAGCAAGAACCAGTGTTGATGGTTTTATTAATCTGAGATTCGACAATAACAACTGCATGAATGATATGATACATCATTTTGTGGTGGATCACGGCTTTAAAAATATATGCTTTATGTCCGGTCCGGAAGATAATGAAGAGTCACGTATGCGTCTTGGCAATTTCCTTAGAGAGATGAAAAAATATGGATTGGAAGTTGATGAGCATCAGACTATATTTGGTGATTTCTGGTATAACAGGGGTAAAGAAGCCTGTGACTGGTTTTTGTCAGGTAAGAAAAAGCCGGATGCCATAATCTGTGCTAATGATTATATGGCAATTGCGGTGTCCAATGAGCTTATTGACAGAGGTTATGTAATTCCAGATGATATTGCTATTGCAGGCTTTGTGTAACAGAATAGTATTTGAACGCAATGAACTGCTTCCAAGTGAATTTATTAATTCTGATGAGCCTCAGGCATGGTATTTTACAGCAATTCATTTTCAGAATTCCTGCTATGGATATGAAGCGGTTAATTTTTATAGTTATCAGAATACAGGTAATATTTCTTTCAGGTGGAATGTATTGCTTGGACGAACTATTCATAACATGGTTCAGGAGTGGAGGCAGCAGCGTCTTATTGCACAACTTCAGTACCTTTATGATAAGGATACGCTTACAGGAATGTATAACAGAAGATGTCTTGAATATCAGGGAGATAAGATATTTAATGATGCAAGATTGTTTGGCTCAAAGCTGTATCTTGCAGTAATTGATATGGATGGAACCAAGTATATTAATGATAACTACGGACATGAAGAAGGGGATTTTGCAATAGTTAAGCTTTGTGACATTATTAGAGATGTTTATAAGGATATGGGAATATGCATCAGAACCGGTGGAGATGAATTTGTTGTTATTGCTGGTGATTCTGATGAAGGAATGGCAAGATCCTGGGATGCAAGAATTGAGTCCCTTGCTGATGAATTCAATAAGTCCGGTGTAAAACCATATTCAATATATGTCAGCGTTGGTTCGGTATGTAAGATGCCGGGAAGAACAGACACCATCAGCTCATTTATAAAAGAAAGTGATGAAATCATGTATGAGAATAAGATGAGAAATAAAGCCATACATGTGAGATAACGGAGGATACAAATAGTGTATATTATAGTTGGTCTTGGTAATCCGGGTATTAAATATGCGGGAACAAGACATAATATTGGATTCAATGCGGTGACACGTATCGCAGATGATTATAATATTTCAATGAACATCAAGAAGCATAAGGCAGTCTGTGGAACCGGCTTTATCGCTGGCAATAAGGTTCTGCTTGCTATGCCACAGACCTTTATGAATCTTAGTGGTGAAAGCGTGAGAGAACTGGTTGATTTTTACAAAATTGACCCTGAAGAGGAACTGATTGTTATATATGATGATGTAAGTATGGACGTTGGACGTATGCGAATCAGAGCCAAGGGAAGTGCCGGTGGACACAATGGCATTAAAAGTATTATTTCCCACCTTGGAAGTGATAAGTTCCCAAGAATTAAAATTGGTGTAGGTGCCAAGCCTGAAGGATGGGATCTGGCAGATCACGTTTTGGGAAGATTCAGCGATGAAGATAATAAAACAATGAGAGATATGTTAGGAGAGGCAAGCGCGGCCTGTCGTGATTATATAACAGATGGAATAAATGAGGCTATGAACAGACATAACTCATAATTTTTAGTTTTAGCAGGTTTGCAGGAATTATCAGGGGAGTCTATAGACGAAACTGATGCGATACCCTGATAAGCAGGCCTGGGCGCACCTGGATTTTGGAAGGAATTGGAGGATAGAAGTGAAAGCATTAAAGGAACCCTTAAAAGAACTTGCTGAATACAATGAGGCATCAGATTGCCTTAAAAATGGAATATATCCAATTCTTATGAATGGGTGCGTAGATACCGAAAAATGTCAGCTGATGGATGCATTTGGTGAGGGTAGCAGATATAAAGTCATTATAACCTATAGCGAGAATAAGGCTAAAGAAATATATGAAGATTTGAAGCTTTATTCCAGGGATGTCTATCTGTATCCTGCCAAGGATGTTATTTTTTACAGTGCAGATGTTCATGGCTATGCAACTGTTAAAGAACGTATGAAGGTTATGCGCAATCTTCTTGAAGAAAAGCCATGTACAATAATAACAACTCTTGAAAGTGGAATGGAACATCTTATTCCACTTTCTCATTATAAAGCTCATACTCTGGAATTCAAAAAAGATGAGGATATAGAGCTTGATAATCTCAGAAAAGAACTTGCTGCAATAGGATATGAGTATAGAGATCAGGTGGAGACTGTTGGAGAGTATTCCATACGTGGGTGTATAGTTGATGTATTTCCGCTTACTGAAGAGGTCCCATACAGAATTGAACTCTGGGGAGATACGGTAAGCTCTATTCATTCATTTGATGTGGAAAGCCAGCGCTCTATTGAGGAGGTAGATGAGCTTACACTATATTCTGCAACAGAGGTTATTGCAGAAGAAGACCGAATTGCAGCCGGACTGGCTGAAATTGAGAAGGACGCCGCTAAGCAGGCGGACATTTTTATGGAGGATGGAAAGGTTGTTGAGTCTTTACGTATCAAGGAAGCCGTTAGGGAATTAAAGCAGAATATCGAATATTATAAAGGAATGGCGGGGTTAGAAAGCTATATTTCATATTTTTACAAGGATGCCCGGTCATTTTATGATTTTTTCCCGGAAAATGATACTATATATTATATAGATGAGCCGGCAAGAACCTATGAGCATGGCGAAGCAATATATTATGAGTTTGAGGAAAGCATGAAAATGAGGCTGGAAAAAGGCTATATTCTTCCGGCTCAGATAGAGGTTCTCTATCATGGAAAAGAGATATATGGAAAGCTTGCTTCAAAAAAACTGGTTATGTTTTCAGCTCTTGATAACAAGGTTAAAGAGATTCGAGCTAAGGAAACATTTTCATTAAGTGTACAGGCCATAGCGTCTTACAACGGCAATTTTAGTCTTATGGTAAATGATCTTCAAAGATGGAAGAAGAACAATTACAGAGTGTTAATTTTGTCACCTTCACGAACCAGGGCAATGAGACTTAGTGAGAACCTGAGAGAAGAGGATATTAATGCATTTTACAGCGATGATGGGGAGAGAATCTTAAAGAGCGGCGAGATTATGACGGCTTATGGACAGCTGCACAAGGGATTTGAATATCCACAGATCAAATTTGCTGTATTATCTGAAGAAGATATACTTGGTGATAAAAAGGTTCATAAAAAGAAAAAAAGATATAATGGCCAGTCAATCAGGAGCTTTTCGGAGCTTTCAATCGGGGATTATGTTGTTCACGAAAGTCATGGACTTGGAATCTATCGTGGAATAGAAAAAATAGAAGTTGATAAGGTTATTAAGGACTATCTTAAAATAGAATATGCGAAGGACGGGGTACTATATATTCCGGCAACAGGACTTGAAGTGCTACAGAAATATGCTAATGCGACAGACTCTGAAAAGAAGCCTAAGCTCAACAGCCTTAATTCCAATGAATGGAAAAAGACCAAGGCCAGAGTCCGTATGGAAGTTAAGGATATTGCTGAGGACCTTGTAAAGCTCTATGCTGCAAGGCAGGCAAAGAAGGGTTACACATATTCGCCAGATACCATATGGCAGCAGGAATTTGAAGAGATGTTTCCATATGATGAAACCCAGGACCAGTTAAATGCCATTGAAGATACCAAAAAAGACATGGAAAGCCCCAAAATAATGGACAGACTTATATGCGGTGATGTTGGATATGGTAAAACAGAGATAGCCATAAGAGCAGCATTTAAAGCAGTTTCTGACGGAAAGCAGGTGGCATATCTTGTGCCGACTACTGTACTTGCCCAACAGCATTACAATACATTTGTGCAGAGAATGAAGGATTTCCCTGTGAATGTGGATATGCTTTCCAGATTCAGAACTCCTACACAGATAAAAAAGGCTCTTGAAAAGTTAAAAAAGGGCCAGCTTGACATTGTAGTAGGAACTCACAGACTTTTATCCAAGGATGTGCAGTTTAAAGATCTGGGACTACTTATAATTGATGAGGAACAGCGATTTGGAGTAGCCCACAAAGAAAAAATAAAACAGTTAAAAGAAAACATAGACGTACTCTCTCTTTCTGCAACACCTATTCCAAGAACTCTTCACATGAGTCTTATTGGAATCAGGGATATGAGTGTACTTGAAGAGCCACCAATGGACAGACTGCCAATACAGACCTACGTTCTTGAACACAATGATGAGATTGTAAGAGAAGCCATAAGCAGGGAACTTAGCAGAGGCGGTCAGGTATATTATGTCCATAATCGCGTAAACAATATAGACGCAGTTGCGGCTGTAATATCAAAGCTTGTACCGGAGGCGAATGTTGTATATGCCCATGGCCAGATGAGCGAAAGACAGCTAGAGAGAATAATGTTTGATTTTATACATGGAGATATAGACGTTTTAGTATCAACAACTATTATTGAAACAGGACTTGACATATCAAATGTAAACACGATCATAATTGATGAAGCGGACAGGCTTGGTCTTTCACAGCTTTACCAGCTTAGGGGAAGAGTTGGACGATCCAACAGAACGGCATATGCATTTTTGATGTATAAGAGAGACAGGATGTTAAAGGAGGCTGCAGAGAAGAGACTTGCAGCCATCAGGGAATTCACGGAGCTTGGAAGCGGATTCAAGATTGCCATGAGAGACCTTGAAATACGAGGAGCAGGAAATCTCCTTGGAGCAAAGCAGCATGGACATATTGCAGCAGTAGGATACGATATGTACTGTAAGATGTTAAATGAGGCGGTTATGGCCCTTAAAGGTGAAAAGGCTGAGATAAGTGATGAATTCGAAACCTCTGTTGAGATGGAGGTTGACGCATACATTCCGGCTTCTTATATAAAAAGTGAGGCTCTCAAGCTTGAAATGTATAAGAGAATTGCTGATATTGAAAATGAAGAAGAACGCAACGACAGACAGGATGAGCTTAGAGACCGTTTCGGTCCGTATCCGGAATCTGTCAACAACCTTATGGAAATAGCTCTTATAAAGGCTATGGCACATGAAGTTTACGTGACAAGTGTGGTTTATAAAAAGGACAAAAGTCATCTTCGTGACAAGAAACCAAGAGACATTATAAGATTTAAGTTGTATGAAAATGCTCCCTTTGATATAATCAAAATACCGTCGTTTATGGAAGGCGAAGGTAAAAGGCTTACATTTGTTAAAGAGGGCAAGCCTGAATTCGTCTACTGGCTAAGAGACGGCGAGGACTTATTTGAAAAAATTAAGGCACTTCTTCTGAAAATGAAGATGTTAGTAAGAGTCGAAGGAGATCAAAATGATAAATCAGATAAAAATGATGGAAAAAAAGTTAGGTAAGCATACGTTAAGCAGGAGTCTGTTAAAAAAGTGTGCAGTACTTACTCTTGCAGTTTCATTATGCATCCCTGTTTCCGGCTGTGGAAAGAGCAGCGAGAACGCCATAGTTCCAGAGGGGGCAACAGATGCTGAGGAAGCGGCAAATGTGGAGCAGAAGGAACTTACACCGGAGTCAATTGTTGTATCTGTAGGAGACAGCGTTGCCACATATAAGGAGCTTTTGGTATACAGATATATTTTAAAGGACAAATATCAGGATACTCTTGGCGAGGGAATATGGAATTATGAGATTGAGCCAGGAAAGACATTTGGAGACATTACAACTGCCCAGGTTGTTGGAATGATAACTCAGATGAAGGTTATTGGACAGCAGGCAAAAAGCCTTGGAATCAGTCTCACAGGTGATGAAACACAGAATATCAGACAGTATGTGGAAACACTTTTCCAGTCTATGACAGAGCAGGACATTGCAGCATATAATCTCGATGTAGATACGATGACTAACGTATACTGTGAGAATGAAATTGCGGCAAGAGTTTATGATTCCTGCATTAATGGCATAAATACTTCAATAAGTGATGATGATGCAAGACAGTGCAAGGTCTGGTATATATATCTTCAGACAAGTGGTGTTAACCAGAGTGGCGTTGAAGTTAATCTGAATGAGGAAGAGATAAATGAGCGCTACAAGGAAGCCAAAAAGCTCAGAAAGAAAGCAAAGACTGTGGAGGATTTCCTTTCATTTGCAGAAGCCAATACAGAGTCTGCGAGTGCAGAGGCTGTTGTAGGCAGGGGAGACATGAGCGATGAATTTATTAATGCATGTTTTGCTCTTAATAATGGCGAATTCAGTCCTGTTGTTACAGCTCCGGAAGGCTTTTACATCATTTACTGTGTTGAGGCAAATGATGAGGAGAAGGCCATTGCCAAAAAGGAAGAGTTGGTTGCAAAGGAACAGAAAGAAAAATTTGAACAGCTCTATGCCGAATGGGCTAAGAAATATGAGGTGCAGATAAGCGACCTCATTATCTGAGGATAGCAGACGCAGCCTGCTGATAGATGGCGGCGCAGTTTGAATGATGGAA